>CAZPAH010000004.1:0-55375 GCA_964584495.1 uncultured bacterium | reverse complement strand
CGAACGGTTCCTCGCCGCGGCGAACGAAGCGCTCGGCGCCGGGAAAAGGATCCTCCTCTACAAGACGGGCAGAACGGCCGAGGGCGCCGCCGCCGTCGCCTCGCACACCGCCGCCATGGCGGGCGATTACGACGTCCTGCGCACCCTCATGAGCGATACGGGGATATACGTCGCCGATTCGATGGAGGATTTCGAGGATGCGGTGAAGGTCCTGACCCTCCTGTGGCAGCGGAAGGCGGGGGGCAACCGCGTGGCGGTCTCGAGCGACGCCGGGTTCGAGTGCTCGATCGCAGCCGACAGGCTCCTCTCGATGGAGCTCGCGCAGCTTTCCCCCGGCACGATGAAGAAGCTCGGCGAGTACCTGCCGACCGGCTTCATAGACGTTCATAACCCGGTCGACGCCACGCCGGCCATAACTACTGCGAAGTATGGAAAATGCATCGAGGCGCTCCTCGAGGACGAGAACACCGACTGCGTCGTCGTCTCCAACGTCGCCGCCACGGCCGCGCAGGAAAACCTCGCCGCCGGGCCGGGCCACCGGGAGGATATCAATCACGACGACTCGCACCCGAAGACGCTGATCAGGCTGTTTCGCGCCACCGCCAAGCCGATGGTCGTCTGCCTGAACGAGGGGGCGATCTACGACCCCGCGGTAAGGATGATGGAGGAGGCGGGGATACCGGTATTCCGCAAGATCGACAGGGCGATGAGGGCGCTCGATATATTCCTGAGATTCGGACCGTGACGGGCAGATTGCTGTAACGGGCGGCCGGTTCGGGCGGACTGTAACTATATCGGAGCTCTTTCCGTATAACACTGTAAGGAGAGGCTCATTACGAAGGGGTCCCATGGAAATTAAGATCGAAAAGCTGAGCATGGTCTACAAGAACGGTAACCGCGCCCTCGAGGACCTGGATCTCGTGATCGGCAGCGGGATGTTCGGCCTTCTCGGCCCCAACGGTGCCGGAAAGACGACCCTGATGAGGATTCTCGTCACGCTGATGGAGCCCTCTTCGGGGACGGTGAAGATCGGCGATCTCGACCTTCGAAAAAACCGCCGGGAGATAAGATCGATGCTCGGGTACCTCCCCCAGGAGTTCAGGTTCTTCTCGAAGCTTAAGACCTGGGAGTTTCTCGATTACGTGGCATCGCTGGCGGGACTGAAGAACCCGAAGGAGAGGACCAGGGCCGTCGACGCGATGCTCGAGCAGGTCGGGCTCTTCGACGTGAGGGACAGGATGGCGAACAAGCTCTCCGGCGGCATGAAGAGGAGGCTCGGCATCGCCCAGGCGCTCATAGGCGATCCGAAGATAATAGTGGTCGACGAGCCGACGACGGGGCTCGATCCCGAGGAGAGGATAAGGTTCAGGAACCTCCTGGCCGACCTCGGACAGCGGGACGTTATAATCCTCCTATCGACGCACATCGTCGGCGATATATCGAGCACCTGCCACAACATGGCGCTTCTGGACAAGGGGCGGCTCATCTTCCGGGGCTCTCCCGACGGACTGCTCGACAAGGCGCGCGGGCACGCCTGGAAGATCGTCGCGCTCGACAGCGAGCTGGAGGATATCAAGTCGAAGTACTCGGTGATATCGACGATACCCTCCGAGAACGGCTGGGATGTCCACGTCGTCGGCGACAAGCTCGACGGCTACCCCGCCGAGGAGATAGAGCCGAACCTGGAGCACGCCTACGTCTACTTCATGGAACACCGCGAGGTGAGTTGAATGATATCACTGTACAATGTTTGGGCCGTCGCCCGGATCGAGATAAAGACCCTCTTTAGAAGCTGGTTCTTCCGTGTCCTGTCGATAATGTCGATCGTTTTCCTCGGATTCATGAACTTCGGTCTGCTCTCCGAGGTCGGCTGGGGACCGTGGGCGGTCCGGGCGATCCCGGCGACGATACCGTACATAACGATTCTCATACTGAACAGCGTGCAGGCGGTGATAGCGATCTTCCTCGCCTCCGACTTCCTCAAGCGGGACAGGAAGCTCGACACGACCGAGGTCGTCTACATGCGCTCGATGACCAACGGCGAGTACGTCGCGGGAAAAACCGCCGGCATCCTCACCGTCTTCGCGATACTCAACATCGCCGTCCTCGCCGTCACCGCGGTCTTCAATATCTTCGCGGCGAAGGTCCCGGTGGACCTGCTCTCGTACCTTCTCTACCCGCTGGTGATAAGCCTCTCGACGCTGGTATTCATACTCGGCCTCTCCTTCCTCTTCATGGTCCTTATACGCAACCAGGCCGTAACCTTCATCGTCCTTCTCGGCTACATAGGGACGACCCTCTTCTACCTGGCGAGGAAGTTTCACTCCCTCTTCGACTACATGGCCTTCACCCTCCCGCTCGAGCGCTCGACCTTCTGCGGGTTCGGCGATCTTCCGTCCCTGCTCGAGCACAGGGGGATATACCTCCTGCTCGGCCTCTCATTCATATGCATGACGGTGGTGATGATAAAACGCCTTCCGCAGTCGAGGGGGATCACCTCGTCGGCGAAGGTCCTGTCGGTCGTCTTCCTCGCCGCCGCGCTCCTACTGGGATACAGGTACATCGGCGACATCCTCGGCGGAAGGTCGCTACGCGCGAGGATCATAGAGGCCAACAACCAGGTCGTGGGCGGGGAGCGCATAACCCCCCTCACCTGCGACATCTCTATAGAGCACAGGGGCAGGACGATAGCCGCCACGGCCAGGTACCGTGTCATGAACGACTCCTCCTCTCCCGCGGCCCGCTACATATTCACCCTCAACCCGGGCCTGGCCGTCGACGGCGTAAGCGGGGCGGGCGGACCCGTCCCCTACAGGCGGGATATCCACCTGCTCGTCATCGAGCCGTCGGTTCCACTCGCCCCCGGTGCGGTCGATTCGTTCGACGTCGCCTACCACGGCAGGATCGACGAGGAGGCCTGCTATCCCGACATAGACGAGGAGACGAGGGAAAAGCCTTTCTCGATGCCGAGGGCGAACATACCGAAGGTGAAGAAGCGTTACGCGTTCATCCAGCCCGATTTCCTGCTGCTCACGCCGGAATCCGACTGGTACCCCGTCGCCGGGGCCGGCTTCAGCTCGGAGCGCCCCGAGATCCACGCCCAGCATTTCACCAGGTTCACCCTCGATGTGACGCTGCCGGCCGGCCTGACCGCCGTCTCGCAGGGAAAGATAACGAGCGGGGGCGGCGGCAGGTTCGTCTTCGAGCATGAGATGCCCCTGCCCTCCCTCAGCCTTGCCGCGGCCGATTACGAGCGGATCTCGATACCGGTCGACTCGGTCGAGTACGCCATATACTACAAGAAGGGCCACGATTTCTTCTCCGGGTACTTCAGCGAGATCGGCGACACCCTCTCCCCCCTCATCGGGGAGGCGCTCCAGGACTACGAGAACACCCTCGGCCTCACCTACCCCTACACCAGGCTGACGCTTGTCGAGGTACCGATCAATTTCTTCAGCTACAGGCACCTCTGGTCCGTCGGGCAGGAATCGGTGCAGCCGGAGATCGTGCTGCTCCCCGAGATGGGGGCATCGCTGGGCGGGGTGGATTTCAGAATCATGCAGAAGAGGATGAAGAGGCGCACCGACCGCACGAACGAGGAGATCTCGCCACTGGAGAATGAGTGCAACATGCTGAACGACTTCATCGGCTCGACCCTCACGCAGGACTTCGGCAGAACGTCGTTCCGCGAGGAGGACCCGTTCGCGTTCACGACGAGCTACAACGTATTCCCCAACTTCTACACCTTCATACACCACATCGAATCGGAGAGATGGCCGGTCCTGAACATGGCGCTCGAATCGTTCTGGGCGGGCCGGCTGGATAATCCCCCCTCGGTCTTCAGGCGTTACTTCACGGGAATGACGCCCGAGGAAAGGGGCAACCTCGCCCTTACGCAGGAGAACCTCAGCGAGATCCTCTCCGACCCCGAGAAACGCAACATGGCCAATTTCGTCCTCAAGATGAAGGGCGATTTCCTCTTCCGCCTGCTCGAGAACAGGGTCGGTCCGGAGCGCTTCGGATCGTTCATGGAGAATTGGCTGAAGGAGACCATGTTCCGCGCGACCACCGGCGAGGCTTTCGTTTCGGGCCTCGAGAAGGATTTCGGATTCGATTTCGCCCCGTATATAGAGAGCTGGTACTCCGACAGGAAGCTGCCCGGCTTCCTCGACGGGGAATACCGCAACTACAAGGTCCTGGACAAGGACAGGGAACGCTACCAGGTCCGCTTCAAGATATCCAACCCGGAGGATGTCGACGGGCTGGTGAAGCTCACCTTCACCCGCCAGAGGGGGATGCGGGGCGGGCGCTTCAGAGGACCTTTCGGCGGCCCCCGCGAGGAGGACAACCTCGAGCGGCTCGTGTACTTCGCGGCCGGCGAGACGAAGGAGATAGGGGCCGTTCTCGATTACCAGCCCGGCTCGGTGGAGATAAACACGCTGGTCTCGATGAACATCCCCTCCAACATATCGAGAACCTTCGAGGAGTTCGAGCTGGAGAAGAGGGCCGTGCCGTTCGACGGGGAGCGCGTGCTGGACGCGCCGGTCAGGCTTATCGAGCCGGGAGAGACCGTCACGGACGACGAGGATCCCGGATTCACGTTCGCCAAGGGGTCGCCCAAGAGCCTGCTGAAGAGGATGATTCCGAGCCTCGTCCCGAAGCCCGACATCAACGATAGGTACGTGGGCTGGACCAGCACCGGGACCTGGCTGGCGACGACCGATTCGAAATTCTACGGCAGGTACATCCGCTCGGCCCATTTCACGAGCCACGGGGACGGAAAAAGAAAAGCCGCCTGGACCGCGGAGCTGGCGGAGAGCGGCAACTACGACATATATTTTCACGTGGGCAAGGTCCGGTCCCCCTTCCGCGGCAGGAGGGATCGCGATTCCGATCTCGGCTCGAACACGCTCTTCATCCATCACGACGACGGGATCGAGGAGACCGTGCTCGACCTGAACACCGCCGAGGATGGATGGAACTTCATCGGCTCCTTTTACATATCGAAGGGCACGGCGAAGGTCGAGATCAACAACAAGTCGAAGGCCCGCTACGTTGTGGCCGACGCCATAAAATGGGTGAAACGCTAGGAAGGAAACTGCTATGGATTCGGGTTTCGCAGGAAAAATGAAGATCGGGAGAAGAAACACCGTCTTGCTCGCATTGGCGGCCGTGCTGCTCCAGGCGGACGGCGCCTCGGCGCAGCGCGTGCTCACCCTCGAGGAATCCCTCCGGATAGCGATGGACAAGAGCCCAAACATCAGGCACAGCAGGTTGAGCCTGGAACGGAGCCAGGCATCGCTCAACGCGGCGAAGGCCAGGCTGAAGTCGAAATTCAGCCTCTCCCTCACGCCGATATCGTACAGCAACAGCACGGTCTTCAACGACCTCTTCTCCACCTGGTACACGCAGGAGACGAAAGAGTCGGGCGGCGAGTTCACGGTCAGCCAGCCGATCACCTGGACCGACGGGACCCTTTCGCTGATCAACAACTTCTCCTACCGGGACTCGTACAGCGAGTTCCAGGACCAGTCGAGCAAGACGTACATGAACAACCTCTACATCAGCTTCAACCAGCCGATATTCACCTACAACAAGAGGAAGATGGAGCTGGAGAACCTCGAGCTCGATCTCGAGAACAACCAGCTGAACTACGCGATTCAGAAGCTGTCGATAGAGCAGCTCGTTATGCAGCAGTTCTACAACGTCTACGAAGCGAAGATGCAGGTCCAGGTCGCCAACGACGAGTACGAGAACACGAAGGTGGGCTACGATATCAGCAAGAACAAGGCCGACGCTGGCCTGGAGAGCCTGGACGAGCTCTACCAGGCCGAGCTGAACCTCTCCAGCGCGCAGTCGTCCCTGCAGAACCAGAAGGTTACCCTCGAATCGGCGCTCGACCGGTTCAAGAAGCTTCTCGGCATCCCCCTCGACGAGGAGATCGATATCACGGCCGATATCTCGTTCAACTACGTGGAGGTAGACCTCCAGCAGGCTATCTCGCACGGCCTGAAAAACAGGATGGAGATAAGGCAGCAGGAGATACAGATCGAGAACGCCCGCAACAACGTGATAACCACCGGGGCGACGAACGAGTTCTGGGGAAACATCAACCTCGCCTACGGCACGTCGGGAACCGATGAAAGGTTCTCGAGCATCTACGACTCCCCCGACAAGAACCAGCAGTTCTCGCTGACGCTCGAGGTGCCGCTGTGGGACTGGGGCGAGAAGAAATCGCTCCTCGAGGCGGCCCGCGCCTCGCTGAAATCCCAGGAGCTCTCGCTGGAGGAGGAGAAGGACGATATCCTGATATCGATAAGAAGCGCATACAGGAACCTGGAGAACCAGGTCACGCAGATAGAGATCGCCAAGCAGAACGTGAGGAATTCACAGCTCACGTACGATATCAACCTCGAGAAGTACCGCAACGGAGACCTCTCGAGCATGGAGCTCAACCAGTTCCAGGTCCAGCTTTCCCAGAAGAAGCTCAACGAGGTCTCCTCCCTGATACAATACAGGCTCGGCCTGCTGGATATGAAGATACAGTCCCTCTGGGATTTCGAAAACAACCGTTCCGTTCTTGAATAGGGTCCTTCGGGAAACAGGAAGAGAGGAATCCGACGTGAAAAAATGCCTGCTTATCGTTTCGTTGACATTTCTGATCGCTTCCTGCGGCGGCGGAGGGACAGACCTGGAGACGGAGGTCTCGGTCCCCGTCTCGGTCGAGGAGATCAAGCCGGGCTCGATAGAGGAGTACATCGTCGCGACCGGCACGGTCAACTCGATGAGCGAGACGACGATCAAGTCGGAGGTCGCCGGCGACTACGTGCTCAATACCAATCCGGCGACCGGGAAGCCCTTCTCCCTCGGCGACGCCGTCACGAAGGGACAGGTTATCATCAGGCTGGAGAGCGAGGAGCAGGAGAACACGATAAGGATAGATTCGAAGAAGCTCAACCTCGACACGGCCAAGCTCGAGTACGAGAAGCAGCAGTCCCTCTACAAGAAGGGGGGCGTCACCCTGAAGGAGCTCAAGGATTCGGAGCGCTTGTTCATGGACGCCCGGTACGATTACGACAACGCCCTGATCAACCTCTCGAAGATGAGCATCAAGGCGCCCTTCGACGGGGTGATCACCGATCTCCCCTATTACACCGCCGGGACGATGGTCGAGTTGGGAAACACGATGGTGCAGATCATGAGCTACAGGTCCCTCTACCTCGAGGTCAACCTGCCCGGCAAGGACCTCGGCGTGATAAAGACGGGGCAGGATGCAAGGGTGATGAACTACTCGATACCGGACGACACGCTTTCGGGCAGGGTGACGCAGGTCTCCCCCGCCCTCGATTCCGAATCGCGCTCGTTCAAGGCCTCGATCCAAGTCGATAATCCCGATCTCGTCATGAGACCGGGGATGTTCGCCAAGGCCGAGATAATCATCGCGAGGCACGACAGCACGATAGTGATACCGAAGGACGTCGTCCTGGTCAAGCAGAGGGGCAAGACCGTCTTCGTCGTCGAGAAGGGCGCCGCGCAGGAGAGGACTATCACGACCGGCCTGGAAAACCCGGACAACATAGAGGTCCTCGAGGGGCTCAAGATGGACGAGCGTCTCGTCGTGAAGGGGTTCGAGACGCTGCGCAACCGCTCGAAGGTGAAAGTGATCAGGTGATGAGAAATATTTCAAGCTTTTCGGTCCGGCATCCCGTGACCGTGCTGATGTTCGTCTGCTCGGTTCTTCTTCTGGGCTACCTCTCCTTCACGAGGCTCGGGATTGATCTCTTTCCCGATCTCAACAACCCGCGGATCTTCATCGAGCTCACCGCCGGCGAGCTGCCCCCCGAGGAGATCGAGAAGCAGTTCATCGGGCTGATCGAGCCGATGGCATCGACGAAGAAGGGCGTGATCGGCGTCTACACGACGATCCGCGTGGGCGCGGCCCGCACGACCGTCGAGTATAAATGGAACACCGACATGGACGAGGCGTTTCTCGACCTTCAGAAGGGCGCCGCCGATATCGGGCAGAACAATCCCGATATCGACGAGATCACTATCACCCAGCACGACCCCAACGCCGAGCCGATCATGCTCGTCGGCCTGTCGAACCCCGAGATCAACGACATGGACGAGCTGAGAAAGGTGGCCGAGAACTACATACGCAACGAGCTCACAAGGATCGAGGGGATAGCGGGGGTCGAGATCTCGGGCCAGGAGGAGAAAGAGGTCGTCATCGAGACCGACAACTACCTCCTAGAGGCGTACGGCCTCACCCTCGACGCCCTCGCCGCGAGGATCGAGAGCTACAATCAGAACGTCTCCGGGGGCTCGATTACCGAGATGGGTCTGGAATACCTCGTCAAGGGGGTCGGCGAGCTCGAGACGCTCGAGGACATAGAGAACATCATCATCACTTGGCGGGAGGGCGAAGGGGCCGGGCAGCCCCAGCAGGCGGCCGACGGCGAAACGCAGGAGAAGGTGCCGGTATTCCTCAAGGACGTCTCGAAGATCGAGTACAGGAACAAGGAGCCGAAAAGCATAGTGAGGCTCAACGGCGAACGCTGCCTCAGCCTCAGCATCTACAAGGAGATGAAGTTCAACACGGTGCAGGCGTCGAACCGCCTCCACGAGGAATTGAAGAAGCTGGGCGACGCCCTCCCCGGCTACGAGCTGACCGTGATACAGGACCAGGGAAGGTTCATCACCGCCGCGGTCGACGAGGTCAAGCAGACGGCCCTCATAGGGATCCTGCTGGCGATACTGGTGCTCTACGTGTTTCTCAGGAGGATCGGGACGACGGCGATCGTGAGCGTCGCCATACCGATCTCCGTCGTGGCCACCTTCAACCTGATGTATTTCAACGGGCTCACGCTAAACATAATGACGCTGGGGGGACTCGCCCTGGGGGCCGGGATGCTGGTCGATAACGCGATCGTCGTCATGGAGAATATCATCCGCAATATCGAGGCCGGCACGCCGATCAAGGAAGCGGCGATAGAGGGCGCATCCCAGGTCGGCGGGGCGATCACGGCCTCGACGATAACGACTATCATCGTCTTCCTCCCCATCGTCTACCTTCACGGCGCCTCGGGAGAGCTGTTCAAGGACCAGGCCTGGACGGTGGCCTTCTCTCTGCTGTCCTCCCTCGTAGTCGCGATACTGGTCATCCCGATGCTCGCCAGCCGCTTCCTAAAAAGGAGGCCTCCGTCGGCGAAGACGCGTTCGATCAAGTTCGGCTGGTACGGATCCCTCCTGGGCAATGTGCTGGGGAGGCGCTGGACGGTCATCCTGGGGGCGGCCGCGCTCATAGCGATCGCGGTGCTTCTCGTTCCGGTAGTCGGGAGCGAGTTCATACCCAAGACCGACATGAACGAGTTCACGGTCCAGATCACGCTTCCCGAGGGGACGGAGCTGAACAGGACGGAGAACACGGTCGTCGGGATCGAGGATATAATCCACGAACTCCTCGGCAAGGACGTTGAATCGATATACAGCAGGATCGGTCCCGCCACATCGATGAGCGATTACGAGGGGGAGGTGTTCGAGGACGAGAACACGGCGGCGATCAAGATACGGCTGGGCGGAGGCCGCCAAATATCATCGGAGCTCGTGATCCAGGGGCTCGGAGGTGCGATCGGCGAGATCCCCGACGTCGAGGAGCAGTTCATACAGGACCAGACGGCCCTGATGACCACCCTGGGAACCGAATCGGCGCCTGTCGTGGTCGAGGTGATGGGCGAGGACCTTGGGACGCTCGAGGAGATCACGGCCGGCGTGAAGGCGAAGCTGCTCGAGATCGGCGACCTGTTCAACGTCGAGACGACGCTGGAGGAGGGACGGCCCGAGGTCGATATCGTCATCGACCGCCTGAGGGCCGGCATGTACGACATAGGCGTGAACGATATCAGCTCTCAACTCAAGGATATCCTTCAGGGGAAGGAGGCGGGGTACTGGGAGCACGAGGGAGAGAAGAAAGAGATCATCATCGAGGTGCCCAAGACGTCCCTCTCCGGCATCGAGGATATACTCCTGGAAGGAAACGGGAGCATGGTCCGGCTGAGCCAGGTGGCCGCCGTCCGGTACGGCAACGCGCCGAAGCAAATCAACAGGAGGAATCAGGTCCGGACCGGGATAGTGACGGCGCATCAGAGGAAGGGGAGGCCGTTCGATCACCTGATAGCCGATATCAAGAACAGGCTCAGGGCGGTCGACGTCCCCGCGGGCTACAGGCTCGTCATCACCGGCGAGGAGGAGAAGAGGCAGGCCGAGTTCAAGGACCTGCGCTTCGCGCTGATCCTTTCCATAATACTGGTCTACATGGTGCTGGCGTCGCAGTTCGAATCGCTGGTGCACCCCTTCGCGATCATACTCACCATCCCCATGGCCGGCGTCGGCGCGGTGCTGATATTTTTCATCCTTGGAAAGACCTTCAATATAATGGCCCTCATCGGGATGGTCATGCTCGTCGGGATCGCCGTCAACGATTCGATCATTCTCGTCGACGCCATAAACAAACTCAAGAAGGAAGGATTGGAGCGCAGGAACGCGATCATCGAGGCCGGGCAGAGAAGGATACGCCCGATCATCATGACGAGCGCCACCACGATACTCGCCCTTCTTCCCCTCACCTTCGGCTTCGGTGAGGGGGCGGCCCTGAGGGCGCCCATGGCCCTGGCCGTCATCGGAGGACTGATCACCTCGACGACGCTTACCCTTTTCGTGATCCCCTGCGTCTTCTCCGTCCTGGACCGGGCCAGATGAAAACGAGCAACCCGATCATAGGCCGCAAGACCCTCATCAGCATGCTTTTCACGGCGCTGACGATGCTGGGGATCATCTCGTACAGGAACCTCCCCGTGGAGCTGCTGCCCAACGCCGAGCTCCCCTTCCTCATCGTCTACGCGGTCTCGAGCCAGGACATCGATCCAGAGCACGTCGAGAGGGAAGCGGTGCTCCCGCTGGAAACCGCGATCGGCACCCTCGAGGATATAGACAGGATCGAATCGTTCGCCTCGCCCGGCAGGTGCATGATAACGGTCTACTACAACCAGAACATCAGCATCAAGTACGCCTACCTCAAGCTCCAGCAGAAGATCGCCGCCGTCAGGCCGACGCTTCCGGACGAATATTTCCTAGCGGTGCGGAATATCGACACCGAGAAGGTGAGCAACAAGTTCATGGACCTCCAGGTCCGGGGCGGCGGCGGGCTCGACAGGGTGAGAAACATAGTCGACAACGAGATCCGGCGGGAGCTCGAGAGCATCGACGGCGTCGCCAACCTCGAGATCTCCGGAGGCCGGGAGAAATCGGTCGAGATCATCCTCGACGACGCCGTATGCGAGGCTTACGGGATAACCCCCTCCACCGTCGCCGGTCTGATAAGGAGGAACGGGGAGAGCAACACGTTCGCCGGGCAGATCGACGAGTCGGGGAGGCAGTACTTCGTGAACGTCGTCTCCGAGTACGCCGATATAAGCGAGATCGAGAATATCACCGTCAATCCCACGGGGCCGGTCCTTTTAAGGGACGTGGCCGAGATCTATTTCGGGGTGAAGGAGCAGACCTCGATAAGCAGGGTGAACGGGAAGGACGCGGTGACGGTATCCCTCGTCAGGGAATCGCAGGTCAACATGATAGACCTGTCTCACAGGGCGAGAAAGGTGGTCGACCGGCTGAACGGGGAGTTCAGGTCGAGGGACATCGAGATAATCGTCCAGAACGACATCTCGGAGATCATGGAGAAGAACATCGACCTGATCATCAAGCTCGCGCTGATCGGGGGGCTCCTCGCGGTGGTTATCCTATGGGTCTTCCTGAGGAACCTGAGGCTCGTCCTGATCATAGCCCTCGCCATCCCCATCTCGGTCTTCACCGCCTTCAACTTCTTCTACGCCGCGGGGATAACGATAAACAGCCTCACCCTGATCGGGATGGCCCTCGCCGTGGGGATGCTGCTCGACAACAGCGTAGTCGTTCTCGAGAATATCTACCGTCTCGTCTCCCTCGGAAGGGACCCCGACACGGCCGTCATAGAGGGGGTGAAAGAGGTCTGGCGTTCGATCTTCGCGGCCACGGCGACGACGATCACCGTCTTCCTCCCATTCATCTTCTCGTCGCGCTTCGAGATCAAGCTCGTGGGAAAGCACGTCGGCGTGTCGATCATATCGACCCTGCTTGTCTCCCTCGCCGTGGCGCTGCTTCTCGTTCCGATGGTCACTCATTTCTTCCTGAAGCGGCGCAGCGCGCGCGATTCGGCCAACTTCCAGCCGGTCTCGGGGAACAACCGGATAATCGAGATCTACACGGTTCTCCTCAAATCGTGCCTCCGCTACCCGGCAAGGACGATAATAGGAACCATCATAGTATTCTTCGCCAGCATCATAATCTGCCTCGGCCTAAGCCTCAACGTAAGCAAGGAGTCCAAGGCGACATCGATAACGATATACGTGTCGATGCCCAAGGGATCGTCCCTCGAGACGACCGACGCGACGGTGACCGACCTGGAGTCGAGGTTCGAGTCGATCCCCGAGAAGATGGACATGCTAAGCAGAATCTACGAGGACGAGGCGATGATCACGATCACCCTGAAGGATAATTACAGGGAGATCGATAACCGTTCGTTCAACGAGATCAAGGAGGACGTGAGGAAACGCTTCGAGGACTACAGGACCGCCGACGTGAGCTTCGATCCGCCGCAGGCCAGCACCCGGTACGGAAGGAGCGGCGGGATGGGCATGGAGAGGGCGATGATGAGGATGTTCGGGATCGGCGTCCAGCAGGAGAAGGTCGTGATCATAGGCAGCAACTTCGAGGTGATGAGGGATTTCGGCGACGATATCAAGTATCACCTGGAAAACCTGAGCTCGGTATCGTCGGCTTCCATGAACGTCTCCGATGACCGCCCCGAGATTCACCTGCATTTCGACACCGACCTCATGAGCTACTACGACATCCCGCTTTCGGCGATAGGATCGGAGCTCAGAACGTTTCCCAACGAGTTCTCGACGAACCTCACCTACAGGCAGGGGACAGACGAGTACGATATCGTGATCAGGAAGATGAACCAGGAGCAGCGCAGGATCGAGGATCTTCAAAGGCTGTCGATACAGGGGGGAAACACAGGATCGATCGAGCTCCAGCGGCTTTCGAGGATAATATACTCGCACGGCCTGCCCTCGATAAACCGGGTCAACCAGGAGAAGCAGATCGAGGTCACCTACCGGTTCTCCGACGAGGTGAACAGCTCGAAGGATCTTCTCGAATCGGCCAGGGCCGAGGTCGATCAGCTCGTGGCGGCCCTTGTGATCCCCTCGGGCGTCGCTGTGGAGGTGGTGCACGAAGAGAACGAGTACGGAGAGTACACCTTTCTCATCGTAGCCGCCTTCATACTGATCTACATGATCCTCGCTTCGGTCTTCGAATCGCTGACGACGCCGGTGGTGATGATGTTCACAGTCCCGCTCGCGGCGATCGGATCGTTCTGGATGCTGATATTCACCCGGACCTCGATCATCAACCTCTATACGCTGACCGGGTTTGTCATACTGCTCGGCGTGGTGGTGAACAACGGGATCATCCTGATAGACTACTCGATGATACTGAGGCGGCGCGGTCACAGGGTCGCCAGGGCGCTGCTGGCGGCGGGGAGAGCCAGGACGAGGCCGATCCTCATCACGGCGGCGACGACGATAATCGCGATGATACCGCTCGCGATGGGAAAGACCGAGGATGTCTCGATCATGGGAGCCCCGTTCGCGATCACCGTTATCGGCGGTCTCTCCCTGAGCACCCTCTTCACGCTGATATTCATACCGGTCGTCTACTCGGGGCTGGAGGCGGCCCTTTCCTGGATGCGCCGGCTCGACATAAGGATCAAGATCGCCCACATGATCCTCTTCACCGCCGGCTGCTACCTCATCTTCACCCGCGTAGACAGCAATATCTGGAAGCTCGCCTTCCTCTCCGCGCTCCTCTTCTCCATTCCGGGGGCTACATGGTTCGTGATGTCGAGCCTCCGCCAGGCGGCCTCGAGCATAATCCCAGAGGGTGCCCCGATAACGATCGAGATACGAAACCTCGTCAAGATATTCGATCATCCCTCGAGGTTCGCGCGCGAGTGGAACAAGGGAAACGCCAAGAGGCACAGGGACGGATCGGGGCATGCGTACCGCGCCCTCTCGGATTTCGGAGGATTCGCCTGGCAGGTCCCCCTGCTGGCGTTCGCCGTCTATTTCGTATATTTATACCTGAACAGCTTCTTCTGGACATTCGTCCTCTCCCACGCCGTCTTCTTCTATATCCTCTTTCTCTGGAACCCGGTCAGGGAGTTCCTCGAGTTCCGATTCTCAGGCGGTGGCAGACTGTCGCCGGGGAGATGGGCCGGGCGGGTGCGGCCGGTCCTCTTCTGGGGACTGCCCCTGGCAAACCTGCTGTTCTTCTATCTCAGGTGGCATGACACGGCCCTCGTGATCCTTATCGCCGCCCTCTGGTACACGGCGCTGGTGATCTACACGACCTCCAACCGTATCCACCGCGACAAGGTGAATATAGCGAGGATTTCGGGCAGATTCTCCGGCCTGAGAAAGGCTTTCTACAGATTCGTCATGATGATCCCGATGATCGGACGGAAAAAGGTCCCGTTCAAGGCCCTCGACGGCGTGACGCTCCAGATCGGGAAAGGGATGTTCGGCCTGCTGGGTCCCAACGGGGCCGGCAAGACGACCCTCATGCGCATCATCTGCGGCATCTTCGACCAGAGCTACGGGAAGATCCAGATCAACGGCATCGACGTGAACGAGAAAAGGGAGGAGCTCCAGGGACTCATCGGCTACCTGCCGCAGGAATTCGGCACATACGAGAACATGACCGCATGGGAGTTCCTCAACTACCAGGGCATACTGAAAGGGCTGACCGATAGGCCTCGCCGCGAGAAGATGGTCAATTACGTTCTCGAGGCGGTCCATATCGAGGAGCACAGGGACAAGACCATAGGCTCTTTCTCGGGGGGAATGAAGCAGAGGGTCGGTATCGCGCAGATACTCCTTCACCTGCCGAGGATACTGGTCGTGGACGAACCGACCGCCGGCCTCGATCCGCGCGAGAGGATAAGGTTCAGGAACCTCCTCGTCGAGCTGAGCAGGGAGAGGGTCGTGATCTTTTCCACGCATATCATCGAGGATATCTACAGCTCCTGCAACCGGGTGGCGATTCTCGACCGGGGGAGGCTGCTCTACTGCGACGATCCGGCCAAGATGACCGAGACGGCGAGAGGCCATGTATGGCAGTTCAACATCGAGCCCAAGGATCTCGAGACGGTCAGAAAGACGATGCTGGTCGTTCACCATATGCGTGACGGCGAGAAGATCAGGGTAAGGTGCCTTTCCCGGGAGCGCCCCGCCGCCGACGCGGCGGAGATAAATCCGACGCTGGAGGATGCCTACCTGTGGATGCTGAGAAAGAAGGACCATGAGGTACGTCAATAGGATAAAAAATCTCGTAGATCTGACGGCAACCTATTCCAGGTACAACCTGAAGATCATCTTCGCGAACAAGTTCATCTACTTTCTGATCGCGGCGTTCATCTTCTACCTGCTGATCACGCTGATATTCTTCTTCAGCTCGGATTCCGATCCGTCGGTGGCCCAGGTCTTCGGCATCCTGGTGCTGCCCGGGATACTGCTTGTCTTCTACCCGATGGCGTTCGGCATACAGAACGACGTGGACAGCAGGATGATCGAGATACTGTTCGGGATCCCGAACTACAGGTACAAGGTCTGGGTCGGCAGGATGTTTCTCATATGGGTGCTCGTCTTCGTGATACTTCTGGCCCTGGCGCTTCTCAGCTCTGTGATCCTGGTCTCCGTGCCGGTATTCAAGGTGGTCTACCACCTGATGTTCCCGATCTTCTTTTTGGGAAGCATCTGCTTTCTCCTCTCGACACTTATACGCGACGGCACCGGGACGGCAGTCGTGATGGTGATCATCGGCGTCGGGCTGATGTTCCTGAGCGATTTCGTCGAGAACAGCAAGTGGGACCTCTTCATCAATCCGTTCATAACGCCGGAAAACGAGGCCGTGTTCGCCAAGACGGTGATGACGAACAGGATATATCTCGCCGTCGGAACGGTCATCGCCCTTCTCTACGGTCTTCTCAACCTCCAGAAAAGGGAAAAATTCATCTGAACTTGATTAGTATTCGCCTGGATTCCGCGGCGTGCGGTGGAGTCCCCTCCGCCTCACGTGCAATATGACGGCCGCCGGCCGCCAAATTACAGGCCGGATTTGATGAGGTAGAATATTTCAAGAATGATCGACAGCATAGCGACACTTCCACGTGTGAGAGTATTTTCAAAATTCATTCTCGGACGCTCCTCGCTGCGGTGAAAAAAGCAACTTCGTTTTGTCGTTCAGCAGAACCCAAATCGTGTATATACCGAGTATCGTTCCGAAGGGAATAACGGGCAGGTTCAAGAATCCCACCACGAGAGTCAGGATCCTTGCCCACTGCCTGCGTTTCAGAAGACCTATCCCACCGATCAGTCCTGGCAGGCTGAGCATGAACAGTAGGAACCCGATCGCGGATCCGATCGTCGTCGTTATGGCCATCGCCTCTATATCGCCGGAGAGGAACCCTCCGCCCGCCACCGCGATGAAAACGATCATCGCCGCGATGATGCCGGTTGCGCTAAAGGCTATATGCAGGGCCCCCAGAATCGTTACATGTTGTTCCATAGCTCGGCCTCTCCTTCCCTGTCACATTACGGACAACCCGCCTTCATGCGGGCGCGGGCCTGTCAGAACCAGCCGAGCTCGTCGAGCTCCGGCACCGCTCTTCTCAGCTTGCGGTGGGTTCTTTCAAGATCATCGGCCATATCCTCTATTTTTTCGGCCTTTTTCTCAAGCTTTTTCGCCCTGCGCTCGATTTTATCCGCCGCCTTTTCCATCTCCTTCTCGAGATCGTCGGAATCGTAATCGTCGTCAAGAAGCATGAAAACCTTCGCCAGGGCATCAAGCCCCAGCTTGGCCCCGCTCGCTCCTATCTTCGCCCCCTCGATCCCCAGCTCCTTCGCGAAATCGACTATATCCTCCATGTTATCGTAATACCGTTCAACCAGCTTTTCCTGGTCCTTGTCGAGCTTTATCCGCTTGCCGTTTATAAGCAGCTCGTAATCCTCGGTGATCTCGACCTCGTCGTCGTCCCGGTCAGAGTAGAAAATGATGCTTCCGTCGTCGAAATCGACCTCGACGTCATCATCCCTGAATCCCAGGTACGAATCGTGATCCTTATACTTGATCCGGCACTCGGCGTCGGTGTCCCCGAAGGCGGCGAATGTGAAAGCTGCGGCTATGATGAAAACCAGAATTCTTTTCATCCCGAGTCCTCCTTGTTTGATGAATCGTCCCATGCATAGGATACGGGCGGAACGTTGAAGTTGTTTCATAAATTGTGGGGTTACCTGCGGCCCGCCGGATTGGAGCCTGCACGGATCGGCCGCCTGAGGAGGCGGCGGTTGCTAGTCGGCTTCGTGTCCGTCAGACGCCGGAGCGCACCGCGACCGGCCTTGCCGGCACTCCGACCACCGTGACGCCCCCCTCGACATCCTTCGTCACCACGGCTCCCGCCCCGATGACCGCCCCTTCCCCGATGGTGAGGCACTGTAGAACCGTCGCCCCCGTGCCGACAAGAGACCTTCCCTCCATGTGGATGCAGCCGGAGATGCAGCAGCCGGGGTTAATCACGCAGCAGTCCCCGATCACCACATCGTGCCCGCACGTGCAGGATAGGTTGAAGATGTTGAAGGAACCTATGCGGATATCGGTCGTGAAGATATTACCGGCGGTAATGATGTTCCCCTCGCCGAGCTCGACCCTTGCATCGTCCATCGTCACCGAGCGGTCGATAAGGTTAGGAAATTCAACGCAATCGTAGGATGCGAGCCTGCCGCTGATGCGCTCGATCGCCGCTGGATTACCTATGGCGATAGCGCAGCATACCTTTTCCTTCCTCTTCTCGAACCATCCGCCGTCCCCGATGATCCCGCCGCCGCCGATCTCCCTTCCGGTCGCCGAGGGGTTGTCGTCTATATATCCCAGAAAATCGTAGAAGGGACCGCCCGGACCTTTGTTTATCTCCCTCACGAGGAAAGAGACCTCCCTGGCGAATCCCCCCCCTCCATATATTACAAGTTCCTTCATCGCCGCTCCTTTTTTCACGATCCTTCAGTAGTACTTTCGTCCCTTTTCGGTAAACTTTTAGCGATTTCTTCGGTTCGATCCGATTTATGGACCTGCGTGGACACTCAAATCTCTCGATTGAACCATACGGTACAACTTCCCCCTTCAAACCGGACCGCCCCGCATGAAAGTCGATTTTGCAACTAATGCCTATACAATAAGATGGCACTATTTTCGTCCGGGATCACGATCAGGCACCGGTCCTGCAAAAAGGGATAGCAGGACTAAATCAGCTAGAGGGTCGGGCCAGGACCTTTCTCGTAAATCAAGCCTTAAGGAAGAAAAGTCGACTTTAACCCAGTCAAAGGAAAGGGAGGGTAAGGAAAGATGAAGAGAATACTTTCACCGCTGTTCGTTCTACTCCTCATCGCCATTGCGGCGGGCTGCCAGCTTACCGGAAGCGATGCCGTGTCCCCGGTGTCCGACACGACGGCGGATGCCGAAAGCGCGATCGACCTCGATTCGCCTACGGGAGGGTACACGGAGGGCGACGAGCTCGTCGCCTTCGGAGAACCGGAACAGTACGAAGCGATGGGGCAGGAGCCCCTGTACGGGGACCCGATGCAGAACGAGAATTCCGTCCAGGCGATGGAGCGCCACCGCAACGTCAAGAGATACAGGCTGCGGGCCGTCTGGGGCAGGCTGGCGAATACCGTCGTCGATTCGACGATCACCGACTGCTGCCCGCTCGACTGGACGGGCGGCATGCATATCGACGGGGGTGCGATCGTAATCGAGAGGCTGATAGCTTTCGATCCGCGGGATTACATCACGAGGATCGACAGATCGACGATAGAGTGGGTATCGCATACATGCCCCCACGTGGACGGGATAATGGTGAGGATCATCGTTCCGCCCTCAGCCCTCGATTCGCTCGGCAACGAGCTGGCCCCCGCGACCCTGACATTCAAGACGGGGCCTTTCAGCAGAACCTTCACGATCGACGAGCTGGAGGCGCTCGAGCTGTTCCAGCCGGTCGACAGATGCGGTAACGGCATCATGATAGCGAGCCATGTCGTCACGCCGGAGTGCCCGCACGGATACCTTCTCGGCGATTTCAGGAAGACCGAGCCGGACACCATCGTGAATACCTACACGGGTGAGCAGCGCGGGATAGTCCTCGGCAGGTTCCACGGTATCTGGATCAACGAGGCCGGCTGGATGGCCGGATATCTCAGGGGGCATTTCGGCATCAACAGCGCCGGGGAGCGGATATTTTTCGGAAAGTATATCGGCCTCCGCGGTGAGTTCAAGGGCATACTAAGGGGACATTACGGATATTCCCCGTCGGTCACTTCCGTGGCCGAGCTTATCTCGAGCGGATGGTTCGAGGGAGAATGGTACGGCAGGAACACCGCGCCGGCAGGCCGTCTTAAAGGGGAATGGGTCACAGGCGAGGATGGAAGGGGATTCTTCAAGGGGATATGGGGCATGAACTGCAGCAATTCGCTCTAGCAAGTCCCGCCTGTGATCGGGGGGCCGCCTCTTTGGGGCGGTCCCCTAATTTTTTCAACCCTTCTGTTCCAGGCTCCAGAATCTGCAGCTCTCGGTCGCCTCTGGATTCCCCGATTCGCAGACGGGCCATAGCTCCGGGGTGATCCTCTTCTCGTTCATGTGCTTGTGCATATACCTGCAGAATGTCGTTCCCACGCCCGAGAGGAGACCGTCGGTAATTTCTTTCGCGCTCCTATCGACGGGATACGGGGATTTGAAAATATTCCTGTGGATGCGGTCCAGATCGAGATAGAGGGTCTCCAGTGTCGCCGAGACCCTTCGGACGTACTGCTCGAAATACAGATCCCTGTCGTAATCCTCCTTCACATAGAGCATCTGCGTGCGTCTTCTCATCTTTCGGACGACGATGAGATTGACGAGATAGCCTAGACCGGCGAGAAGGAGACTTAAGGCCCATATCGGTATCCTGTCAATACCGATAGCTTCTATCACGGTGACGCCGCCGCCGGCCGTAACCGCCATCGAGGGGAGCGATTTCAGGAAATCGCGCGCCTTGTTTCCGAATTCGAGGTTCTCCTTCACCGATTCGAGGTAGGCTTTTCGAAGCTTCCCGTTCTCCTCGAAGTTCAGTTCCCTGCCCTTGTAGATAGTGGCGAGGTTTCTGAGGCAGGCGTCCATCGTCGCTATGGCGCTGTTGACGTAGGCCCGCTCGAGATCGTCATTCTCCGCCCTGTCCCTGATCTGCTTCAGCGCCGCCTCGGCAAGCAACGTAGAGTGTTTCGAATGCTCGTCGCCGGGGAAGGCTCCGGTCCTGGCCCATGTCATCCGCACCGCCGTCACCGGCGGAAGAAGGGTCGTGGCCGCCATCTCTTCTCCTCCTCTTCCGTTCCCGGATATCCGGGGCGCTCTCTCCGCGCCGGGCAATAACCGGACACGCTCCTTGTTACGGGCCGGCCGCGATTATCCGGGATTTACACGATATTATTGAAAGAACCCCATCGATTTCATGAAGGTCTAATGCTATTTCGAGCAGCATTCAATGTCAATAGAAAGAATATTCAGGCCGGCGGCCGCGTGTCTAACCCGCCGTAAGGTCAAATCCCGTGGCAAGCTCGCGTATCTCCCCGGGTTTGAATACGCGGGATGTCACCTCCAGCACCGCCCTGTAGACCGCCGGAGAACCGGCGACTATATTTCCCGACGAGAGAAACGACTCCCCGCCGAAGAAATCGCTTACCAGCCCACCCGCCTCCCTTATTATCAGCGAGCCGGCGGCCATATCCCAGGGCTTGAGGTGAAGCTCCCAGAATCCGTCGAGCCTCCCCGCCGCCACGTGGCTGAGATCGAGAACCGCGGCTCCGGCCCTCCTGATCCCCTGGCACCTCCTGAACAGGTCGCCGAAGACCTCCAGGTATCTTTCGAGATGATCGTACGCCTTGAAAGGGAACCCGGTGCCCAGAAGCGCATCCTCTATCCTAGCCGCCCCCGAGACGTGGATCGCCTCGCCGTTGCAGAACGCTCCACCGCCACGGACGGCCTCGAACAGCTCCTCGCGCAGAGGATCGTAGCAGAGACCGAGCGATACCTCGCCGCACGACACGAGGGCGATGCTGATCCCTATCGAGGGATAGCCGTGGATGAAATTGGTCGTCCCGTCGAGCGGATCTATCACCCAGAACTCGTCCTCTCCCCTCTGCCCGGTCCCCTCCTCGGCCAGGATTCCTATATGCGGAAACGCCGATTCGAGGGTTCCCGTAATCATCTTTTCGCTCGCCCTGTCGGTTCCGGTCACGAAATCGTTCCTGTCCTTCTCCTCCACCTCGCGCGAGCGCTCCCTGCCGAAGCTCGCCTTTACAAGTGAGCCGGCCGACAGTATCGCTTCCCTCGCGACCTCTATCTTCTTCCTCATTCGATCTCCTTCCTCGCGGTCTCCATCATTTTTCTCATCGGCTTTTCTTTCCGAGTGCCTCACCATCGTTTTTTCGAACGGGTATGCAATATTCGTCGGGTAGATCGATATGCAGGCCTTCCCTCAATACTCCCAGAAATGCCCTCACCGTCGACGGAAGATATCTTCCGGCGGGCATAACGAGGCCGAGGCTCCTCTTGATCTCAAGACCCTTTATGTCGAGAGGCGACACCCTGCCGTTCTCTATGTATTCCCTGACCGTCCATTCGGGCAGGAAGGCCAGCCCCAGGCCCGAGGCCACCAGGTTCCTTATCGCCTCCTGGCTGTCGATCGCCATCGAGATCCTGATCTCGACCCCCTTCTCGCGAAGGGCATCCTCGATGATCCGTCTCGTCACCGATCCCCTGTGAAAAGATATGAACGGATAATCAGAAAGCTCATTCGCCTCGATCTTCCCTCCCTCGGACAGGGGATGTCCGGGAGGTGCGATCGGCAGGAGGTTCTCGCTGAAAACGGGGATGATCGATCTGTCGTCCGTCTCCTCTACGGGAAGGGTTGCGACGACAAGATCGAGCCTCCCGCTTCCGAGCCCCTCGAGCAGCGGAACGGTCGGCGAGATCTCGAGGTTGATATCTATCCCCGGATAGAGATCGTGAAAATCGGAGAAGATCCCCGGCAGGACGTAGATGCTCGCCGCGTCTATCGTTCCCAGCGCGAGCCTGCCCTTCTGAAGACCCTCCATGTCCCTCAGCTCGCGGATCAGCTCTTTCTCGAGGGCGATGAACCTGCGCGCGTAATCCAGTGCCGCCTCACCGGCGGGGGTGAACCTGATCCTTCTTCCCTCAAGCTCGAACAGCCGGGTTCCCAGCTCCTCCTGCATCTTCTTAAGCTGAATGCTTACTGCGGGTTGAGTGACATAGTGGTCCTTCGCGGCGGCGGTGAACGATCCGCGCTGCGCCAGCGAGACCAGGTATTTCAGTGTTCTTAATTCCATAAGTATTATTTATAGTTTATATAAATATAATAAATTTGTTTTATTATGTCAAGGTTGTATGATAACGGGGAATCGAATGACGAACCAGGAGGTAACAATGGAGATAAAGAAGAAACCGGAAGCCCCGCAGGGCAAACTGGGGATCCTTACGCCGGGGATGGGAGCCGTGGCCACCACCTTCATCGCGGGCGTAGAAGCGGTCAGGCAGGGAAAGGCGAAGCCCTACGGGTCCCTTACGCAGATGGGGACGATCAGGCTGGGCAAGAGGACCGATAACCGGGTCCCGATGATAAAGGACTTCATACCCCTTGCCGGCCTAGAGGATATCGTCTTCGGGGGATGGGATATCTTCGAGGATAACGTCTACGAGGCGGCCGTCAATGCGGGGGTGCTGCACAGGGAGACCCTAGACGGCATCAAGGGATTTCTCGAGGGGATCAAGCCGATGAAAGCGGTCTTCGACCAGAAGTACGTCAAGAAGCTCTCGGGCACCTGGGTGAAGAAGGGGAAGAACTGGTTCGATCTCGCCGGGCAGCTCAAGGAGGATATCCTCGAGTTCAAGAAGAAAAACGGATGCGACAGGCTCGTCATGGTATGGTGCGCGAGCACCGAGATATTCATGAGGCCGACGAAGGCCCACGAGAGCCTCGCCTCCTTCGAGAAGGCGATGAAAGAGAACAGTCCCGACATAGCGCCGAGCATGGTTTACGCATATGCGGCACTGTCGCTCGGAGTCCCGTTCGCCAACGGCGCGCCGAATCTTACGATCGACATTCCGGCCCTGATGGAGCTGGCCCAGAAGAACAATGTTCCCGTCTGCGGCAAGGACTTCAAGACGGGACAGACCCTGATGAAGACGATCCTGGCGCCGGGGCTCAAGGCGAGGTTGATAGGACTGAACGGCTGGTTCTCGACGAACATCCTGGGGAACCGCGACGGCGAGGTCCTCGACGATCCCGAATCGTTCAAGACGAAGGAAGAGAGCAAGCTCTCCGTGCTCGAGTATATCCTTCAGCCAAAGGTCTACCCCGAGCTATACGACAACTTCTATCACAAGGTCCGGATCAATTACTATCCGCCGAGGGGTGACAACAAGGAAGGCTGGGACAATCTCGACATCTTCGGATGGCTCGGCTACCCGATGCAGATCAAGATCGATTTTCTGTGCAGGGACAGCATCCTGGCCGCCCCGATCGTGCTCGACCTGGCCCTCTTTCTCGACCTGGCTTCCAGGATCGGGTTCAAGGGGATCCAGGAATGGCTCTCGTTCTACTTCAAGAGCCCGATGTTCGCTCCGGGGCTCTACCCCGAGCACGACCTTTTCATACAGTTGATGAAGCTAAAGAACACCCTGCGTTACATCCAGGGCGAAGATCTTATCACGCACCTCGGGCAGGAGTACTACGATTGACTCCGTCCGTTCAGCCTGACTGTCAGCAGAAAAGGGGCGCCGGTAGGCGCCCCTTTTTTCATCCACCAAAGACAGATCAGGGCTTCCGTCATTTCGCCCTGATCAGCACATACTGATATCCTCCGCCCCTGTAGACAAGCAGCAGGGCCTTGTCGTCCCTCGATTTCTTGACCACATCCCTGAACTCCGAGAGATCCTTGACCATGACCCTGTTGAGCTGCACTATGACGTCTCCCCTCGAGAGACCGGCCTTTCCCGCCGGTGCCGACGGATCGATATCGGTGATGACGACTCCCTTCACATCGGGTGGAAGGTTGAGGGCGTCCCTGTACTCGTTGGTCAGGTTCTCCAACCCCACACCGAGGAAGAGGGGAGACTTGTCATCAATATGATCTTCCCGCTCGGCGACGCCGCTATCGGGCCTTTCGGCCAGCGTAACCGTTAGTGTTTTCTTCTTGCCGTCCCTCAGCACGACCACGTCGATCTTGCTCCCCGGCTCCTTCTCGGCCGCCAGCCTCCTGAACTCGTTGCTGTCCTCTATCTTCTTGCCGTCGAAAAGTATGACGACATCGCCCTGCTTGAAGCCAGCTTTCTCGGCTGGGCTGTCCTCGGCCACAGTCGAGATAAGGACTCCCCCCGTGTCTTTCAGATCGAAGAACTCCGACATCTCCGGATCGAGATCCTGCGGAACGACGCCAACATATCCCCTCACGACCCGTCCGTGCTCGACGAGACTGTCCATTATCCGTCCGGCCAGCTCTATCGGAATCGCGAACCCTATCCCCTGGTTCCCCCCGCTCCTCGAATATATCGCCGTATTGATGCCGACCAGCTCTCCGTTGATATTGATCAGCGCTCCGCCAGAATTGCCCGGATTGATCGCCGCGTCGGTCTGGATGAAATCTTCGTAGTTGACCAGGCCGAGCGATCTGCCCAGGGCGCTGACTATCCCCCTGGTGACCGTCTGCCCGACGGCGTAGGGATAACCGATCGCGAGAACCGTCTGACCGAGCCTCAGATCCGAGGACTTGCCCTTGGGCACCGCCGGAAGGTCTTTTCCGTCGATCTTCAGAACGGCGACGTCGCTCCTGGGATCGGTGCCGACAACCTCGGCATCGAACTTTCTCTTGTCGGGAAGCAGGACTTCCACTTCCTCGGCATCCTGGACGAGATGGTTGTTCGTCAGGATATACCCGTCAGTGCTGATGATAACCCCCGAGCCGAGATACTGCTGCTCCCTCTCCCTCGGCACGTTGTAGCGCCGGAGAAGATCGTCGAAGAAGTCCCTGAAGAGGGGATTGTCCGAAAGGGGCGATCTGACCTCCTGCTTTACGATCCTTTTCGACTGGATATATACGACCGCCGGGATGACCTTCTCGATCGCGTTGGGAAGGGTGCTGTCATCCTGTTCGTCGGTGATAGCCGGGCCGGCGAGAACTGGACCCCCCACGGAAAGATCTCCCCATCCGCTCAAGATATTCCCCGCCGTCATCCCCCCGATAAAAAGGGCCGCCGCAATTGTTACCGTTAGTATCCATCCGGTTCTACTGCGTATTCCTTTCATTTAGGTACCTCCTGTTGAAAGATGCTCCTTTATCCTTCACTATATAACATGCCAATGTCTTCAAAGTTCCAGAAAAGGACCCCCATCCATTCGAACATCGTATTGTAAAAACCCGGCCGCGGCAACCGGATTTTATTAAAGGGGCGGCCCGAACAGGCGATAACTCAATAGACGGCAAGAAACTACTCCCACTCTGAGGCGATCGGACAGGATGTACGGATTCGTGGAAAAGACGGCTCGACACATAAGGCCGAAGAACTTCTCGATAAGAATTTTCGATATCCTCGCCTCCATCGCCGCCATCGTTATCCTCTCGCCGGTGTTCGCCGCCATAATCGCCGCCATCAGGCTGGAGGACGGGGGACCCGCTTTCTTTTTCCAGGAACGCGTCGGGATGATGGGACGCCCTTTCAGGATCATCAAGTTCCGATCGATGATCGTCGGCGCGGAAAGGAAGGGGGCCGGCCTTTTCGTGGGCGGCGAGGACGATTCGAGGATCACGAGGACGGGCGCCTTTCTTAGAAGGACAAGCCTCGATGAGCTGCCCCAGCTCGTCAACATCCTCCGCGGAGATATGAGTATCGTCGGCCCCCGGCCGGGGATGGCCTCGCACCTGGAGCAGTACACGAAGAGACAGGCACTGAGGCTGACGGTGAAGCCGGGATTGACCGGACTGGCGCAGATAAGCGGAAGGAACTCGTTATCCTGGCCCGAGAGGATAGAAAACGACCTCGCCTATATAGAGAAGCGTTCGCTTGCCTTCAACATCTGGATAATCCTCAGAACGGTCCCCTCGCTTCTTAGAACCGATGGGCTCTACGCACCGGAGGAGAATTTCACATTCGGCCCGGGCGAGCAGCCCGGCGCCCAGATGCCGTGGAGCGGGGCCGCGTCCGGAAGCGCCGAAAGGGCCGCATCGGGATCGTCGGAGCATATGTACGCGGGATAGCGGGCGCGAGGCGCTCCGGGGTCACACCGGAACGGCCGTCGGGAAACGGGGCACCTTCATTCCCCGATCATCCGGACATAGTTCCTAAGAACGAACCGCGAGGAAGGAGTTTCGCGGAATGACCTCTTGAAGTTCTCTACATGCTCGTAGTCGTCGAGGAACTTTTCCCTCCTGACAAGGACATTCTTGTACTTATCGGTAAGCTGGATGAGCTGAACCGGGGTAAACTCCGGGTGCGGCTGGTAGCCGAACGACCTGCCCGACCGAAACGCCTGGTTTGGGGTCATCTGGTTGAAAGCGAGCCTGACCGCTCCGGCGGGAAGGCGCGACACATGGGTCCTGTGTACGAGATTGACCGGATCCCCCGAGCTGAAACCTTTCAGAAGAAGGCTCTTCTCCCCTTCGGGTGTAAGGTAGATGGGAACTGTACCCATCTCCCTGCCCCTCGGATTGGCGACGACCTCTCCACCCAGGGCCACAGCCAGGGCGTGATGCCCGAAACAGATGCCGAGAACCGATCCGCCTTCCCGGTCGACTTCTCCGATGAACCTCAATAGCGGCGGGATCCATCTCTTCTTAGCATACACGGTGCCGTAGCTTCCCGATACTATTACGCCGCTGCCCCGAACCGCCACGGCGCGGGGGTCAGGGAGGTCGCCGGCGACTCCGTCATGAACGACAAGATCGATCTCGTCGAATATATGAAGAGCCTCGAACGCCTCCTTGAACCAGTCCCGGCTCTTACTTCCGTCGGCCAGGGTGAAATCGGTAACGTCGATCAGGTGAATAACGGTTTTCATGAAAACATCCCCTTTTACGCCTAGAAATCAATATCAAAACCCGTGCGGTTACCCCCGGTGGGAAGATCCTCCACATCTATTTGCGTGACGCGGCCCGAAGAGGGCCCCCTCGAGATCTCCTCGATGAAGAGATCCACGGCCTCCTTATCGCCCTCCGCCTCGGCCTCGACCGATCCGTCGGGCTTGTTGCGAACGAACCCGGTCAACGACAGCCTGGCCGCGGTCAGCTTAGCAAAGAAACGGAACCCTACACCCTGGACGATCCCCCTGACCACTATTCGTACCCTTCTATTCACGAAGACCTTTCGATAATCCGGCCTATAAAAAGACGACTGGAAAATATTACTTTATACCCGGATACCGATCCAGTAAAAACAGTTTCCTGCACTATCTTTGATATGGTATAATGAATCGGATATTTTGGAAGTAGCCTGCTGCACGCCACAAGAAAACAGAGATGTCGACAAGAGTTACTACAGTATTCCTTGCGGTGCTTTTTCTGGCTGGAGAATCAACGTCTGCCACGCTCGAAAAAACGATCAGGTTCGAGAAACCGAGCTACAGGCAGACGGCCCAAGGGACCGTCATCGAGATCCCCGGATGCCGGACTATCGGACATCCGGGAGAGCCGATGATCCCCGTGTACGCGGCCTCCTTCATTCTGCCGCCCGGGGAAACCGTCTCCGGCGTTACAGTCGAAGCCGGGGAGACGGTGAATCTGGCAGATCCGCTCGATATAGCACCGATGCCGCGGCAGTATGCCTTGGGACGGGGACATCAGGCAACCGCACCAAGGCCCGGTGAAAGGTCGGTACCGGTCTACGAATCTTCGTCCCTCTACCCCGCATCCTCCGGCGAGCTCGTTTCAGAACAGAAGATTTCGGGGTGCGCCCTGGCGTTCGTGAATATATACCCCTGCAGGGTAGTGCCCTCGAGCGGAACCGTGACATTCGCCTCATCCGTGAGGATAACGATAGAGACCCGTCCCGCTCCGGACCGCGCCTCGTACCGGACACCGGGCCGAGCGGGAAGCCTTGTCCTTCCGTCCGCGTTGAGCGTCCAAAATCCCGGGGCCGCCTCGGCATACGGCCCGAACGACGCCGCACCCGGCCCCCAGACATCGGGGCTGCCGCAGATTCCCTACATCATTATCACGAGCTCCTCGCTCGCCCCCTCGTTCCAACCGCTGGCCGCACTGAAGACCCAGGAGGGGCTGGCGGCCGCTATAGTCACCACCGATTCGATATCGGCGCTCTATTCGGGCGCCGATATCCAGGAGAAGATCCGCAACTTCATAGCCGACTACAGGCAGAACCGACAGACCGAGTACGTTCTTCTAGGGGGCGACGTAGAGATCATCCCACACAGGTCGTTGTACGTTAAAGCGGGCAGCGAGATCGAACCTGATATAGCCTCCGATCTTTATTACGCGGCCCTCGACGGAAACTGGAACGGCGACGGGGACGCATATTACGGCGAACCGGGCGAAGAGGACCTGATACCCGAGGTCGTTCTGGGCAGATTGCCCGTATCGAACGCGGACGAGGTCGACAATTTCTACAACAAGCTCCTCGTCTACTCGATCTCACCGCCGGAGGGAGTCCCGGCAACCGCCCTGATGCTCGGGGAGCTCCTCTGGGATATCGAGGGGGAAATAACGTGGGGAGGGGATTACAAGGACGAGATAATTTACGGCTCATCCGAATACGGTTTCACCACCGCGGCCATCGACGGATCGATCGGCATATCGACCCTCTACGACCGCGATATAGGCTTCACGTGGAACGCGACGCATGTCCTGCCGCTGCTGAACGCCGGGGTGAACATCGTAAACCATCTCGGGCATGGCGGATTGCACAATATCATGAGGATCGCGACATGGGATGTCCCTTCCCTCACCAACGCGGGGACCGGCGAGATGCCCTTCGTCCTCTACTCGCAGGGATGCTTCGCCGGCGCCTTCGATAACAGGGATAATGCTGGCGCCTACTTTGTCGACGACGCCATCGGCGAACAGCTGGTCAACGGTCCGGCCGGAGCGGTGGCCTTCATCGGGAATACAAGGCTCGGCTGGGATTCCCCCGGCTCGACGTGCGGTGTATCCCAGTTCTTCGATAGGCAGTTTTTCGACGCCCTTTTCGGCGAAGGCATCACGGAGATCGGCAGGGCTTTCGACGACTCGAGGATCGACAACATCCCATTCGTCGATTACGCGGCGGTGCTCTATGTAATGTACGAGATGTGCCTGCTGGGGGATCCGGCGATGCATGTCTGGACCGATACCCCGACCTACCTCGCCGTCACGCACGACAGCATCATCGCCATAGGCAACAATTCCTTCGTGGTCGGGGTCGCCGATATCGATGGTCCCCTGGAGGGAGCGCGGGTCTCCCTCTACGGCGATGATCCCTACTTCTATCTGTCACGGTACACGGATCCTTCAGGCGCGGTCAGCCTGGAGACCTGCCTCGATTCTAAAAGGGATCTCCTTCTATCGGTGCAGGCCGGCAACCATTACCTCTACAACGCTACGATCAGCGTCGACAGCCTTTCCAAAGCCCGCCCGGAGCTTATCTATTTCGCCGTCGACGACGACACCGTCGGAGCGAGCTGGGGGGACGGGGACGGAATCATAGAAAGCGGCGAGACGATAGAATTGGACATAGCGGTAAAGAATACGGGGACCGCGGTCGCGCGCGATACGCGTGTCAATCTCTCCTGTCCCGGCGAATATATATCGGTAACGACCTCCTCCCGCCCGATCGGCGATATCCCGGTCAGGGCCGTCATAATACTGGAGAAGGCGTTCCTTTTCGAAGTCGACGGCTCGATTCCTGACGGGTACTGCCTCAATCTCGCATTCAATATTACTACCATCGATAACCAGTGGAACTCGTACCATTCATTGACCGTCAACGCCCCCGGCCTGATAATGAACTCGTTCTCGATCGCGGACACCCTCAACGGCAACGGAAACGGCTGCATCGATTCGTGGGAATTCGAGAATCTCCACAGCACGTGGAGCAACATGGGGTCCATAGATATTCTATCACCGGTTCTGACGATCGAATGCCCCGAGGGGGGATGGGTCAAACCGATCACCGTCGCCGAAGAGCTGCCCGATATCCCGGCCGGATCCACAGTCTCCTCGGAGGGTCGCCTCGTCTTCTTCGTCAGGGAAACCACACCCCCCTTCTCCGATCTCACCGTATTTCTCACCCTTTCCGGCAAGAATATCGATCCCCACACCGAGCTTATAACTCTCAAATCGTGCGGCTCGGGCCTGAGCGACGAAGTCCTCATCGAGGAACCGTGGGACCACAGCTCTATCATCGGCGTGGACGGATGGCATCTGAGCGGACAGGATTACCATTCGGCGCCTTCGAGCTGGAAGTGCGGCTCCACAAACGGCGGGCTCTACCCGAACATGATGGAGGCGGTGCTCGTCACCCCTCCGCTCTGCCTCTACGAAAATTCCGTCTTCAGCTTCTGGCACAAGATGGAAGCCGAAGCCGGCGAGACATATCCGTACTGGGCCAGTGACGCTTCGGTCGTCGAAATATCCACCGACGGCGGAAAGACATGGACGATTATCAATCCCTCGGGGACGTATCCCTGCAGGGCAAGCTCATCCAACACGATCTTCCTCAGCGCCTACCAGAGATGTTACTCGGGAAGTATCGGCTGGACGATGGAGACATTCGACCTGTCCGGGTGGCACGGACCCGTGCTTCTCCGGTTCCATTTCGCCAGCGACGAGCAGTACGGATTCGAGGGATGGTACATCGACGATATCGAGCTGACGACCGAGCATGTCACCGGTGAAGACCCTCCAGCCGCTTCTTATGTCAATGCCCTGAAGCCGGCTTATCCGAACCCGTTCAATCCATCGACGAGAATCGCCTACGAAACGGCCTCCCGCTCGAGGGTATCTCTCGCGATATACGATGTTACCGGAAGGCCGGTCCGGATCCTTGTCGACGAGGTCCAGGAAAGCGGCGGCCACAGTGTCATATGGGACGGGCGCGACTCGCGCGGGAGAACGGCCGCCAGCGGCGTATACTTCTGCCGGCTCAAGACGGGAATCTACTCGGTCAGCAGACGGCTCGTTCTTCTTCGGTAACAGAAGGGCGGCACCCGCATTAAGCCCGGCGCTCCGGAGTTTTCACTCCAGCATCTCCACTTCGCCGCTCTCGAGATCGTAGAGAGCCTGGACGATCTCGATCTTTCCCTCCGAGACCAGCCCGTCCAGCACGGGGCCGGAAGATTCCAGGCGCTCGGCGGTCAACCTCACGTTCGCCATAACCGAATTCATCCTGACGTCTCCGCCCGATTTTTCGGCTTCCCTGACAGCCGGCCGTATAGCCTCTATGAAGGTTCCGGTGTGACCGGAAGCTTCCCCGGCTTCTATCGCGGCGTTGACGGCGCCGCAGTCGTTGTGCCCCAGAACCATGACGAGGGAAACTCCGAGATGCGAAACCGCGTACTCGATGCTCCCGAGAACTAGATCGTCGACAACGTTCCCGGCGACGCGAAGAACGAAGATATCGCCTATCCCCGCGTCGAAAACGATCTCGGGTACTACCCTCGAATCGGAACAGGTCAGGACGACGGCAAAGGGGCTCTGGCCGGAAACCGTCTCGCTCCTGCGCCGAGCGTCCCTGCCGTGACCTTCCATAGCCCCGGCCGTGAACCTCCTGTTACCCTCTATCAATCTACGTAAAGCCTGATCAGCATCCATAAGCTATATTCTATTCACTCCTCTCCTCCGGTCCGGGCAATCGAAGCCGGCCGGTCGAACCTCATACTCCCAGGAACCGCATCAATTCCTCCCCTTCCTCTCGGTCTCCTCGTATCCGATATTAATGATCTCCTCGGCCTTGTCGAATTCGAAATCCTGGTATGAGCCCACCTCCGGCCTGATCATGAAATGCGGTCCCGACTTCAGTCTTTCGAAGGACAGCATCCTCGATGAAACGATGGCGAGGCTGTCGGAAATGACATCGATGATATTCCTCCGTCTCTTATCGGAGGATATCCCCTCTTTCCCCGCACCTTTATAGGACAAGCCGTATATGTGCTTGAAAGGATTCTTCTCGACACTCTCCCTGACCCATCCGTCGACCTTTTCAACGACCGATTTCCTGCCCGGATCGTGATGTATCCGTTCGGTGAAGACCGACCTGCAAGCGTTCACCCCTATCACTAGGTCGGCCCCCAGCTCGAGGGCGATATCGAGGGGAACCGGGTTCACCAGCTCTCCATCGACCAGGTGTCTCCCTCCGACCTCGACAGGTGGAAAGATCCCCGGGATCGAAGCCGACGCGCTGACGGCCTGGACTAGATCGCCCTCCTTAAAGACGAATTCCTGGCCCGAATCGATATCCGATGCCACGCATGCGAACGGCATGTTAAGATTCTCGATCTTTCTATCGCCGAATCTCTCCCTCAGAAAGTCGCCGACCTTGTGCCAGTCCAGCACGCTCTTGCCGCTGAAGGAGAGCTTCAAGTACTTGATCACGTCGATCAACTTGATCTTGTCCGCCTCATCCCTCAGATATTCTGGCGTATACCCCGATGCCAGGGCGCCTCCGAGGATCGCTCCGAAGGATGTCCCCGAGATGCAGAAAATATCGATCCCCCGCTCCTTCAGCCAGAGCATCACACCGATCTCGCTAAGTCCGCGGGCGCCCCCCGAGCCGAGCGCCAGTCCAATCTTTTTTGCCATCTATTCTCCAACCTCCGTCTACCTGATCCTAAGCAGATCGGGCCTGTAGACCATCAGCACGAGAAAAACCGTCGTGGGTAATAGAAGCCCCGTTATCAGCAAGGGATGCATGCGCGCCAGAGCCGGCTCGAGGGCAATCGTAATGAGAACCCCCGCGATCGCCCCGCCGAGATGCGCCTCATGCCCTATATTCCCCAGTCTCGTCCTTATTCCATATATCGATATCAGCACGAACAGTATCCCGAAAAGGTACGAGGGGATCGCGAACGGGAGAAACAGGAATGCTATCGATCCGCCCGGGAACATCACGATGCTGGAAAAAATCACGCCGCTCACCGCCCCCGACGCCCCCACAGCCCGGTAGCCGGGATCGTTCCTGTGAATGACCAGCGCGAGGATATTTCCGGCGAGAAGGGAGCCGAAATAGATCAGCAGATAGTCGGTGAAACCGAAGACCTTCCCTATCCCGATGCTGAACGAGTAGAGGGCCAGCATGTTGAAAACCAGGTGCGCGATATTCGCATGCAGGAACGCCGAGCTGACGATCCTCTTGATATCGCCGTGAAGGATACGCCCTACGTCAAAAACGTTGCTCTCGTAGAAGCTCCTGTCATTGAACCCCTTCCACGAGAAGATGCCGTTCGCGACCATCAGCAGTATCGTAAATGTCTCTACGGCTTGATCCATCAGCTACCTTTTCCGAAATAAGACCGTTCCCCTGGTTATATCCTCTATATCCTTCCGGCAGCCCCCATACGCCTCTTCCGGGATGTCTCCCTCCAGCAGGACGGAATCGCCGAAATCCTCGGTGTCTATCCGGCCTCCCGCGCCGAGAACGGCCGCCTTCACCTTATCGTGAAGGTTGTATGGAAGCTGCATCGTGAAACCGACCCTCTCCACCAGCTTCTCCACCGGGAGGGCTTCCAGGACCTTCCGCGCGCATTCCGAGTAGGCCTTGACCAGCCCTCCTGTTCCCAGTTTCGTCCCTCCGAAGAAACGGGTCACGGTCACAAGGACCCTCCTCACCCTTTTACCCTTCAGCACTTCCATGACCGGTCTTCCCGCAGTGCCTTTCGGTTCGCCGTCATCGCTCATCCCGGCCACCTCGGAGTTCCTGCCCCCGACAATAAAAGCGAAAACCACATGCGTGCAACCCGGATTTTCAAGGCGTTCCTCGGAAATCCTTCTCCTCGCCTCCTCGGGGGTAGTAACGCTCGAGGCGTGCCCGATAAAGCGGGAGTTCTTAACCGTGATCTCGCAGCGGCTCTCTCCCGCCGGAATGTAGATATCGCAGTCCATATCGATGCCTTCCTGGCGGAAATGCTCCAAGGGAGTATACTCCCTCGCCGGAATAACTTAAACATGATTATAGTCGCCATAATAGCTGTTGAAGAATCGGCGCGATTTTACTATTAATAGACAACAGGCCCGGCGGGCGATGTCCCGGAGGAAAGGCCGCATTGAGGGGGATTATGAAAGGCAGGCGAGCAGAATGACGGACGTCGTAAAAAAATTCATCGAGTACAGCAGGATAGACACGAGCTCCGACGAGAATTCCAAGACCAGTCCCAGCACGGCGAAACAGCTCGATCTCGCCAGAAAACTGGTGGGAGAACTGGAAGAGCTCGGTCTCGAGGACATTTCGCTCGACGAGAACGGATACGTGATGGCGTCCTTTCCCTCCAACGTCGACAGGAAGGTTCCGACCGTAGGCCTGATAGCGCATATGGATACCAGCCCCGAAATATCCGGTGAAGGCGTCAATGCCCGGTTCGTTGAAAACTACGACGGTAAGGATATCGTTTTGGACGCAGCTCTCAATGTAGTCCTTTCCCCCTCGGATTTTCCCGAACTGAACAAGTACGTGGGACAGACCCTTATAACCACCGACGGCACCACACTTCTCGGCGCCGACGACAAGGCCGGGATAGCGGAAATCATGACGGCGATACAACACCTGGTCGACAACCCGGAAATCGAGCACGGAACTATCAAGATCGCATTCACTCCCGACGAGGAGATCGGCCGCGGGACGGACCACTTCGATCTCGCGAGGTTCGGGGCCGATGTGGCCTATACGCTCGACGGCGGAGAGATCGGAGAGCTCGAATACGAGAATTTCAACGCCGCCAAGGCCGTTATAAAAATAACGGGAAGGAACGTCCATCCGGGAACCGCGAAGAACCAGATGATCAACTCGATGATCGTAGCGATGGAGCTTAACTCCCTTCTGCCGGTAAACGAGACTCCTTTCTATACAGAGAAGTACGAGGGTTTCTTCCACCTGATCAAGATGAGCGGCGACGTCGAGAATACGGCGATGCAGTACCTTATCAGGGACCATGACAGGAACAAGTTCGAGGCGAGGAAGAAACTGATGGAGAAGATCGTGGAGTTTCTCAATCACAAGCACGGAAAGAAGCTCGTCGACCTCGAGCTTATAGATCAGTATTTCAACATGCGGGAAAAGATAGAACCGGTCATGTTTGTCGTCGATAAGGCGGAACAGGCGATAAAGGAAGCCGGCATCGAACCGAAGATCAAGCCGATTAGGGGAGGCACCGACGGGGCCAACCTATCCCACATGGGACTTCCTACTCCCAACCTATTTACCGGGGGCCACAACTACCACGGCAAGTACGAGTATATCCCGACCGCTTCGATGGAGAAAGCCGTGGAGGTCATCCTCGGGATCATCCGGCTTTACTGCGAATGATTGTCCGTCACGGTGGTAACGAGCTTCCCGTCATTTGTGATCGTAATCCTCATGCTTCCATCGTCCGACTCCAGGACGGCTTCGAACATATCGCCCGTCGTATCTATCCGCGGCGGCCAGCTGAACCCGTACACGTCCTCGCCGGACATGCCCAGCACTCCGATATCGCGGGAGTAGGTGCCGTACTGTAGAAAATGGGTCTTCTCGCTATAATAGAGCCTTCTCATCGCCCACTGCGCCTTTTCCTCCATCCCCGGTGTCGGAGGCCCGCCGGCGTAGTACCGGTCGGCATGCGTGAAAATAACGAATCCCCACATCTCCGGGTAGTGCATGTCCTCTATCCCCTGCGGCGACCAGCTGGATATAATCTCCTTCATCGGTTGGCCCGTCTCAAATTCGGTCTTTTTCAGATATTTTCCGTCCTCGACATCGAGCGGCCATTCGGTGCGGCAGAAGTTGAATCTCCATATCTCGCCCTCATCGGGAGGAACCTTCCTGTGGGCGCCCTCGGCAAGAACCGTCCAGGGTATAGCTGCCTCGAAGGTCCAGCCCGTGTCGGTATCTCCCGGCCTGTTGACGGTTCCCCCGGCATCCACCTTCAGCAAGAGCCCCCGGATATCCCATGAACGGATCGCGGGGCCGCCGTCACGGTAAGGTCTTACCATGAAAAGATCCGACACGGTCCCGAGGGCGTTCACATCGATTTCGTAGTACTCGTGCGAATCGCCGTTGGGATCGATGAAGATCTCGAAGTCGTTCTCGAGATGAATCTCCGCGTCGCGCCCGGTCATATTCCCCCAGATATCGGGCTCGAATATCTCCGCTCCTATATAGAGATAGTCTTGATCCCACAGCATTTTCAGATGGGTCCTGTCGGGCGGCGTAGCGCCCATGCCGGTTATATTCACGAAATCGGAGGTCCACAAAGTCTTATCCCACGATTCTTCGTCCAACTTCCCGTCCACATCGATCGGTTCGAGGGTCCTCCGGCAGACATAACGTTCCGGTAGAAACTCTATCGAAGGGACCGGAAAGGTTTCATCCGATACCCTCTCTTCCCCCCTTCCCGGTGCAGGTGGCGCTTCTTTCCTTTCGCAGGCGGCGAAAGCGGCTGCGGCCGCCAGCGCGGCCGCCAAGGCAATATTGAGAAAGGCTCGCTCGGTGAGTCCCGACAGTTTTTTCATCTGTTATCTACCTCCCGTTTTTATCGTTACCGAATCCGGTGGCCCGACCGTACCACGTCATATTCCCGCCGGCATCGTCAAACACTCTCTTTTCCCGTAACCTCGCCGATATCGATCCTGATTATCTCGAAGCCGCCGTAATCGGCATCGCTCCGGAAGTTCCTTTGTCTCACCGGGTCCGGATCGCTTTCCTGGTGTTCCATGAGCACGTTGATTCCACGCTTCTTTTCCTCGAGCTCCCCGACGAGCGATGCCTTCCCCCTTATCACGATGGACCGGTACCTGTGGTCGCATTTTCCCTCCACGTAACCGAGATCCTCGACGATCGAAACGCAAGCGCTCGGGTTGGCTGCGATAAAATCGAGCTTGAGCCCCTCTGCGGCGCAGTGAAAATACAGCGCGTTTCCCTCTTCGTCATAACCGTAATTCATCGTTACTATGTACGGCTCCCCTTCCCGGCATAGGGCGATCGTCGCCAGCCTGCGCCGGGCAAGAATATCCCGGATGGTCTTCGCCTCCCCGATCGTTCTGTCGACGCGTTTCATGTGGTAACCGCTCATCGGTATCCCCATTCTCCGTTTCATGGCTATGACAATAAACTGCGATGTCAGCCTTCGGGCCGGATTTTTGGAAACTTCAGCCTGTCGAGATCGACCTCGCCCCTCGCCATGAAACCCTCGCCGAGCACCTCGTGTACCCTGTTGATGATCACGAAAGCGTCCGGATCGATCTCCTTGACCATGTCCACCAGCCTGTAGATCTCCCTCCTCGAAACGACGGTGAAGATGATATCCCGTTCGACGCCGCTGTAAAGACCCTTCCCGTGGAAGGCGGTAGCTCCCCGTCCCATCAGGTGGACAATCCTGTCGGCGATCTCGGCGTGCCTGTCCGAAATGATGCATGCCGATTTGGCGTAGTCGAAACCGAATATCACCACATCTATCAATTGGGAGGAGACGACGAGGAGGAGAAACGAATAAAGCATCAGGAGCAGCACGGGCTTCTCGGGGGACAAGCCCTTGACCTGTATTACAACCCCCGCAAGGCATATCACGAAGAAATCGGTGACGATTATCGAAATGCCCGGTTTTACCCTCCATCTCTTTCTAGCGATCGCCGCGACGATATCGCTTCCCGCCGTAGTTCCCTTGAACTTGAAGATGATTCCGAGGCCGATCCCGAGAAAGAGTGCCCCAAGAAGGATGAGAAAGAAGAAATCGTTCTCCAGTAGATATCTTACGGTCTTTGTGTCCTGCAGCCGTATCGAGCCGACTATGTCCCCCCGGAGAAAATCGATGCAGAACGCATTGACCGAAAAACCCCAGAATGTTCTGAACCCGAAGGATTTTCCGAGCTCGATAACGCCCCAGATGAAGAGGGGCAGATTTAAAACCCACATCATGATCCCCACGGGCAGCCTGCCGCCGGAGAGATAGTGGATCGCCATCGAAAGCCCCGTCACGCCCCCCGGAACCACCTTCGCGTCGACAAGGAAAACGGCGACGCCGACAGACATGACGAACGCTCCCAACGTTATAAAAAAATACTCGATAAAAATCTTTTTCCCAAGTTTCTTCATCGGCGCTCCCCGGCGGTCGGAAAATCACTTTCCCTGTAAAACCTTTATCCTGCCGCTTCCCTCGTTCTCGAACCTTCCGATGATCGCGGCCCCAATGCCGCGGGTGAGGAGGGTGTCCAGCAACCTGACCCCTTCTGATTCCGGCAGCGCTATAAGAAGTCCCCCCGAGGTCTGCGCGTCGCAGAGGATCACCCGGTCGGTTCTCGATACCGCCGCGTCCCAATCGGTATCCTTCTCCACGAAATCCATATTGTTGACCGTTCCTCCCGGCACCGAACCGGCCAGCACCAGCTCTTTCACGCCCTCGATCACCGGGACACGGCCGTTCCATATTACCGCGTCGACCCCACTTCCCCTCGTCATCTCCCTGAGGTGGCCCATAAGACCGAAGCCCGTGACATCGGTGCAAGAATCGACATTGAAACCGTTCATCGCTTCCGCCGCCCCGAGATTCAGCCCGCTCATGACGGCGACTGCCGCCTCTTCGACGGCCCTTGGCGCGATCCCCCTTTTCATCGCGGTGGCGATGATCCCGGTGCCCAGCGGTTTGGTCAGTATAATCGAATCGCCGGGCCGGGCCCCCGAGTTGGAAAGGATCTCGCCCGGTTTCGCTATGCCGGTCACCACGAGGCCGTACTTAGGCTCGGTATCCTCTATCGTGTGCCCGCCGATTATCGAGATCCCCGCCTCGTCGGCCTTTGCCATCGCCCCATCGAGAATCCTTCGCAGAACGCTCATTGGAAGCCTCTTGGGAGGGAATCCCACGATATTGAGGCCGAATAGAGGCTTCGCCCCCATCGCGTATATATCGCTCAACGAATTGGCCGCCGCGATCGCTCCGAAACTGAACGGGTCATCGACTATCGGGGTGAAGAAATCGACGGTCTGGACGATCGCCTTCTCATCGTCCAGCCTGTACACGGCCGCATCGTCGCAAGTGTCCTTTCCTATGAGGACGTTTGGATCGACCGCCACGGGTAACCCCTCGAGAACCTTCTCAAGGTCCTGGGGACGCAGCTTGCAGGCGCAGCCGAGCCCATGGGTGAAATGCGTAAGCTTGACCTCCTCTTCCGGCGTCCCTTCCCCGACGGCCGCGCCTCCCTCGGGCCGCAGCCTCCGCACCGCCGGGACTATGACCTCGATCGCGCGGTCGATCTCGCCCGCCGTGGTCATCCTTCCCGTGGAGAACCGCACGGTCCCCATCGCCACCCCTACCGGCACCTTCATCGCTTCGAGCACGGCCGAGATGTCTATCGAATCGGTATGACAGGCCGCGCCGGCCGATGCCGCCACTTCTTCCCCTATTTCGTCGAGAAGCGTGTTTGCCTCTATGCCCGGGAAGCTGACGCTCAACGTGTTGGGAAGCCGCTTTTCCGTGTTTCCATTGATCTTGAGGTCGGGAATTTGGCCGGTCAGCCCCAGCTGAAGCCTGTCCCGCATCTTTTCCATATGCGCACTGTTCTTGACGAGGTCCCTTTCGGCTATGCCGGCGGCCATGCCGAGTCCTACAATCTCGAGTATATTCTCCGTTCCGGCCCTCAAGTTTCTCTCATGATCGGCTCCATGAACGAGCTTCTCGATCTTTGTCCCCGCCCGTATATAAAGCGCCCCCACGCCCTTGGGGCCGTAAAACTTGTGCGCCGCCACGGAGAGCAGATCGACGCCGAGGACGCCTACCTTGACCTCTATCTTTCCTACCGACTGCGCGGCGTCGGTATGAAATGTGATCCCTCTCTTCCCGGCCGCCGCGGCCAGTTCGGCGATCGGCTGGATCGTTCCGACCTCGTTGTTCGCGTGCATCACGGTAGCCAGTATCGTCTGCGGCGTGATCGAATCGATGAAATCCTCCACCGAGACAAGCCCGGTGCCGTCGACCGGCAGATAGGTCACCCTGAAACCGACACCTTCGAGATAACGGCACACCTCCGAGACTGCGGGATGCTCGATGCTGGAAGTTATTATGTGATCCCCCTCCGCCCGCCGCGCGAAAGCCGCTCCCTTTATCGCCAGGTTGTTCGATTCGCTGCCGCCGCTCGTGAATACGATCTCCTCGGGAAGGCAGCCTAGCAGGGAAGCCAGCCTAGAACGCGCCTTGCCGACCGCCTGCTTGGTCTGAATCCCGTACCAGTGGTAACTGGATGGATTTCCGAAAAGCTCTTCAAGGTAGGGCCGCATTTCGGCCGCCACCTCCGGCGCGACCGGGGTGGTGGCGTTATAATCTAGATAGACCGGTTTCATCGCAAGCCCTCTCCGTGAATGTTACCGAAAGGTCATGCAGGGCCGCAACAGACCCCGCCGGGATATTGTAAATACTAAAGGGCCTTTGGCGAAACCTTTTTTACGGTCCGGGCCGTATTTTAACGGCCCCGACTCGCTGGGATCCCGCTTCATCGGCTTGACTTGATCGGCCGGCTCCTCTATGCTCCTCTGGCCCGAAGCCGGGCGACGGGCTTTAGATAGTCCGGCGGAGAGAACTTATTGTGCAAAAGGGAATACTGAAATCGGAGCTTCTGCTTCTTCTCGCGGCGGCGATCTGGGGATTCGCTTTCGTGGCCCAGCGCGTCGGCATGGAGGATGTGGGACCTTTCATATTCAACGGCGTCCGTTTCGCGCTGGGAAGCCTCGCCCTGCTGCCGTTCATCCTTCTATCCAGAAAACGCACTTCAGCCGACCCGGATACCAGGGTCCGGAGTAAAGGATTGAGCGTATATATCGCAGGTTTCGCCGCCGGTACGGTTCTCTTCCTGGCCGCCTCCCTCCAGCAGGCCGGAATCGTCTACACGACGGCGGGGAAGGCGGGGTTCATCACGGGGCTCTATGTCATACTGGTCCCGATCCTGGGGCTCGTGGTTCACCAGAAAACACCGCGCACAACGTGGGCCGGGGCGGTGATCGCCGCTGCCGGCCTCTACCTACTCAGTTTCACGGGCGGATTCAGCATAATGCGAGGTGATATCCTCGTTCTGCTCAGCACCTTCTTCTGGGCGGTGCACGTGCTCATGATAGGGCGGTTCACAAGGAGTATCGATTCCCTGCTGCTGGCCTGCATCCAGTTCGCGGTATGCTCGATGTTCAGCCTCGTGGTCGCATTCACGGTGGAACGGATAGATATAGGCAGCCTCATCTCTGCATCCGTCCCGATCCTCTACGGGGGCCTCATATCGGTCGGGATAGCCTATACCCTGCAGATTATCGCCCAGAAGAAGGCGCCCCCGGGTCACTCGGCGATCATCCTCAGCTTCGAGACCGTTTTCGCCGTCCTGGGGGGCCGGCTGCTGCTTTCCGAGACGATCCCCCCCCGTGGAATGGTCGGCTGCGCGTTGATGCTGGCGGGGATTCTCCTCTCGCAGCGGGGCAGGCGGGCATGAGGGGAATCCCTACAGCATGCCGGCATGACGGAATCCGCGCCGTATACCCGTCCGCAGCGGACGGAGCGGCCGCGTCGGCGCGATGACCGCTTCCGCTTTTCAGGCCTGCAGGTTCGCGGAGGCCGCCAGTTTCCGGTACCTTGCAAGCAGCCCGTACCAGGTGAATCCCGATAGGATGAAGACGACCAGTCCGAATATGGTCGTCGTATAGGACTCGGCCAGTCCCATCGCGCAGACCTGCGGGGAAATCTCAGCCGCGCGCGCCACTACATTGAGGGCCTTATAAATACCGGAAAGCTGGCCCAGTATCCCGGTGGCGGCGCAGACGGCGCCCCAGAAAATAATGGCATGGATCCCACCCTCCACTCTCCTATCCGGCCGGGCCCCATCAAAGAAAAGCCGGATCGACTGTATCAGCGCCATTACGAACGTCACCAATGTCATGAGCATTATCGGCACGAACCATATCCCCATCGATTTGAAAAAGTATCCCATTTTATCCTCCCCGGGAATAATTCCCCGTTATTGATTCTACTCTCGCGGCTCTCGATCTCTCATTCCTCGAGAAGCCATTCGGCCTCGGCCATCTCGATACTTCTAACCCTACCCGCGAGGACAAACCAGATCAAGCCGCAGCCAATCGCCGCGAGAAGGCTTGTCATCATCATCGCCGAGCAGGTCAGCGCCCACCTGATTCCGAGACCGAGCGCACCGTCGCCCACTCCCGTTACCGCCCTGGCCGCCCTGTACAGCTCGACGGCAAGGCCGAAGAACCCGGTCACAAGGGACGCGCCTCCAAGCATGAGGAAGGGCGTCAGGCCGGAGCGCAGCCCCTTCGCATCACGGGCCTTCCTGAGGTACAGCCTGTAGAGAAAAACCAGCGCCATGACGCAGGCCAAAAAGGATATCCCGATGACCGGCCATACGAAAGCGCCCGCCTGCCTGATAAACCCGGACGAAAGGCCCTCCCTGCCTGAAAGCGCCGCTATTATAAGTACCACCGCGGCTAGCATCGTCTTTTCCCATCTCGTCCGGGCCTGCTGAGAGAGTTTATCGAAGAACCTGTTGAAAGGAGAGATGTGTATATCTACGAGCTGGGAGAGAGCCTCGTCGGACAGGTCGAACATCTCCCCCGACTTTCTGGCCGCTTCTTCCTCGTCCAAACCCCGGGCGACGTAGAACCGGAACATTTCTTCCATATCCGAGGCGATCTCAAGTATAATCCTCGATCTCTCCGGCTGAGGCAGGTCGAGCCTCTCATCGATCCGCTTCAGGTGCCGTGCAAACCTTTTCATTTCTCCACATCTCCCATGATCTCGAAAAAGTTATCAAAAAATCTTCGCCAGGCGGCGGATTCCTCATCGACGTATCTTTTTCCCGCCGCCGTAAGCGAATACCGCCTGCGTTTTCTGCTTCCAGCCTCTTTCCGCCACGAACCCCTTATCTTTCCCTCCTTCTCTAGCTTGTGAAGGATCGGGTAAAGGGTTCCGTGGTTGAACCTGAAGAATCCGCCGCTCCTCTCCTCGATCTCGAGGGCCAGCTGGTACCCGTGCCTGTCGCCGCCGTGGAGAACGGCCAGGATGAGATCCTCGTTGCAGTTTCTGGTGAGATTCTGGATCTCTATCGAGTTCTTCTTCATGAGACGCATCCCGACGATCTGCCGCTAATATGTTTTATCTCTATATATCGACTATCTATATATTATGACGGAAATGCCCCCCCGTCAAGAAGAAAGCTCGAGAACCGTCCGCACCAATGCTTGACTTTATCCCTTACTGTTACAATAATGACCTGACGTTGGGGGAAAAAGGCCTGTTGGAAAACCTCTTTTAGGGAATATGGCGATGAGCTTCAAAGACGCGCTGGAGATGCGGGCCAGGATCGCGGTTAAGCGGCCGGTGAAATCTGCCGCCGCTTTGATCTCCGGTCTCCTTCCCCGGGGCAAGAAGGGAGGTACCATTACCGTCCTGATGTACCACCGGGTTAATCGATTCCGAAAAAACGATATGTCGGTATCCCCATCGGGCTTCGAGAGACAGGTGGCCCACCTCAGGCAGTCGGGATACCGCAACATGAGGTTGGAGGATCTCGAATCGCTAGTAGGCTACGCCGGGAACGAGGACCCCAGGGTGATCTTCTCCTTCGATGACGGATACGAGGATAATTTCACGAACGCATTTCCGATTCTCAAGAAGTACGGGTATACCGCCATTTTCTACGTTCCTTTCAATTTCATAGAGACAGGCCGCCTCGCCGACCGCGATGCGAGGGAAACGGGAGATCCCGAATCTAACAGGAGATTATCCTGGCGGCAGATCGAGGAGCTCCTCTCCGAGAGGATGGAAATCGGCTCCCACACGATGAACCACCGGCGGCTGGTCGATATGCCGGACGAGGAGGCCTGGATGGAGATATCCGAATCCAAGTGGAGGCTCGAGGAAAAGCTGGGGACCGAGATAGGCTCGTTTTGCTACCCGGGAGGCTTTTTCAACGAACGGCATGTCGAGATGGTTATCCGCGCCGGATACCGGTCCGCCTGCACCGCGGCTCCCGGCGCGATCGATTTCCAGAACCCTTTTGAGATACCGAGGCTGGCGGTGCAGGCGAGCGACGGCTTCGTTACGTTTAAAAGAAAAATAGAAGGGAGAATGGCCTGGTTCCGGCTTATCCGGTGACATCCTAACCGCTTCCGCGGCACCGGGACGGGTAAGGAACCGGGCGGTCACGGTATGAGCGAAGAGAAAGAATATCGCTGGAGGCCACGGCCGTTCGAGAGTGGTGACGACGGCAGGATCGGGGAGCTCTACCGGAATGTCCATGACAGGGCTTTCGACCAGGACGGCTGGCGGTGGCAGTTCGCCGAGGCCGTATCGAGGGGCGGGTACATCTACCTCGCCGACGATAACGGCATTCTCGCCGGGCAGTACGCGACGATCCCCGTCAGGATGAATGTCTCGGGCACTCGGATCGACGGCGCTCTGTCGCTCGACACGATGACCGATCCCGGATACAGGAAACAGGGGATATTCGTCACCCTCGCAAAGAAGGTCTACGAAGATACCCGCTCGAGCGGGGTCAGCATCGTCTACGGCTTTCCCAACGATAACTCGTTCCATGGATTCATAAAGCATCTCGATTTCTTCGTCCTAGAGGAAATTCCCACCTGGATCCGGCCGGTGAGCATGCAAGGATTTCTCCTCGCGAAGCCTGGCGGGCGTGTCCCGGCCGCGGTGCTGGGAAGGCCTCTGCAAGCGATCTTCGATCTCGTCTTCAGGCCGGGAGGAACCGGCGGCGGGATAAAGGTGAAAAGCGAGCCTGTCTTTACCCCTTCAGTGGACGGGCTGTATGAAAAGGTGTCCCCCCTTATCGGCAACCATGTGATCCGCGACTTTAAATATCTCCGGTGGAGGTACGATGAAAATCCCCGCCACTCGTACAAAAGGTTCTTCGCTTACAGGTCAGACGAGCCGGCCGGCTACTGCGTGTGCGGAAAAAGGGAGAGGGACGGCGTCAAGATAGGTCTAATCGTCGATTTTCTCGCTTCCCCGGACGATAGTGCCGCTGTTTCGTCACTTTTGCGGGCCTCCTTGAGCTGGTTCGGGGAAGAGAAGATGACACTGGCCTCATGTCTCCTGCCGAAAGGCTCGCCTTTCCTGAAGGCGTTCAAACGGGCGGGATTCCTTATGCCAAAGAGACCCTTCCCTTATATCGTCAGGATCAACGACGATTCCCTCGGCTGTAGAGAAATCGCCGACGGCAAGCGGTGGCACATCACCTTCGGTGACGGGGACTTCGTATAGATCATTCGCATCGGGGGTTGACAATCCACCCTCTTACGGTAATATTCAAGCATGGAAGGTTATGAAAACACGAGTCAACGATCTGTTTTCCGCAAGGGCCTCGCTCTCATCGTGGGCTGGCTGAACCGGTTCAACGGCCTGTGACGGCTTTCCCCCGTAAATTGAACTATCAATTTCCAAAGCAGAATTTCTCGAACACCGTGTCCCCGGGAAGATCAGGCTCCAAAGGGACATCAGGCATGGAGGATCCAATGAAAGCAATCGTGCTCGGCTCCGGGCTGGTGGGCGGTCCCATGGCGGCCGATCTCGCCGCCGACCCAAAATTCGAGGTAAGCGCGGCCGATATCAGCGAAACGGCCCTGTCAAAGCTGGAAAAACTTCCCATTACGACGATCAGGAACGATCTCTCCGATCCGGGCGCCGTGAAATCGCTGGTCGGCGGCTACGATATAGTGATCAACGCCGTCCCCGGGTTCATGGGGTACCGGACGCTCGAAGCCGTACTTCAAGCAGGGAAAAACGTGGTCGACATAGCATTTTTTCCCGAAAACCCTTTCGATCTCGACCCGCTGGCAAAAGAGATGGATGTAACGGCACTGGTCGATTGCGGCATCGCTCCCGGGATGAGCAATATACTCTCCGGTCATGTCGATCGGATGCTCGACAAGACCGAGACCGTGATCATATATGTCGGCGGGCTTCCCGAGAACAGGGAATGGCCCTACGAGTACAAGGCCGTATTCTCCCCCGTCGACGTGATAGAGGAGTACACCCGCCCGGCGAGGTACGTGGAAAACGGAACGCTCGTGACGAGGCCGGCCCTTTCCGATCCCGAGCTCATAGATTTTCCGGGATTGGGCACGCTTGAGGCGTTCAACAGCGACGGATTGAGAACACTGGCCTCGACGCTTGAAGCGCCAAACATGAAGGAAAAAACACTGAGATATCCCGGACATATACAGAAAATGGCCGTACTAAGGGAGACGGGCTTCTTCAGCCAGGAGGAGATCGAGATAAACGGAACGAAAATCCGCCCTCTCGATTTCACCGCCAAGCTTCTCTTTCCAAAATGGGAGCTCCGCGACGGCGAGGTGGACCTTACAATAATGAGAATCATCGTTGAGGGCCTCAAGGACGGCCGGCGCCTCCGGTACACCTACAACCTTTTCGATCGTTTCAACGAGAAAACTGGCGTTCACTCGATGGCAAGAACGACAGGGTACACCGCGACGGTGGCTGCCAGGATGATCGCCCGGGGCCTTTACGGCCTGAAAGGGATATCGCCTCCCGAGTATGCGGGCAGGATCCCCGAATGCGTCGATTTCATGCTCGAGGGTCTTCGAGAACGCGGCGTTGTTTTCGAAGAGGCGGTGGAAACGCTCTCGTAAGGGGTCAATCGAGGGTCAGCTCCATGAAGACGGCATCGCCGAGCGGATTGAACCTGTAAGGTTCGATCTCGTAAAAACCGAGAGACAGATAGAGGGCCGTGGCCTCCTTCATCGAGGAGAGGGTGTCGAGCCTCATCTTCGAATAGCCCACCTTCCGGCTTTCCTCGATGATCCTAAGAGCAAGGGCTTTTCCTATCCCCAGGCCCCTGAAGCGCGGCCGGACGAAAAGCCTCTTCATCTCGCATACACCGGGGGAAGATCGGTGCATCGCCACGATCCCGGCGGCCTCGCCTCCGCTGAGGGCGAGAAGAATCCTTCCGCCGGGCGGCGCATACTCGCCGGGGAAACGCGACACCTCTTCTTCGAAATCCTGGAAATCGAGATCGAATTCGAGAGAGCGCGCATATTCCAGAACCATCTCTTTTGCGGATTCCAGCTGCCCGGCCGTCGCCGCCTCCGATATCTCGATCATCGCCCCTTCTCCATTGCGGAGAGCATGTAGACGGCGAACGAGGCGAGCCAGTGCTCGCCCTCGTAGCTGCCGCTGGCGACATGAGGCAGGGTCGCGGCGGCATGGGTTCGAGCGGACTTCTCGAGTACGATCCTGCGGGGATCTCCGTCCGGCAGCCTGGAAGCGATTCCCAGCATGCACCAGGCCCTGCTTATGTTCAGCCCATCGAGGTGGACTATCTTGGGATCGGTCCGGTCGGAAACCTCGGCCGGCCGGAAAAGGGATTCGGGCACGCCGGCGGCCAGGCCCGGCAGGAAGTTGTCCAGCCAGGCGGAGAACTCTTCCTTTCCCATCACCCTGCGCATCAGATCCGCCTCCATCAGCGAGGGCGAGAAGAAATCGTCCCCGTCCGGCTCCCAGGAGGCCGGGCAGCCTGCGTCACCGGCGAAATAGCTCCTGCTCCGTTCCACTACCATACCGGCCAGGTTGCCCTCGCCCGCCGAACGGGCGTAATCGAGTGCGAACGCCAGGCCGAATGCGCTGTTGGGATGGACGCCCCTGCGGATCGGGTATGTCTGCCTGGGAAAGAAATCGAGGTAACGATCGACTATCACGTGGACAAGGGGCTGCAGGTTCAGGCGCCACCTCGCCGCATTGCCGTCGGGACAGCGGTCGAGCTCCTGAGCCAGCTTCAGAAGCCATGCCCACCCGTAGGTTCTCTCGAAAGATTTACGGTTCTCCTGCCCGAGATATTCCACCTCGGCCGCTATGTTCTCAGCCGCCAGGTCGCGATCGAGCACCGAGCGGATCTCATCCGCTTCCGGGAGGTTCGGGAAAGTCCCGATAAGCCTGACCATCATCCAGTGCCCGTGGACCGACGAATGCCAATCGAAACAACCGTAGAACGCAGGATGCAGCGCGCGTGGATTCTTGACATCACCGGCTCCGTTCATCACGTGCCCCGGTTTGTTCGGATACTCCCTTCCGACGCAGTCGAGCGCCATCCTGGCGAACCTAGAGGCGGTTTCCGGAGTGAGCGAAATTATTCCCGCGCCTTCCGCCTCGTTGCGCAAATAGGCCGGCCCCGCAAGAGACCTTGAAGAATTAACGTGCCCGCCGTCGGGCATATCGGCCGGCTTCACGGGCGGCACGATCGCAAACAAGCAGAGAAGAGCCGGCCACAGCGCCTTTCGACACGATTTGACGGTCATCATACCTCCAGCACCTCGGCTTTGAAGCTTCCAATAGTGTTGAGCTCCATCCTGTACGGCCTCACGATCACGACGGCGTAGTTAGGATCGTCCGGTCCCTCGAAAATCTCCTTGAGATGGTCGTTCCAGAAGTCCTTTTTCTCCGCGGGATCTGTGCTTATCTCGGCCCTTCCCTGGATCTGAAGATAACTTTTCCAGCTCATCGGGTCGGTCACGCCGCAGGTAAGGTGCACCTCGGGGTTTTTCCTGATATGCGCGACCTTCCTGGCTTTCAAGAACGACGAAAAGCGGATCGTGAGATCGTCCGAGGCTACGGACATCACATACCTTACCCACGGTTTCCCGTCCTCGGTCACCGTTGCCAGGCTCGCCATATGGGGTTTCTGCATGATTTCCAGGATACGTTTCTGTAGATCGTTCATTCCAACAACCTTCCTTTCCGTTAGTGATTTTCAGGCGGTGCCGGGGTATAAATCCCATTCAGTCTGGCATGACCGGAAGCGCGAGTCCACACAAAACCGCCATCGGTCTCTCAGTTTCTAGCTTCGCCGGGATCCGCCGGGGACGACAGGCTGTCGTAGGCGGAGGCGTAGGTCACGCCCAGAATCGGTGTCAGGATGAAGTTGTATATCGATACCGTTATCGAGCCCAGAACCCCCATATTCACCGCATAGGGAAAAACCGATAATCCGTAAAGACCTATCATGAGACCGTAAAATACCAGCAGCTTGCTCTTGTGCCCCCTCGTCAGCCCGTCGCTCCTCTCCATCGTTTCCCTTACGCCCATTCCCTCGTCGGCTACAACGAACATGCCGAGCCCGAACTTCAACATCCAGTATATTCCGGGGACGATAAAGAGAAAGATGCCGGCAGCTATGAGTAGCGAAATAACGATAGCCACCGACCAGACCCTGGTGAACTCGGAGAACGGCTCGAAGATCGCGGCGACAGGAACTTCCTCGCCCCGGACCAGCCGCAGGCAGAAATTCAACCAGCCCACGGTCAGCACCAGCCCGGCGGTCAGCTGTATCAGGATGCCGATCACTCCCCCGCCGGGGATCAATCCTATGAACATGAGGGCGAGGGAATAAACGAATAGCACCGCCACTCCCATCATCAATCGACGGCTCCTGCCGCGGAAGGTGTGCCAACCGCACCGGAACCATCCGTCGACCGTCAGTGGATAGGTTTCCTCCATACCTTTAATATCTTTCCTTTCCGGCCTCCCCGCCGGGCCGGCGCTCCGCACCGGTCCTTGCGATGAGGAATCAACAGCCCAAAAGATCTACCGAGCGAACCTGCCGTCATCCCTGGTGCGGGGAAGTTTGTCGATCTTGTTTCCCAGCCATCCTATCCTGACCTGTTGCGCTTCGTCGAACCGGGGCACGTAAGGCTTTATATCCAGAACGGGCGTTCCATCCACGATATCGACGTCCTCTATCATTAGCAGCGGTCCCTTGATCCCTTTAAGGCGGACGATCGATATTCCAATCGGATTGGGCCTCGAGGGCCCCCTTATGGCGAATATACCCCTTTCGGTATCGTCCATGAAAGGCTTCGCCGTAAGCTTGGCCCTGCGGGCAAGGTGAAAATGGCAGACCAGGATAATATGGGAGAAGCCGTCCAGGTCCTTGAGTCCCGGCTCGAATTCGGGATACAGCTCCACTTCGGCCGCGACCCCGGCGCCGGCGGCCGGCTGGATCGGTGTTCCCGCCGGTTCCTTGAAAGGACTGTGGACGACTCCGATCGGAGTGTAGGTTATCTTTTCCGGCATGGCTTTAGCTACCTCCCAAACTCGTTCATCGCCTTCAACAGCTCCCTCTCGATCGGCTTCTGGCTCATCGAATGACCCGCCATCCCGGCGATTACGAGCTTGGACAGCGGGAGTTTCTCATGCAGCCTGTAGGCGCTGATCGGCGGACACACCATATCGAAACGTCCGTTTACGATTATCGCCGGTATGCCGGCGATCCTATCCGCGTTGTCGAGAAGCTGTCCTTCCTCGAGGAAACAGTTGTTCATCATGTAGTAATTCTCCAGCAGACCGAGCGAGTAGATGAGCCTCCTCCAGAAATCCGAGCTGTCGTATCTCTCTGCGTAATCTTCGTCCACCGCCTCTATCGTAGCTATCTTCGATTCGTACTCGCACCATGCAACGCTGTATTTTCTCTTCTGGTCCTCGGTCCCCTCATGGATCAGGTGAAAGAGGTTCTCGGGGGATACGGTTTTCCCCGCCTCCTCCATCTTACCCGCCAACCTGTCGTACGTATCGGGGAAGAACCTGGCGACCCCCCCGTAGTAGTAATGCTGCAGTTCATACCGGGTGGAGAGAAAGACCCCCCGAAGCACCAGGCCGGCGACGTTTTGCGGGTAAGTTTCGGCATAGGCGAGTCCCAGCGTCGTGCCCCAAGAGCCACCGAACAGGATAATCTTTCCCGCATCGAGCTCGACGCGCAGCTTCTCGATATCCTCGACAAGGTCCCAGGTGGTATTTTCCCTGATCTCGCCGAAAGGCTTCGAACGGCCGCAACCCCGCTGATCGTGCAGGACGATCATGAACTTGTCGGGATCGTTGAACCTTCGATAGTAGGGGTAGCATCCTGCGCCCGGGCCTCCGTGAAGCACGAAAACGGGAATACCCCCTTCTTTTCCGCAAACCTCGTAGTAGATCTCGTGCAATTCGGAAACCTTGAGATATCCCGTCCGGTACGGCTCTATCTCGGGCCACAGTTTCACTTCGTCGCCATTGACTCCGCAGCACGGCAGAACGGAGGCGGCCGCCAGAATCGAAACCAGAACGAGGATCTTGCCGCATCGACGGTTATTGGTATTATCCCTCATCGCCGCCTCTTTTCTCCTCCAGCAGGCAGACCGCGAAGTACATCGACGCCAGGGAGGTCCTGATCCACATAACTGCCGGAATTATCCCTATCGCCAGGCAGAGAAGCCCGGCGATTCCTATCGGTATCGCCAGCAGGTAGATCAGAAATATGCTCGCCGCGTGGCCGCTCGTCATATTCCAGCTTTTCTTTATCGCCCCTACGGCGTCCATCTTGCGGTCGACTATCAGGTACGGCACGAAAGCCAGCTTGCAGGCGAAGATGATTCCGGGAACAATGAAAAAGAAGATCCCGAAACCGATTATTGCCCAGGCCAGTATCGAGGCCAGCACCGCGTTCAGGTAGTTCTGGAAACTTTCCGATATATATTTGACATCGGCTTTCTCGCCCCGGGCCGCCCTGAGATAGACGTAGTCGGCGCCGTATCTCAACGGAGCGAGAATCATTACCAGATATACGAACGCGAATATCTTGAGGAAGAATCCCTCGTAGACGCCGATATACTCGGACACGGTCGACCATGAGACCGGCAGGTAAGCGACAAACATTATCACCACGATCAGAAGAAGCTCGAGAAAGTTGCCCCAAAGCCTGCTCCACCCGTTGGAAAAAGACGAATCGACCGTGGGCTCGACTGAAGGTCCTACCGGACCGGGCCTAGTTTCATCTGGTTCATTCATTGATCCTCCTTTCGGATCGCACGATTCAAGCCTCGCTTTTGCCTGCGATCTCCTCCCCGAAAAGAAAAGACAGCGCCGCGGCAATAAACACGGGATAGAAGGGCATCCACAGCCTTACCTCGTACCAGACGCCGAATACGAGTATCAGAATCAAATAGACCGGAAGAAGCAGTCCGACCCTGCGTACGAATAGAGGCGCTTTTCTGAAACCGTTGAAGGCAAATATCCAGAACGCCCCGAGAAACGCCGCATTGTTGACAACCGCCTTCAGGATGCTCCTTGCCGAGGTGTTCTTCGCCCAAAGCTCCCCCAGCGAATAGATATGGGTGGTATTCCCGGTCGATGACCTGACCGCCAGAAATAGCGCCAGCCATACCGAGAGAAGACCCGCCGCGAAGATCAGGTCCTTCCCGTTCAAACCCCCATCCTTTCCCGTGACCGCTCCCGGCGTAGAGTTAGCCGCCACAAAGGCCAGAGGAATGAACAGCGCCGTCTCCCTGTTGAGGGAAGCCAGGACGATAAGCGGATAAAGCAGGCCCCTCCTGTTTCTGTAGATGACGATCAGGGCCAGGGAAAAGATCACCGCCTCCAGGATCGACCAGGGCTGAAAATAATGGTCTCTGAGCGCTATCGACACGGTCGCCCCCACGAAGAGAACGCCGATCATGGAAGCCTCCCGTGAAAACCACAGGCGGCAGAAATAATACAGGATCAGAAGAAAAGAGAAGATGGATGCGAGATCGAAGATCGCGTAAGTAATCATGAACGCGATGCGATAGGGGAGAAATGCGGCGAGCGCCCGCACGGAAAGATCCGCCGTATAAGGGACTAGCACCCTGTAGCGATATGGGGATTCGGCCGTCCGTTCGAGAATCCGCCGGTGCAACTCGATCCGCTCGTAACGGTAGGGAAAATCGACCCGGAAGAAATAGCTGTAGGCGATCGCCACCGATATGGAAAGAATGATCGATACGATCACCCAGCTCTTCCACGGTGAACGGCGGCCCTCAACCATATATTTCTCCTCTCCGGCCCTTCCCGGGGCGTTACCTCATGTAGCTTCCCGCATTGATATCGATCGAGCAGCCCGTAGCATGATCGAGCAAACCGGCAGCCATGAACGCCACAAGAGGGGCGATGTCCCCCGGCTCCGTGAGGCGGTCCAGAGCGAGCTCGTTATCGACGAGCGACCTTTCGTTTTCAACCAGGTAATCCTCCGTCATGTCGGTTCTCACGTAGCCGGGGGCTATCACGAACGACTTGATGCCCTTTTTCCCGAACGATCTCGCGATCGAACGGCTCAGGGAGACCATTCCGCCTTTCGAGGCGGCATAGGCCAGATAATCGGCCGTCTCTCCCCTGAATGCGGCCCTCGAAGCGATGTTGATTATCCTGCCGCCCGTTCCGGCGATGAAGTGATTTATGGCCGCGTGGCAGAGAATCCCCGCGGAAATCAGATTGACGGCGATCGTTCTGTTCCACGATTCGAGGAATTCGCCGGTTGAAAGCGATACGGGGGCGGGCTCGAATATTCCCGCGTTATTAACCAGCGTATCGACCTTTCCAAATGCTTCTATAACACGTTGGAACAGTTCTTCGCCTTCAGCCGGCCGGGACAGATCGGCCTGGAAAGCCGCCGCTCCTCGGCCGATCTCACGCGAGAGGCCGCGGGCCCTTTCCTCCCCGGAATTGTAATGCACCGCGACCCTTCCCCCGCATGCCGCTATCCGCCTCGAAATCTCCTCCCCGATCCCGCGGCTTCCTCCGGTCACCAGAACATTCTGCCCTTCAAGGTCCAGTTTCATCTCCTTTTCCCCGGATAAACCTTCTGGAACGTTTTCTTCGCCCGCCCCTCATCCACGAAGTGTGAAAACCCCTGCTATCCTGCACTATTTCCACAACCGTATCAAGTATTTATGGATCGCGAGAAGAGGGGTAGGCGGGCGATCAGTCTTTACCGCTCGCATCGCGCCTGGCAAAAATATCCCTGACGGTATAGAGGGCGTTCAGGGCGAGGGGAAAACCCGTATAAACCGTCATCTGAAGCACGACCTCGATAATCTCCCGGCGCGAAGCCCCGGCATTCAGGGCCGCATGAATGTGAACCCTGAGCTGCGGCTCGGCGTTGCCCATAGCGGTGAGGGCCGCTATGGCCGCCAGTTCCCTCGTCCTCAGATCGAGCCCCGGCCTGGAATAGATGTCCCCGAAGGGGTACTCCACGATATAACGGCCGATCTCGGGGACCAGCTCTTTCAGATCCTCGACGGCCTTTTCGCCTCCCTTGCCGTCCACTTCCCTGAACCTCTCCAGTCCCCTTCGGTAACGGTCGTTATCCATCTATTCAACCTCCGGCTTGCCTCTGCTCCTGTAAGACCTGTACTGGAAAAACATGCCTGCGATCCCCAGAAGGAGCCAGCTGGCGAGGATCACGTTGTAGGGTCCCCCGCTGTACTTTATCATGTCGGATGGATCGCGGAAGACTGCCATAGGATCGAAGCCGCTCCCCATAAAATAGAAGGCCCCGGAGACAACGTACCACGCGCCGACGAACGACGTGGCGACGATGAGGATCAATTTCTGCGCGAATACGGCGAGGAGCCCGCCTGCCAGCGCTATCGCCGCGATTATTAAAATGCTGATCCCGGCCCCCGTCGCCCCTGTAATCATCATCCCGAGGATCCAGCCCCCCATCGCTCCGAGTACGAAGATTCCCAGGAAGTATAGCGCCACAACGAGTGAAGAACCGACGATTCCGCCGAGAAGGCCGAGGAGTATGGCTACGAACCCGAATCCCCCGGTGAAATAGGCCCCCAAATGGGCTCCGAAATACGCCCCGATTATGAAACCTATAATCCCGAGCATCACCTTGAAAATCCTGAATCCCCAGAAGCAGCAAATCACTCCGAAGATTGTCGAAAGAGCCGCTATGGCACCCATCGAACCGATATCCATTTTCGTCTCCCGTCTTTTTAGGATCGCGGGACGTCAACCGCAATACCCGCCGATTCTACTGAAAATCCCCTCCGGTTTCCAGTCTGTTTCTGGTCCGAGGACCATTCGCCGCGCGGAGAGATATCTCACGAACCCGCCGTCCTCGAGGAAACGGATACCCGCCTC
>CAZPAH010000003.1:0-80722 GCA_964584495.1 uncultured bacterium | reverse complement strand
CCGATCTCCTCGATCTCCTTGTCGACGACGGCGAAATCATCCTCGAAACCCTCAATCATCCTGTCGTGGCTCTCGATAAGGGTCCGGAGCCTCGTTATATAGTTGTCTTTCTGCTTCTTCAGCTCGAGGATCTCCCTTCGAAGCTGCTGGGTGTGCGAGCGGATCGCCTCTGCCGCCTTGTCCGCCTCCACCTCCGCCTCGCGGACGATGAGGCCCGCCTCCCTCCTTGCGTTCTCCTTCGCCTCGGCCGTGATCCTTTCGGCCGTCAGCAGTGTGTCGCGCAGGTTCTTCTCCATATTCTTGAATTCCTTGAGACGTTCCTCCAACTCGACGATATGCTCGCGGAGCTTTTTATTGTCCGACAGCACCGTCTCATATTCGTCCGCAACCGTACCCAGAAACGCGTATACCTCATCGCCGTCCAGACCCCGCATCGTCTTGCGGAACTCCTGCTTGCGAATATCGAGAGGTGTGATTCTCATCTTCCTGCCTCCTGGCTGACACCTTTTCTATTGAAAATTCCACTTAATGGCAAATGATAATACCTGCAGAACGACGGCCAGAACCGCCGGGGACGCGTCGAGCCTACCTTCCCGAAAAATCTTCCGTAACGGGTTCAACACCGGAGTGAAGATAGTATCGAGCATCCTGAACACCCTGCTCCGTGAATCTGCAATCAACAGCAACAGAAAATAGATCGACAGTAAAATTGTCGTCACGTTTAAAAAAGCAATAATCAGTCCAATCGGCTCCGTTATAAAATATCCCATAATTCCTATCTTTACAAGCGGTTGACGAGTCGCGGCATTTTATATTCGGCCGCGCGGAAGCGGCCAGATACCCTACGACGGGAAAAAGATGGCCATTTTTCTGCCACGGTCAACCACCGCTCCTTTCACCGAATAGAACCCTTCCCAAGCGCAGCATCGTGGAACCCTCGGCGATCGCCGCCTCGAAATCGTCCGTCATCCCCATCGAAAGGTGCTCCATCTCGACGTTTTCGATGCCGGCGCGCGTTACATCCTCGCCGAGACGCCGAAGCTTCTCGAACGCCCGGGTCACGACGGCGATATCATCGACCCATGGGCCCACCGTCATGAGACCCTTAAGCCTGATCCCCATGATCGGCGATACCATGTGGCACAGATCGACGGCACCTTCCGGATCGATCCCGTTCTTCGATCCCTCGCCGCTCGTGTTCACCTCGAGAAGTATGTCGGTCACTATCCCGGCGTCGGCGCTCGCCCGGCCCAGCTTCTCGGCCAGCTTCAGCGAATCGACCGAATGGATCATCGTGAAACGGCCGATCACCTTGCTCACCTTGTTCGTCTGCAAGTGGCCGATAAGGTGCCACCTGCACTCCCTCTGCACCCTGTCGACCTTGCCGAGGAACTCCTGGACCCGGTTTTCGCCGAGGTCCGCGATACCGGCATCGACCGCCTCCATTATCTTATCGGGACCGTGCGTCTTCGATACGCCGATAATCGTGATGCCGGAGCTGTCTCGCCCGGCCGACTCGGCCGCGCGCTCGATCCTCTCTCGCACCCTCTCCAGGTTTTCCCTTATCGACATCGACTTCTCCCCCGGCGGGATCTCCGCCAACGCCCATCCTAACCCCTTCCATATTATATTTCAACACAAAGGGGTGGCGAACCTTTTATTCGCCGCCTCGCAAGCCGGCGGCACGCGGAACGGAAGCCGGTGATACTACTGGACATTGATCCCGTCTTTCGATAAAGTTTCCGTTACAATTTTCGCAGTGCCTTACCCGTTCCGGTCAAACCGAAGAAAGGACGCAAATGAACGAAACGAGCAAGGAATTCAAGCCTTACATCGCGGCAGATCAGCAGATCCCCGAGTTCACCTTCCGGGCCGTAGTGCTGGGGGCGCTCCTCGGGCTGCTATTCAGCGCCGTCACCGTTTACCTCGGCCTGAAGGCCGGCCTAACGGTCGCCGTCAATATACCGATCTCGATCATCGCGATGGCTTTCTTCGCCGGGATGGCGCGAAAAGCGACGGTGCTCGAGATCGCCACCGTCCAGACGACAGGGGCGGCCGGCGAATCGATCGCGGCGGGGATAATTTTCACCCTGCCCGCCCTCATCTTTCTCGGATTCACACTCGATGTTACGAAGGCCTTCGTCGTTGCCCTCGCGGGTGGATCGCTCGGCGTATGCTTCCTGATACCGCTGAGGCGCTACCTGATAGAGAGGGAGCACGGCGTCCTCCCGTACCCGGAAGGGATAGCCTGCGCCGAGGTGATAAAGAGCGGAGAGAAGGGAGGCTCGCACGCTAAGGCGGTCTTCTGGGGGGCCGGGTTCGGATTCATATACAAGATACTGATGACGGTAGGCCGGTTCTGGAAAGAGGTTCCCGTCTGGAACCCCAGATTCTACAACGGATCAACCCTCAACTGCGAGATCTCCCCGGAGCTTCTCGGCGTCGGATATATAATAGGTCCCCGCGTGGCCGGGATAATGGTGGCCGGCGGATTCATCTCCTGGATGCTCCTGATCCCGATGATCAAGTTCTTCGGCGCCTCGATGCCGATCACGGTGGCGGACGGCGGGGCCTTCGTCACGACGACGATCGGACAGATCACCGACTACTCGATCCTGTGGAGCAAGTATGTGCGCTATATCGGCGCCGGCGCCGTCGTCGCCGGCGGCGTGATCAATCTATGCAAGGCGATGCCCACGATCGTGCATTCGTTCCGCGACTCGTTCGCCGAGATGCGCGGCGGCAAGGAGGCCAGGAGCGCGGTCAGCAGGATCTCCGAGGACCTCCCGATCTCCTTCGTCTTCATCGGCATCTCTATCGCCTTCGTCGTCATCTACCTTCTGCTCAGCTTCGTCATACATCCCGGGCACTTCTTCGGCAACTTCGTTGCAACCCTCCTGATAATAGTCTTCGGCTTCTTCTTCGCCACGGTTTCCTCCAGGCTGGTCGGCCAGATAGGGGTCTCGTCCAACCCGACCTCCGGCATGACGATAGCCACCCTCATGGCGACCTCCCTGATCTTCCTCGGCGTGGGCTGGACGGGAGGCGTATACACGGCGGTGGCCCTGATGGTCGGCGCGGTCGTATGCATATGCGCCTCGAACGCCGGCAATGTCGCGCAGGCGCTCAAGACCGGCTACCTCCTCGGCTGCACACCGAAGAAGCAGGAATACGGATACGTTATCGGCGCCTTCTCGTCGATTTTCCTCGTCGGATTCACCCTGATAATCCTGAACAACGCCTTCACTACCGAGAGGACGATCACCGATCCGTCGTTCACGATCCCGACCGAGGCGACCCTGGAGATGACGACGGACTACAAGGGATCCGCTTTCGATGTCTATGGTTTCGCCGGCTCCGGCGAGAAGTACCTCGTCGACAAGGCCGATCCGGGCCACATTATAAGGAGGGAAGCGGGGATAGGCTCGTCGAAACTCCCCGCGCCCCAGGCGCGGCTTATGGCAACGGTGATCGACGGGGTTCTCAACAGGCGCCTCCCCTGGATTCTCATCCTGATGGGGATATTCCTCACGGTAGGCATGGAGCTCTGCGGGGTCAGCGCCCTGCCCTTCGCCGTGGGGGTCTACCTTCCCCTGTCAATTTCGTCACCGATATTCGTCGGGGGAACGATCAGGTGGGCCGTGGATAAGTACAGCAACAGGGGTAAAGGCTCCGAGGACGAATCGGGTCCCGGCATGCTCTTCAGCAGCGGGCTCATCGCGGGCGGTGCGCTCGGCGGTCTCACCTACGCCATACTCACGGGGTTCGACCTGGACAAGATGCTCAGCTTCGGCCCCAGGATCCTGAGAGGACTGACAGAGCAGAGCTGGTTCGGCGCCTTCATCTTCGCGGTGATGTGCTTCTTCCTCGTAAGGATGGCGCTTCGAAAGGGCAAGGCGTAGAGCGCGAAATACCGGCGCGGGCATACAACTAAGCCGCCGCGATAGAATGTAGAGAGACCGGCGCCGCTGGGCAGGTGGGATCCGGCCCGAGATTATCCCGCATGGATTCTTATAAGCTCCATCTGCTCCTCGCCCGCGACAACGACCTTGCCGTCAAGGGTGATGAAACAGTCTATCTCGCTCCTTGCCGCCATCTCTCCGTCGAGGTAGATGCCGGGTTCTATCGAGAAACAGATCCCCGGTATCAGCTGGCGCTCGTCCTTCGTCTCGAGATTGTCGATGTGCACCCCGTTGCCGTGCACCTCCTCGCCGATCGAGTGGCCGGTCCTGTGGATGAAATATTCCCCGTAGCCGGCCTTCTTGACGACTTCGCGGCAGACGTCGTCGACCTCCCACCCGTAGCAGGGACGTCCGTCGGCGAAACATTTCCTGACGAAGTTCACCGCAGCTATCCTCGCGTCGCGGACGACGTGGAATATCTCGTTGTACTTCTCCGGAGGATCGTCCCCGATGAACCCGCACCATGTGATATCGTAATAGATCGATCCCGGCTCCTTGAGCTTTCCCCAGAGATCTATCAGGACCATATCGCCCTTCTTGAACTGGTACGATCCCTCCTTCTTCGGCTCGAAGTGGGGGTTGGCCGGGTGATCGTTGATCCCGACTATCGGGATGTCGTGACCCGGATCTATATTCTCCTCCTCGAAACGGTCGAGGATGAACTTCGCGATATCGTACTCGGTGATCTTCTTTCCCTTGGAGAGGGCCCTGCCGATCTCGGTGAATGCCTCGTTCTTGATCTTCTGGATGATCTCCCCCGCCTTGAGATGGCTCTGGTACCCCTTCTCGTCGATTACCGCCTCGAAGAGCTGCACCAGGTCCGCCGAGGAAACGACCTCATGCCCGAAGCTGCGGATAAGCTCCACCGTTCCTGCGTCGACGATCGAGGTGTAGGGAATATTGTTGAAGGGAGAGTACTGCATCGCGATCGATTTCGGTTCGCCGAGAATCTCCCTCAGGGTCCGGTGAAGCTCCTCCCAGGGATGGTAATATACCAGCCTGCCGGGAAGCGAATCGAGCTTCGATTTCTCGACCCTGTGGGCCAGGCGGACCGGTTCCCCCTCGGCCGGAATAAAATAGAACCAACGCCTCGATGTCATCTTGTTGAAATCCATCCCCAGGATCCTGTACGCGAGATGATCCCTGTTATGAAAATCGTAGAAGAGCCAGCCGTCGATACCCTTCTCTTTTAGGGCGCTTTGAATCGCTTTAAGGTCCATTTCCTCCGCCTCCAGAAAGAATAATGAAAATATCTCGGCCCCGATTATCCTTAAGTCGCCTTCCTTGCCGGAAGATACTCTACGTCCCGAAGGGCCTGGCCGCCCCGCGGAGCCTCCCGGAACAGGGATAAAACGCTATCACGCATCCGGCCCGCTGTCAAGACGTCCATCGCCTCGCCGCGGCATTGATATCCCCTTGGCCCCCCTTCCATCCACCCTGCGCCGCGGCGGCCGGATCCGCGCATTAATGATTTTACAAATCGCCCTCTTGAAATATAATGCCTCCTGCTATATCTATTGAAAAACGTGGAATTTCGAAGCCCCGGATCGTAAGACGGAAAAGGATGAAATGACCGAAAAGGTAAATCCCGAGCTGCTCGAGCTTCTCGCCTGCCCCGACTGCGGCGGCGCCCTGGAGACGGCCCTCGGATATCTCGAGTGCTCGAAATGTCTTCGCGCGTACGACGTTTCGGGCGGGATACCCCTCCTGTTCCCTGCCGATATCGACAGGGAGCATATAGAGGAGGAGGAAAAGCTCGGCGACCTGATGAAGGATCTCCCCCCCGAGGAGAAAAACGCAGCGAGCGAGATCGAGTGGGAAAGGTCGAAGGATGAGTTCTGGGCCGAGGTCGCCGGCGCCCTGGGAGGCGGCGTAGAGAAGACGATAATCAACGTCGGCTGCGGGATAGACAGGCGGTTTCTCGATCTCGCCCCCGGCAGCAGGCTCGTCGCCTTCGATCTGATGCTTCACCTCCTCGAGCTTCTTCGCGACGAGCACGGCTCGGGCATGAACGTCGCAGGCGCGGTCCAGGCGCTTCCCTTCAGGAAGGGCTCGTTCGACTGTGTCTGCTGCATCGATCTCGTGCACCACGAGCCGGACGATCTCGAGACGATCGTCGAGTCGTTCCACTCGATCCTGAAGCCGGGCGGCCTTCTATTTCTCGAGGATATAAACGCCTGGGGCTTATTCCAGATATGGAAATCGATCCTCCTGCCGAGGCGCCTGCACGGAGCGCTGAGGTCTCTCTACCACCGGCTTAGACGCTCGCCCCAGCAGCCGGCTCCCTACGAGTTTCCGACAAGCGTCTTCAGGACCAAAAAGATTCTCGCGCGCGCCGGCTTCGTCGAGATCGAAGCTGTTCCCCAGGAAGCGTACCCCAACGTCCCGAGCGGACTGGCGATGCTGTACCGCGCCCTCGGGCCCCGCGGGCGGCTGCAATCGTATCACAACTTCCACTACCTGCTCCGCGCGAGAAAAGCGGTTTGAGACCCGATCCCCGGACCGCCCGCCCCGTCCGCTCCTCGAGCGCCTTGATCCGGCCGGATAGATTTTATATATTTAAATCGGAGGTGTAAGATGCAGCGGCTTGTTGGAACGGTAGTCGATATGCTCACCGCGTGTTTCTGGCCGGGTGCGGTGCGACCGGGTTGAACGAGCTCGAGATCGCACAGGAACCGGATGCGGCGGGAAAAACCTCCACCCGCGAATGCTTCGGCTATAGAGTTCTTCGCGGCAAGGGATCTATCAGTATAGAATGGTCCCTCCCCTCGATCGCCGAAGGGGATATCTTCTCCATCCAGCGCTCCACTCCTTCCGGCGGGAATTACAGGGAGATCAAGAAGATCCGGGCGCGCTCGGGAGAAATCACCTTCAAATATCTGGACCGAAGCTGCCGGCCTGGTAAGTCGTATCGCTATCGCGTCGCATACCGTCCGGCGTGGGGAACTTCATGCATCCTGTTCGAGACCGAAAAGTACGTGGCGGCCGAGCTCCCGACGGCCCTACATCCAAACTACCCGAATCCGTTCGACGCCTCCACCGAGCTTCGTTTTTCGGTGGCGGAAAAGGGGAAGATATCCCTTGCCGTCTACGACGTGGAGGGAAGGCTGGTGCGTGTTCTCGTGAATTCGACCCTCAAGCCGGGCCGGCACACAGCGACCTGGGACGGCCTGGACTACTCGGGCAACATCATGGCCACCGGCGTCTACTTCTGCTACCTGCGGGCGGGCCGGGAGACGATATCGAGGAAGCTGGTCCTGATACGGTGATATGGGGCGGGCTGGATCCATATCGTCCGGCCGGATATGACGGCGGATGATGGATCTGCCCTAAACAGACGGACATCCTTAAGAGTCATCGCCTGTTCGTATTGAAGGGAAGATATGACTATATCCCCACCCACAGGGCCAGCGCCCCGACCGCCAGGCCGAAGGCCAGATTTATCAGCTTTATTATGACAAAGACACGCCTGGAATGGGCGAGGACCGGCAGCATGCCGTGGCCGTCCTGGACGATCGATCCGGCAAGCAGCACGGCGAGGGGGATGTACCCCTGCGCGTACAGGGTGACGAAAACAAGGTGGGGGCCCGATTCTGGGATCAGTCCGACGAGGCAGGCCGCCAGGAGGGCGACCCAGCTCCCCCTCCCGCTCAGCCGGGCCGGATCCAGGTTGAGGTGATCGGTCAGAACGTACAGGACCAGGAGCGTCCCCAAGGTCCACAGGAATATCCTCGGGAGGTGCCTGCGCGCGATGTGCCCCCAGAGGTGCTGCTTGAGGAAGTGATCGTCGACGGTCGCGACGATGAACAGGGCGATCATCGATGTTAAAATAAGCGTTATCTTGATCCAATTTCCGCCGAGCAGCCCGAGAGGACCTGCCCCCTCGTGCGCTCCTTCGTGATCACCGGCGATCTGCCCGGTCACGACACCGGCGATCATGAGCACGAGGACTATCGTGATGATCCCCCTGGCCGCCGAGCAGTTTCTCCACTGCTCCACGATATTCCCCCGGGCGAAAAGTCTCCCGTGATGGCCCTCGTGAAGCTCCATCCCGTCGCAGCATATATCCAACAGCCTGTCGGACTTCTTGTATAGGGTGTCGGTCAGCACTCCGGCGATTATCCCAACGACAAACAGAACGGCCGATATGAAAAGGGCCGCCTTGGGAATGATCGCGAGCATCACGAATGTCTCGTCGCCGCTCGTCGCGATCATGGCGGCGACCACGGCGCCGAGGCTGACCATCCTGTGCGAGTACATCGCGACAACGGCGAAAGCCCCGAGACAGCCGGGGACCACGCCGAGGAAGGAGGCGAGGACGTACTGCCCGAACCGGCTTCCGGACAGCCTGCGCTGCCAGACCCCGCTAGTGATGACGTTCAGGTACTCGATGAGGAGCATCATCGTGAATACGAAGCCGGTTATCATCGCCGTATTTCTAAATACATCGGCCATAGTCCGCCTCATGCCTGACCGGGAGAGATTCCCCCGGCGAAAGAAGCTCGATATGATGCCTCGAGCAAACAGATTACCAGATAAGCTCCGGGGAGCCAAATTTTTTATCCTGAACCGACCACCACATCGATTAACATCAACTTCCCTCGCGGCCGAGTAGGAGGAGCGCCATTAACTCCATTATGCAATAAGTGACAACTTTTCGACCGCCACCGGTGGCGGTCGAAAATCTTGCAGTTAGGCTATAACACGCGTAATATAAGCAAGTTACAAAACTACAGATGTCCTGTTTTTACATTATGTTAACCAATGAATGTGAAGAAGAGTTGGAAGAATGGCGCTCATACGAGAAAAATGGTTTTGATAAAGTAACCGCGTCGCATCCGGGGAGACAATAGGTTTCGCTTTGCTATTGAAGATCCGCGTAATCGGGGCTAGAATCTACTGCGTCAATTCCCCGCGCAAAAAGGAGGAATCATAGATGAGAAAGAGGCTCGTATTGCTGTCCGCCCTGCTGCTCACGGCACCGCTCGGCTGCTCGACGATCTCGGTGCAGACCGACTTCGACAGGGAGACCGATTTCTCGGCCTACAAGACCTACGGCTGGATCGAGCACAAGATGACGACCGGCGCTGGCGGGCTGATGAACGACCCGCTCGTTAGAAAGCATATCGTAAGCGCGATAGAGAGGGAGATGGCGGCTAAAGGGTTCAGCAAGGCGGCGGGCGGCGAGCCCGATTTCCTGATCGCCTACCATATCGGCGCCAGGAACAGGGTCGACGTGGAGCATTACTACTACAGGTACGGAAGATGGGGACGCCGCGGCGGCCACGATATCAGCGTGCACAGGTACAAGGAAGGCACGCTGATCCTCGACTTCGTCGATAGAAGGGCGAAAGACCTCTTCTGGCGGGGATGGGCGGTCGGTGTCCTTCACGGCCGCGAGAACATCTCCGATGACATCGATGAATCGGTCAAGAAGATCCTGGAAAGGTATCCCCCCCGGTAGGGAGGATCTCATCCCTCGTCCAGCCCGCCGCGCTTGACCGCCCCGGGGCCGAACCGGCCCAGTATATCGTCGACGGCCCTGTCGACGCGATCCCATTTGTCGTCCCGGCCGGAGCTCTCCCCGAAGAGGAGCATCTGGCCGGGTTCACCGGCCGGCTCGAGATTCGACACGCCGACGCCGATCAGCCTCTTCTTGCCCGCGACGGCAGACCTGACGAGCAGCTTCTTCGCCTCCTTGTAGATCCTCCCCCCCTGGTGGGTAGGCTTGTCCAGCGTGACACTCCTCGTTATCAGGCGGTGATCGGAGTTTTTGAGCTTCAGCGTGACGGTCTTTCCCTTCATGCCGTGTTTTCTCAGCCTGTGCCCGACCATCTCGCTGAGGGCTAGCAGGTGCTTCTGCATTAGATCGATATCGTCGGTATCCTCAGGGAATGTCAGCTCGTTGCTTATCGATTTCGGTGCGGACCACGGGGTCACGGGCGAATCGTCCCCGCCGGCGGCGATCGCGAGGAGACGTCGGCCGAATTTCCCGAACCTTTCCTCGAGGTAGGCGGGCGAAAATTTTCTCACCTCCCCGAGCCTTCTTATCCCGAGCTTCTCGAGCTCATCCTCGCTCTTACCGCCTACACCGGGGATCTTACCGACGGGCAGCTTCTCGAGAAAGACGCCGACCCTCGACGAGGGCACTATCGTTATCCCGTCCGGCTTGTTGATATCCGAGGCGATCTTGGATACGAGCTTGCAGGTGGAAAGGCCTATCGAGGAGGTGAGCGATGTCTTCTCCAGGATATCCCTCTTGATGGAGACGGCCGTCTCCTCGGGAGTCCCGAACAGCTTGCCGGTCCCGGTGAGATCCACGTACGCCTCGTCGATCGATATCTGCTCCACGAGCGGCGAATACCCCTGGAGGATATCCATGACCGCGCGCGAAACCTGCGAGTACCTCTTCATGCGGACGGGCTGCACGACGAGATCGGGACAAAGCCTCTTCGCCATGAACACGGGCATCGCCGAGTGAATCCCGAAATCCCTCGCCCTGTAGCTCGCAGCCGAGACGACCCCCCGCTTCGAGCTTCCCCCCACGATGACCGGCCTGTCCCTCAGGTCCGGAAAATCGAGGATCTCGACGGAAGCGTAGAAGGCGTCCATGTCGAGATGGGCTATTACGCGGGCCGTCTTCTCCCACTCGCCGCGCCCGGCCGGATAACATTCGGCAGGCAGCATAATAACACCCCCGCCCGATAGTAGCAGATATGCCGCTTTGTTCAAAGGACCGGGATGGAGCGCACCTCGCCTGTGTGATTTCCTTGAAGATGGAAAGCCGGCGGACCGGCCATGGAGAAGGGTCCCATGCCCTACAGAGATGTCCTTATGAGAACGGTCCCTCCGTCCGGGGCGAGGGGGTTCTCCTCGGCCGTGTAGCCGACTCTGTCCGGATCTCCAAGGAGCATCCCCTTCAGGGTGCGCGCAACGCGCTGGGCAAGGGCTGTCGCCTGATCCGATGTCCGGGCCGACGCCTCTATCAGCACGCGGTGCCCGGGGATCTCCACCTGGTTCAGCCAGGATGCCGCCTCTATCATGATCGGCTGCGCCGCCCCCGCGGCGCCGGCGGCCGGAGCGGATGTCAGAAGCTCGTTGCCCGAGAAGACCAGCGTGACGCCGTTCTCGCCTTGAAGGCGGAAGGGCGGAAGGACGAATCCGTCGCCGAAGTAGCTCCTCATGTTGCCGGCCCTGTCGGCCGTGACCATTACGAACGAGTACGTGAGCCCCGGCGTCGCGGGCTTTCCGCGGGAGTCGAGGCCGTCCCACGAGATCTCCTTGGGGCACCTGCCGGCGCCCTCGTACTGGACGGCGACCTTTCCCCGCGAATCGACGATCGTCAGTTTCCAGTGCTCCGCTCCCGAAACCTCCGGACTGAACCTGGCGACCTCGCCGAAGGCGAAGATTCCGAGCCAGGGGTGCAGGGGAACTTCGGGCCTTTCGAAGCCGGACATGCCTACGAGGATCGAGAACAGATCTTCCTTTTCCCAGGTGTTTTTCCAGTCGAGCCCGGGAACGTTCCTGGCATCGAGGGCGAGATCCAGGACGGGCCTTGCGAACTCAATGCTTATCCGGTCTTCCCCTTCGACCGTGAGAGACCTTAGAACGGTGCCGTCCTCGTCCCCCTTTAGAGATATCCCGCCGCCCGCCGGCACCGCCGCAAGGCTGCTGTCGGGTATCGCGGGCACCGGCGACGCCGATGCCCGCGTGAAGCCCGCCGCTGCGGCGAGCATGGCAAACAATATCAGTCCGGCCAGCGAGATTGAACTCCTCTTCATGATCCTGCTCCTGTCATCATTTTTCCAAGCCTGTAGTTGAACACTATCTTTCCCCACTGGTCCGACGTTCTTCCCCCGCCTATCGGCTCGAACCTCCAGGCGAGAAGAGCGTGAACCGCGTTATCGTCGAATTCGTTGAACCCGGAGCTCCGCTCCACGATAATCCCTTCCTTCACAGTCCCGTCGGGCAGCACGTTGAAGTGCAGCATCACCGAGACCTCCACGCCGTCCCTCTTCGCCCACTCGGGATATTCCGGGGAGACGTAGGAGAGCAGATCCCTGTCGGCCACCGGGCCGGCCAGGGAGACGCCGGGAAGATCGACCTTGGCGGTCAGATCCTTCTTCCCTCCCTCATCGTCCCTCTTCGCCGGAACGGCAGCGGCCAGCCTCGCATCCCCTCTCTGCATCCTTTCAAGCTTCGCCGGAGCGGCGGGCGCATCGTCACCGCGGGTCAGCCTCGCCGGGGAACCCGTTATCCTCTCCACTATGGCGGCCGACATCCTCGCCGGCTTTATCAAAGCCCCAGGTGGAACGATCGCCGAGGCGAGCGTCCTTCGCGCCGGGATGCCCCCCTGCATCGTCCGTAGGCGTTCCTTCATGACCTCGACCGCGATTCCCGCATCGGGAACGGCGGGCTTCGCCTTCTCGAGCTTCTCCTTCTCGATCTCGGAAGGGGCCGCTCCCCTTTCCTCGAGAAGGGCGATTTGCTCCTCGGCGGGCTCGATCCATGTTATCTCGGTGAAATCCAGCGGCGGCGGCTCGGCCGGCGCCAGGGTGCGGCCTATGTAGACCAGCGCTCCCACAACGAGGTGCACCGCCGTGCTGAAAGCGAAGATACGCCTCGTCCTCGACCGGATCGTCGCCAGCTCGGCGCTTAAAACGTATGCGTCCATTCGCTTCCCTTCCCTGCCTGAACAGTGGCTATCGCGAGGCGCAGGGCCCCCGCTTCCCGGGCCATCCCGAGCAGGGACCTCACATCCCGGTAAGGCACCTTCTCGTCGGCCCTGATAACGACCAGCGTCTTCGCACCGCCCGTCTCGAGCCTCTCGCGGATCGCTTCCACGAGATCGTCCCTGTCCACAATCGTCTGCTCGATCGAAAGCTCCCCCGTGGAGGCGAGGGTGACGCTGAGCCTGTCCTCGTCCTCGGCGCCGCGAGTGCTGGCGCTCGGAAGATTCACGCCGAGATCCGAAATCGAAAGCACCGGAGCGGTTATTAGCAGAATTATCACCAGCACGAGGGCGACATCTATTATCGGCGTCACGTTTATCCCCGTGATCTGTGACCGTCCGTTCACCAGAGGTTCCCTCATCTTACCTCCCAACCACGGCGATGCCTGCGGCCCCGCTCAGCTTCGCCTGATCTACAACGTTCACGAAGGCTCCGTGCGAGACATCGCCGTTGCAATTAATCGACACCTGCCTGCACCCCTCTTCCTCCATCATCGAGGGAAGGAATGTTCCGAGGGCTTTGCGGCCGACCGTCACGGCGCCGACCTTCACGCTGTCCTCGGATACTATATTCAGCTCGATCGCCTGCGCTCTCTCCTTTGCGGCGGGAAGATCCCTCGCGCCGGCGCTCTTCCTGAGAGCTATGCTCGACTCGAAGGCGAGCGGCGTAAGAAGGAGCAGCATGACGACCAGGACCAGCGACACGTCAATGAGCGGCGTCATGTTGGCATCGTGCAGCACATCGCCTGATTTCTTATTCTTCTCAAGGAACAAATCGGACTCCTCGCTTCGAAATTACCCGGCCGTTCAATTCACCGTGGCCGTCTCGACGAGGGCCACCCTGAGGCTGCGCGCGCAATTCTCGGCCATCGTCAGCATCGTGTTCATGCGTCTTGTGAAATGGTTGTAGAACAGTATCGCGGGCACGGCGATCACGATGCCGGCCGCCGTGGTCAGCAGCGCCTCGGCCACCCCCGCCGCAACGACCGAGGGGGCGGCGGAGCCGGTGCTCGCCATATCCTGGAACGCCCTCATTATCCCCCAGATCGTTCCCAGCAGCCCGATAAGCGGGGCTATCGCCGCCATCGTGCCCAGGACGCCGAGGTTCTTCTCGAGAAGCATCTTCTGCTCGCTGAGGCTTATCTGCATCCTCTCCTCGACGGGGTCTCCGTCCGGCTCGCTTGCCTCGAATACCTGCACGGCGACCGGTCCCATCGGGTGGCTCATCGACTCGCACCTGCTGAAGGCCCCTTTGAGATCGCCGCTGCGGATCTTCTTCAACGAGAAGGCGAGGGCCGAATCGGAGTCTCCCCCGCGCTTGAAGTAGTAGTATGCCCTCTCGATGACGACGGCCAGCGTGATTATGCTGCAGGCCATCAGGACGAGGAAGATCGGACTGTCGATCACCGTTTCCTGCCAGTTGAATTCCGTAAACATCCACTTCTCCTTTTCCGTGATATTCCCGTTCGGGCGCTTCCCGGTCGGATCCCTACTTGAGGACCTCTTCCAGCTGAGCCGCCCTTTCCCGCGCCGCCAGCGCGAGCTCCGGGTCATCCGCATTCTCTATAAGATCCCTGTATGCGGTCAGCGCGCCCCTGAGATTTCCCTTCTGCTCGTGGAGGGCCGCCTTTCGGGCGACGGCGGACAGCCTGAACGGATCGCTCAGGTCGGCCGCCTTCATCGACGCGCCGTAGGCGGCGATGGCCCCCTCGATATCTCCCAGCTTCTCCCTGCATTCTCCCAGCCTGTAGTTCAGCTCGGCTGTTTTAGCTCCCTTCGAATCGGCCGCGATCGCGGTCTCGAACTCCCTTGCCGCGGCGGCATGATTCCCCTCCTCCGCCCGTATCTCCCCCAGCAGCCCGGCTATTTCGGCCTCCCTGCCGCCCGCCGCGCCGCCCCTTCTGCAGCCCTCCAGCACCTCTCCGGCCTCGCCGTTTCGCCCCAGTATCCTGTAGCTCATCGCCAGGTTGAATATCGAAGCCGACCTGGTCTCTTCGTCCGTTTCCCTCTCGAGCACCGCGGCGAAATCGGACGCCGCGCGGATATACTCGCCGTCATCGAAACGTATCGAGGCTATCCTGAAAAGGGCGCCGGGATACAGCTCGCTCGCGGGGAAATACTCGAGGAAATCTTCCCAGGCCCCGCGCTCGCTATCCTTCATCCCGGCCCTCGAATACGAATCGGCCATAAGGAAGAATGCCCTGTCGGCCGACGATGAGGCGGGGTAGCCGGTGTAGACCTTCTTGAATTCGGAGGCGGCCTCCTCGAAGCGGCCCTCCTCGTAGATTTTCATCGCGATCGCGAACCTCGCGTCGGGGGCGAGGGGATCGTCGGGGTAGCTCTCGGCGAGCTCGGTGAGGTACCCGCCCTCGGGATCGGAGCTCCCCATGCGGAAGAGGATCTGCGCTATAGCCGTCTCGGCCTCGCGCCCCGCCCTCGTTCCGGGAAACCGTCGTGCGACCTCCTTGAATCGGTCGAGCGCCTCGGCGTCGAGCTCCTCGTTATAGTCGCACCGGGCAAGCCGGACGAGCCCTTCGGCGGTGCTTCCCTCGTCGTCGAAATTGTCGAGAAATCCCGTGTAGCAGCGCCTCGCGTCATCGTAGTGCCCCGTGTTGAAATAGAGATCACCGGCCCGAAGCCACGCCTTGGCCGATACGGGGCCGGCCGGAGCGGCCGCCGTGACCTCTTCCCACCTGTCGACCGCGTCACCCTCCCTGCCGAGCCGCTGGTAGCAGAGCCCCGCCTGGTATAGCGCCGTTAGCCCCTTGCCGTGGCCGGGGAAACCGCGCAGGAATTCGCCGTATTTCAGCGCCGCCTCCTCGTACATCTTCCTGTTGAACAGCGCGTGCGCCTGAGTCAGCAGGGCCTCGCTCATATTCTCCAGGTCCTCCTGCGCCTCGTAACGGGCCAGCATCCGCTCCTCCGTCTCGATCGCAAGGTCCTGCCTGCCCTGGCGGGCGTATGTCCATGCGAGAAGCCTGTTCGCCTTCACGCCGACCGGGTGGTCGGGAAACTCGGCGAACAGCTTCGCCAGCGTCTCCTGGGATTCTATGAGACGCCCCGTCGCCGCCAGGGCGTCCGCATCGAGAAGGAGGGCGTACGCCCTCCAGACGGAACCGCTCGGCGGCATTTTCTGGAGCACCAGATGGGGTGCTCCCGAGAGCCTGCCCATGTCTCCTGCCTGGTGGTATGAGTGTTCCAGGAGGCACAGCGACTTCTCGACGAGGTCCTGGTGCTCCGGTGACTCGAACGTATATGTCTCACCGCCGCCCTCGCCCGAATAGCGGTCCAGGACGAGCTGGAACCAGGGTGCGGCGGCGGCGAATTTTCCCTGCTCCATAAGCCCGACCCCGGCGAGATAGATCGCGGCGGGGGCTTCGGGCAAATACGGGTATCCTTTTGCGACGGCCTGGTAGGTGCTGTTCGCCTCGGCGAACCTTCCCAGCGCGTCGAAGCATCTCGCCGTGCGGTAGAGAGCCCTTCCGGCCAGGTCGTCCTCGAAATAATCCGACAGAACCTTGTTATACTGCACGACGGCATCCTCGTAGCGGCCCTGCCTCCATCTCATCTCACCGAGCATGAAACGGCTCCTCGCGGCCAGCTTGGATCCGGCGTACCGGGCGGCGACATCCTCTGCGAGCCCGGTCCCCGTTACCTCGTCGCCCGAGAGGAATACGCAGGCGGCCTCGAGAAGCTCGGCCTCGCCGCGAATATCGCTTCGGCCGGAGCGCTTCGATATCAGCGCGAACTCCGCGGCCGCCTTCCCGTAATCGCCTCCGTCAGAGAAGATATTGCCCTTGGCTAGAAGGGCATATCCGCGCAGCAGCGATTCGGGATGGTCGTCGACCAGCTTCTGGAAGAGCACCGCCGCCTCGAAATCCTTACCCCGCGCCGAAAGGCATAGGGCCCTGAGGAACTGGGCCGGAGCGCCGTCTCCCGCTCCTTCCAGGCGTCGGGATGCGTCCGCGTATCTTCCCCCGAAGTAATCGACCGCGGCCACGGTGAGGATGAAGCGGAAATCGCTTCTCATCCACGGGAAGCAGCTTTCGATCGAGGCTGCCTCGCCGGCGGCCTCGTCGAAGGATCCTCCCCTTATACGGTTCCAGGCGAGGGATAACCTGGCCCTGGGCGCAAGGGGGCTCGCGGGATATTTTTTGAGCCATTTCCTCCACGCATCGGCAGCCTCGCCGTCACGCCCGGCCGCCTCGATCGCGGAGATCGCGGCGAACTCCGCGTCGTCCTCGATAGGTCCGTCCTTCATCCTGCCGGCGGATCGGCTCAAAAGCGAAGAGGCCGAGGCGTAATCGCCCAGGAGATAGCGTATCTCTCCCGCCAGAAACAGTGCAGGCCCGCGTAGGTCCTTGGGCAGCTTCCCCGTATCGTCTCCGCCCGTCCGCTCGGCGAGCCGTTCGATCGCGATCCTCCTCGCGCTGAAAGGAAGGGGCAGTGCGTTCTCGAACTCGATCCACCGGAGGGAAAGTTCATCTTCCGCGCTTCGCGTCGAGACCGCATCGAGCGCCCGGCGCGCCGGAGAGGAGCCGCCCCCGGTCCCCGGGGAAGCGACGGCCGCATAGCAGACGATATCCCCGCCCGGCCCCGGCGGCGGAACACTTGAGAACGCGTTCGCCACCATCAGGACGAGGCATGCGATCGTGATGGCGGTTATAACGGTCAGCCTGTCGATCTTCTGCTGAAACATATCTCTATTCCTTTGAAATCTTGTCAATGACTACCGGCACCGAGATCTCGGGGATACTCGTATCGATCTCGACAGTGCCGCGCCGTCCCTTTATCTTCCGTCCGTCGACATCCTCGACGTACAGCGTGAATGTATATATGCCGTCCGGCTGGGCGACCCCCGCCGCCGACTTGCCGTCCCACATCAGGTGCGACGGAGGCGTTCCCCTGCCTCCGAAGGAGCGGATGCTCCTCGAGAACTTGTCCGTGATCTCCAGCTTCCACGATTCGACATCTTTTCTCGTCCTCGTGCTGAGGTTGAATTTCGTCACAGGGTTTATCCCGAACGGCGAGAAGACCGCCGGCTCCGCCTTCGATCTGGCGAAGAATCCGCCGAAGCTGTACGAGATGCTGAACCGGTGGGTCAGTCCGAGCTCGTGGCTGGACATTCCGTAATCGAGCCTCAGGTCGCGGGGGAGGCTCCAGCTGAAGCCGCCCGCCGGAGAGTAGGCGCTGAACCCGACGCGAAGGGCCATCGTCGGATGGATCCAGTATTCCGTTCCTCCCTGAAGGATCGTCTCGCCGCCGGCCAGATGGTCTATCTGGGCCGTAACCGTCGCCCGCCCCGAGAGGACGCGGAGGGCGAACCCGCCCCTGAACTGCACCGGGTAATCCTCGCTGCTCTCGCGGAGCTTTATGTGCGGCCCGCCGAAGTTCGCGAACGATGCCCCGATCCTGAGGTCGTCCGTTACGCTCACAAGCATGCCCAGATCGAGGCCGGCCCCCGTGTCGTTGAAATCCTCGATCGACTGCCGGACGATCTTGAGGTTGGCGCCGACCGCGAGGAAGGGAAAGAGGTCGTGTGAGGCCGACAGAAGAAACGCCTGGTCCCCCTCGTGAAACGTTCCCATCGTCTCGTTGAACTCGTTCGTCCGCTCGAAGTCCCCCGACCTCAGCGACAGCACGGTGAATCCGAGTGTCGGGTAGCGGCTCCCGGGAACCGCGAAGCTGAAGCAGTTCACAGAGGTCCCCTCGAACAGCCGCGACGTCTCGAGCGATACTTCGCTCTGAAAGAGCTGCGTCATCCCGGCCGGGTTCCAGACCATCCCCATCGGATCGTCGGCCACCGCGACGAACGCCCCGCCGAAACCTAGGCTCCTTGCGCTCCTGTAGGCGGAGAGCCATCCTCCCGCCGCTCCGCCGTTCTCGTCGGATCCCAGGGCGCCGCCTCCGGCGAGCATGACGATCGCCGCGCATGCGGCGAGAACCTTCATGATCCCCGTTGAATTTTTCATCTTCGCACGATCCATTATCGAATCCTCCGTTCTATCGATTCCCGCCGCGCCGGTCCTTCCCGCAGTTTTTCCCGCGGTCCTTTCCGGCCGCAGGCGTTTATCTCACAACGCCGATCCTGCGGCGCATCGAATGTATGGTTTCTCCGGAGCGCTCCGCCTCTATCAGGACGATATACCCGCCGCTGGCGACGACTTCGCCGTTTCCGTTGCGGCCGTCCCAGAGGATCTCGTTAAGGCCGGCCGAGCCGCCGTCGCTCCCCGCGCCGTACTTCTTCCTCAGGACGAGCCTGCCGTCGAGCGTGAATATCCTCATCGAGACGATCGCGTCGTCGGAGAGCTTGTAGGCGATTGTCGTGGCGTTCTCGTTCGGATGGAACGGATTCGGGTAATTTGTCACGGTTCCTCCGGGAAGGGAGGGATCGACAAGCGCCGTCTCGATCTCGAGGATCGTCGTGAACGAGTTCGAATAGACCCTCACTGTTCCTGTCTCCGGGTCGTAGGCCGCCCGGAAGAGGGCCCTTGCCACCCCTAGCCGGTCCGTGACCTCCTCGATCGGCGTGATGGTTCCAAGCCCGCTCTCGAGCTCGAAGACGACCGGCTGGCCCGGCACGCCGTTTCCGAAACCGTCTATGACGCTCGCGCTGATCGTGGCCGTCTTCCTTCCGCCCACCCACGGCGGATCGCTCACCGCCTCGATAGCCGAGGGCGGCCCCGGCTCTATCGTGATCGCGTTCGTCAGGCCGGGATCGTTACCTCCCTCGTCCGATATGAGCAGCACGATCGATTCGGCCTTCGTGTATGTCTGGCTCAACGTCCGCTCGCCCTGAAGGAATTGGAAGCGTGTATTGAGCAGCGTGCCTTCTCCCGCTTCCCCCTTCACCGCGTTCCGGACCTCTATATTCGCGAAGGAGTTGACCTCCTGCATGACGGCACCGGCGTTGTTCGTCACCTTTACCGTCACGTAGAACGTCTCCCCCGCTATGACCTTTTCCGGGTGAACCGCAGCTTCGATATGAAATCCGCTGTTTATCGCCCTTACCTGCGACACCGTGTTGCCGATCGATGTATTGTCGGTATTCTCGGCTGTAAGAAGCTGGTACCCGCCGGTGGAGAGCCTCACGTCGAACTCCGCGCGGCCGTCGGCCAGGAATGCGATCTCGGGAATCTCGGCCAGCGGATCGGTCGATGTGAGCCTTATCCCGTCGCTTACCCCCGTCACCGGGTTCCACCACCAGTCGGTCGCCTGCACTATCAGCCTGAAAGAGTAGCCGACCGTCTGATCGAGCGGAGTTCCCACCTTTCCCTCTTCGGAGCCGGGAATAAGCTCCTCGCCGGGCGCCAGCATTATAACCCTTGCGTACGGTCCCGGAACCACGTCTAAGAGGCCCGATACGCTTCCCTCCCCGTCCTCGGAGCCCTCTTCCTTCGCCTCGAAGCTGTGCCTTCCCGCCCTGAAGAGGGTCACGGGAACGGTGAGCTGCCCGCCGCCGAGAACCGTCCCGGCGGGGATCAGAGCGTAGGCGTCTGTCGATACGAGCGAAATTCCCGTATCGGCCTCGGGCACCATGTTCCACCAGCTATCGACCGCCCTTACCGTAACCTGGAACGGTCTTCCCGCCTCTTGATCGGCCGGAGAGCCCTCTTTGCCCGAAACGGTTCCCCCGAGGGGGATCTCGCCCGGCAGCAGGACCTGTAGCCCGGCGTAGTCACCTGGAAGAACCGTCACCGGAATGCTGGTGCCGTAGTTCGGGGGAGCCGCGAAGTCGACGCACGAGAATGAGATCTCGCCGCCCGCGCAGAAGAATGTCATATCCCCACTCCACGACCCTCCGTCAAATCTGATCGATTCGGGCGTGATCGTCGCCGGGCCCGTTTCCGCCACGAGAAGGGCGTGGCCGTTGTAGTTCTCTATGGGATTGCCCCTAGAGTCTGTGACCCTTATCGTAACGGTCACCGGCTCCCCCGCCGTCAGCGGCGATGGAAGGGGCTCGATTACAAATACCGGTTCGCTCGAGATGACCTGTATCGGCTCGCTCGTCATCCCCTCTATCCCGCCGTCGGTCACATCCAGTGCGGTCAGTGTCTTGATACCCGCAGTGGCGAAGGCGATATCGAACGACGCCTGCCCATCCGTCATCGCGGCAGGTCCTGAAATGGCTGCGGCCTGATCGTTCGATGTCAGTGAGATTTCGTCCGCGCCGTCGACACGGTTCCAGAACTCGTCGGTTCCGTAGACCTGCGCGGCAAAGCTCATACCGGTCGACTGGACCGCGGGCGAACCCGTGATGCCGGCTATCGTGCCGGGCGCCGGTTCCTGTCCGGGAACGATTACCTGCAGCCTCGCGAAATCGCCCGGGTGTACGGTGAAGCAGTTGCTTTCCCCGGCCGGTCCGCCGCCCTCGAGGGCCGCCGAGATCGTCACGTTTCCGCCGTAGCATTCACCTTCGGTCTCGTCGGCCCTGTAGAGGGTCACATACCCCGTCCACGATCCGCCCTCGAAACCGATTTCCTGCGGCAAGATCCTCCCGGCGCCGAACGATGTGCTCTGCGTCAGGCCGGCTGTGCCCGAGAAGGTGCCTACCAGGCTGCCGTTCCCGTCGACCGCCTCAATTGTGACCTGCACCGGTTGCCCGGCCCTCTGATCCGCATCTATGTATGAGAATTCGAAGCGGTCCAGCTCGCCGACACCATAGACCACCGTCACCTGCGAGGATGTTCCCGAGATGTGCTCGTGATCGCTCAGGTCGGTCGCTGTGAAGGTGAAGAGCCCCGCCGCGTTGAGCGTCACATCGAGAGTAAGCTCTCCGAATATCAGCGGCGATGCCGGCGGCAGGGAGGCCGTCTCGTCGGTCGAGGTTATCCTGAATGCATGATCGACCGAGGTCACCGTGTTCCACGACCCGTCGCAGACACGGACCTTTATCTCGAACGGTATCCCGGCCACCTGAGTCAATGGTGTACCCGTCTTTCCCGAATCGGTTCCGGGGGCTGCGCTCTCGCCCGGAAGAAGAACCTGCACCTGCCTGTAGGGGCAGGCGACCTGGGAGAAGGCTCCGGCCGGCGCGAGCAGGGCCGTGCCTATTAATGCCGCCAGGAAAAGTAGCACGTAATGTTTGTATCGATTTGCCTGAAACACGATATCCACCTCTTCGAAAATATGAATCTTCCGGCCCGGCCGCCCGACGCGCACAACAATCCGGAGTCGACGCGGTACTTTCAACAGTGCGGACGGCAAGTCATATGCCACGGGGGAACCATGCGGATAAGGCCCGGAGACCGGGCCTATAAGCTGAAAATCAATAGTCTTTTGGGATGATAGGGGAGGGCGCATGCGGCGGGGGAAGGTTCCCGGCGGCCACCTTTTTTAGGTACCCTTTTTCCCGTGACCGGGAAAATTTTTCAGCCGTCCCCCTAACCTCGCGTGGAACGACGTTCCGCCTCCCCCGCCGTGAGAGTCGGCCCGGGGAGCAGGCACCTTCGATCAACGCCTGATTATATAACCTGGAATATGTACTTGAGCGAGAAGTAGATGCCGAGACCCGCGAGAAAGATGCCGGTCGCCCTCCTGGCCCAGATCTCCACGAGCTTGATCCTGTCGAACACGAGCCCCACATGCCGCGCCCCCGCCGAGATCAGACCGGCGAAAAGAACGACCGGAAGCGCCGTTCCCACTCCGTAGAGAAGCGGATAGAGAACCGCCGATTCCGATCTTACGGCCAGTGGAACCAGCGACCCGAAGAAGAGGGCCGCCGATACGGGACAGAACGATAGAGCGAACACGATTCCCAGCAGGGCCGCTCCCCAGAACCCCGACCTTTCGACCCGCTCCTGCAATTTTCCTTTCCGCCCACCGCCCAAGGGAGCTATACGGATCAGGTCGAGCAGGAACATCCCGGCCACCACCAGGACCGGACCGAGAATCCTGTTCATATCTTTCTGCAGCAGATGCGATACGTAGGGCGCCTCCAGCAGGCTCGTCACGAGAAGGCCGGCCAGCACCAGGTAGACAAGCGTGCGTCCGGCCGTATAAATCAATCCCGCCGCCAGCACCCGGCGGGGACTTCCAACATGCCTGCCGACGAACGATACCGCCGCGATATTGGTCGCGAGCGGACATGGGCTGATAGAGGTAAGTACGCCGAGCCACAGGGCCAGCGCAGCTCCCGAGAAGAATCCGCTCATGCCCCCCCTCCCGGACTAACCTTCACCCGCAGATCCTCAAATACAGTCCCATTCGCGCCGCCGGGGATCATTCTCATACGCCTCTTCCCAGAAATCTTTCCGTTTCGCCGCCTATATATTCGATGAACTCTTTCTTCGTGCCCGCCAGATCCCATATCCTATCGAGGTTTTTCCATTCGACCCGCCTGCCTCCGGAGATCCTTACGAGCACCACCGATTTGGTGAGAAGATCGAAATCCTCTATGAAATGCTCGTTCGACGGCAGATCGACGTTGACGAACTGCATCTCGAGCTCTCCGGACTCCAGTTCACCGGCAAAACTCTCCTGTAGCGCCTCCCTCGTATAGGCTTCAATATTTCTGCAGGTAGCGCATCTCTTGTTCCCGTAGAAATAATAGGCTATTACCCTGTCGGCAGGTCCGCCGGGGCCGCCCGACAGAACGGCCGTCTCGTCATCTCCGGATTCGAACGCCGTCCCGCTCCCCGTTTTCCCTTCATCGCGCATGTCGAATATCAGCACCATGACGGCTGAGGCGACGAAGAGGCCGAGAACCAGCGTGATTATCATTCTGTTATTCATATGTCATCCTTTCCCGGGAAACGGCATTTAAGACCGCCTGTAAGGAACCGTCCCGCGCCTCGCTGGGAACGACATTCCACCTCCCCCGCCATGAGAGTCGGCCCGGGGAGCAGGCGCCTTTCCTGCTTTGTCAGGAGGTCAGTATCGATCTCAGCTCTTCGATGCCGGGGACCTTCCCCGAAAACTTCACCTCGCCGTCGACGACGAGCGCGGGGGTCATCATAACGCCGAAGGAGACGATCTCCTGGATATCCTCGACCTTTTCCAGGCTGTACTCGATCTCCAGGCCCGCAAGGGCCTCCTCGACATTTTTCTTGAGCTTCCCGCATTTCGGACAACCGGTGCCCAGCACCTTGATCTCCTTCATCTCAAACCTCCACTCCGAAGAAAAATCCGTATATCAATCCGCTGACCGTCGCCATCGCTATAACGAGGGCGACGTAGACGACCGTCTTTTTAGTCCCGATGACGCTCCTAATCACGAGCATGTTCGGCAGGCTGAGCGCCGGGCCCGCCAGGAGCAGGGCCAGGGCCGGACCCTTCCCCATCCCCGCGCCGATAAGCCCCTGCAGTATGGGAACCTCGGTAAGGGTGGCGAAATACATGAAGGCCCCCGCCACCGATGCGAACAGGTTGGCCCAAAGGGAGTTTCCTCCCACGGCGCCGCTGATCCAGGACGAGGGGATAAGCCCTTCGTGCTCCGGGCGGCCCAGAAGCGCCCCGGCGATTATCACCCCGGCGAAGAGAAGCGGCAGAATCTGCCTGGCGAATCCCCACGAGGAATCGAACCACTCGCCCGCCTCGCCCCCCGTTCTCACAAGGAGGATCGAGATCGACACCACTCCCGAGGCGAAAGCGAGGACCGGGGTCCCGGGAAAGGCCGCGGCGAGAACGACCGGCGGGAGCGCAGCAAGGAATATATGCAGCCGTTTCACGCCGAACCATGCAGTGAGCATCAGCGCGAAGGCTGCCGCCGCGAAGGCCGTGACAATCCATTTCGATTTGAATATGAAATACCACAGGCCGCTCTCTCCGGCCGGCCTGCCCCAGTTGGCGAAGACGAGTATCGCCGTCATCGAGGCGAAGTAGAGGCCGTTCTTCAGCAGGGAGCGGCCCCCCTCGTCGATCGGGACCTGTGGGAGCGCCGCCTTCTTTGCCATCTCCTCTTTCCTGAATATCAGATGCATGAGAAGCCCGATCACGACGCTGAAGACGATTGCGCCGAGCGCCCTCGCCGCGCCGAGCTCGATGCCTAGAACCCTCGTGGTCAGCACTATCGCCAGGACGTTTATCGCGGGCCCCGAATAGAGAAATGCCGATGCGGGACCGAGCCCCGCTCCCATCCTGTATATGCCGGCGAAGAGGGGAAGGATCGTGCAGGAGCAGACGGCCAGTATCGAGCCGGATACCGAGGCTACGCCGTAGGCGACGATCTTGTTCGCCCCGGGGCCTAGGTATCTCATGATAGATTCCTTGCCGACGAATATCGATACGGCCCCGGCGATGAAAAAGGCGGGCACGAGGCACAGGATGACATGCTCCCTCGCGTACGCCCGCAGCATGTAGAGAGATTCCCAGGCGGCGTTCGCGAGCCTTCCGGCCGGCCGAAGCGCCTCGACCGGGATATAGAAGGAGGCGAGAAAAACCGCCGTGACGACTGCGATCGCCCTGTAGTCCTTTTTCGTGGGCATCCCTACCTGCGCTTTCCCGGGGCGGTCGAGCCCTTTGCACGGGCGGTAGAAGTGCTCCCCGTGGCTATCGAGACCTTCCCCCGGACACTTGAACCCTTTTCCTCAATCGACGATTCGATTACGTTTTCTATGCACGTGAAAAAATTCAGGACGCAGGGGGCCTTCAGCGAATAGTAGATCCATGCTCCCTCGCGGCGCGTCCCGACTATCCCCGCGTTCTTCAGGACGGAAAGATGCTTAGAGACGGTCGAAGTGTCGTCCCCTATCATCGAGGTGAGATTGCGGACGCATCTCTCCCCTTTCGAAAGCTCGTCCACGATGAACAGCCTCGTCGGATGGGCCAGCGCCTTCATCATCGCGGCCCTCGCCTCGAAATGCCTGTATGTTTTATTATCCATCGACTCTCACCTCCAAATGCCCTGTTCTCCCGCCGAGACGATATCACTTCATCGCGGCAACCCTTCATCACCGCTCCACTGCACTACTGCACCGCTGTATAACTGCATCCCCACGCCAGCATACTTGGCAATATTGCCAAATCGCCAATAATTGTCAACGGGAAAATCGTACGAATTGGAAGGCAGCCTCTAGGCGGGCTTAATTATTCCTCGTCGGGAGCGATCCATCCGTCGAGAAGGTTCACGATCCTGTCGCCGTACGAGGCGTTCTTCTTCGAATGGGTCGCCTGTATGATCGTGGTCCCCTCGCCGTTGAGCTTCTTGAACAGCTCCATGATCTCCTCCCCCTGCTCGGAATGGAGATTTCCTGTCGGCTCGTCGGCTAGAAGGAGCTTCGGCTTCGATATAATCGCCCTGGCGACGCCGACCAGCTGCTGCTGGCCCCCCGAGAGCTGGCCCGGGAAGAGGTCTTTCTTGGCTACGATCTGGAACCGGTCGAGGATATCGCATACCATCCCCTTGCGCTCTGCTCCCTTGATCTTCTTGTACAGCAGCGGGGTCTCCAGGTTTTCGTAGACGGTGAGCTCGTCTATCAGGTGAAAGCTCTGAAAAACGTAACCGAAATACTCCCTGTATAGGGCCGACCGTTTCTTCTCGTTCAGCCTGTGGACCTGCTCGTCGTAGAAATAGTACTCCCCCTCGGAAGGGGCGTCCAGCATCCCCACTATATTGAGCAGGGTCGTCTTTCCCGCCCCCGACGGGCCCATCAGGGTGATAAAATCCCCCTCCTCGATATCGAGATCGATCTTGCGCAGAACGAAAGTCTTCACGACGCCTGAAGAATAGAATTTCGTGATATTCCTCAACTTGATCATCATCCGGCTCCAATCGAATTCAGCCCTCTGCCCGGCAGTGCCGGATCGGCCTCCGCATCGAAACCGCGGCCGCGCACGATCCGATTATCATTATACAGCTTTCATCGGCCCGTTTCTAGACACGAGGCATTCCCTTTACATCGGTAACGACGCTTCCGTCGAAGAGGTGTATCGTGCGCTGGCCGTACTCGGCGTAGGTCGGCGAGTGGGTTACCATCACAATCGTCGTCCCTTCCTCGTTCAGCTGCGTGAGGGTGTTCATCACTTCCTCGCCGTGCTCCGAGTCTAGGTTCCCGGTGGGCTCGTCGGCGAGGATCAGCTTCGGCCTCGATATGACGGCCCTCGCCACGGCGACCCTCTGCTGCTGGCCTCCAGAAAGCTGCTGGGGAAAATGGTTTTTTCTCGGCATCAGGTTGAAGCGCTCCAGCGCCTCCAGGACTCGCTCCTTCCGCTCGGACGACGGGACCCCCTGGTATAGAAGTGGAAGCTCCACGTTCTCGTGAATCGTAAGCTCGTCTATCAGGTTGAAGCTCTGGAAGACGAAACCGATATTGTTCTTCCGGAGGTTGGAGCGCTGCCTCTCCGAGTAGGACGAGACCTCCTCCCCGAGAAGATGATATTTTCCACCGGTGGGATTATCGAGAAGACCGAGTATGTTCAGAAGGGTCGACTTTCCGCACCCTGAGGGGCCCATGATCGAAACGAATTCTCCCTCCGCTATATCGATCGTCACGTCGTTGAGGGCCGTCGTCTCGACTTCCTCCGTCCTGAAAAGCTTCATGAGGTTCTCTGTCTTAATCATTCTCCTTGTTCCTCCGCATTGATGAAATCTCCTGATTCCCCCTGGATCCTACTGCTTCAGTATCAATTGATCCACGTCGCCGAAATTGTCGTACGACGACGTGATGACCCTGTCTCCCGGCTCGAGGCCGCCGAGCACCTCGTAGAAGAGGGAATTCTCCCTTCCCAGCCGGATCTGCCTCTTGAAGGCGTTCCTGCCCGAATCGTCTACCACGTAGGCCCACCTGCCGCCGGTCTTCTGATAGAAGCCGCCGGTCGCCAGCAGGAGCGCCTCGGAAAGGTCTCCAAGCTCCAGCCTGATACGCAGGGTCTGCCCCCTGCGTATCCCCTCCGGTTCCTTGCCGTTGAAATTCATATCGACCTCGAAACGCCCGTTGAGGACCTCCGGATAGACCCTCGTTATAGTAAGGCCGAATGTCTCGTCGGCAAGATTGAAGGTTCCTGTCTGGCCCTCGCTGATGCGGGATATGTAATGCTCGTCGATCGATACCCTCACCTTGAATCCGTCGAGAACATCTATCTGTCCGAGCCTTTCCCCCCGCGATTTCGACTCGCCTATTTCAGCTTTCAGCGATGTAAGCTGTCCCGAGACGGGAGCCTTGATCACGAGGTTCTCCAGGTTCTGCTTCACGATTTCGAGGTTGTCGTTCATCCTTTCCAGCGACACCTCGAGCTGCTCGACCTGGCTGTCCCTGAATATGGAATCCTGCTTGTGCATCTCCATCGTCAGCTTCAACTTGTCGTAGAGATAATCGAGCTCGTCTTTCGACTCCTCGTACTCGCGCGAGGAGATCAGGTTCTTTCCGGCCAGAACCTCGTTGCTCTCGCTTATCCTCTTCTGCTTCTTGATCTCGCGGCCGAGCTCGAGAAGCTGCCTTCTCATCTCGAGGCCGTTACGGGCCATGTCGAGCTTCGTGTTTCGGAGATTGTTGCTCTGCTGGAACAGTTCCGCCTCCCTGTACATTATATCGAGAAGAAGGTTCGTGTTGACCAGCTTCAGGATCCTGTCACCCTTCTTCACGAAGCTGCCCGCTTCGAGATAGACCGTCTCGACCCTGCCGCCCTCGACCGCATCTAGGAAATACGTGCCTATAGGTATGATCGTGCCGGTCACCGGGATGAACTCCTGGAACTGACCTTTCTCCACCCGGGAGATCGTTATCCTCTCTGATTTTACGTTCAGCTTGGAGTTAAGGTTTCCGAAAATCAGGTTGTAGCCGACGAATACCACGAGCACGGCGCCCCCGGCTATGTAGGCGATCTTTTTAGGCGTCCATCTCTTTTTCTCGATCTTACGATCCAAAACGATTCTCCTATTGTTCGATATGATCCCGCTACTCGTACCTGAGCGTTTCCGACGGATTGCCCAGGGCCGCGACCACGGCCTGGTAGCCTACCGTCAGAAGGGCGACCGCCAGGGCTGCCGCGCCGGCTGCGATGAAGATCTCGGGTCCGAGGTCCACCCTGTACGCGTAGGCCCTCAACATCCTGTCGGCCACAAAATACCCGGCGGGCCAGGCGATAAGGTTCGCTACGAGCACGCATTTGACGAAATCCTTCGACAGAAGCATCACTATGCCGGCGACGGAGGCTCCAAGCACCTTCCTGATCCCTATCTCCTTGGTCCGTTTCTGGGATATGAACGCGGCCAGCCCTAACAGCCCAAGGCAGGAGATCAGCAGGGCGAACGCCGTGAAGCTGTCTATTATCTTTTCCGTTTTCTCTTCGGTCGAGTAAAGGCCCCTGTACGTATCGTCGAGGAAATGGTACTCGAAGGGGGCGGCCGGGTAGAACCGTTCCCAAACGCCGCGCACGCTCGACAGCGCCGCCGGAACGTTCCCTCCGTCGATCCTGATCAGCACGACCCCCCAGGAGCTCGCCCCCGTCATATCGGTCATAAGACAGAAGACTTGCGGCTCGATCTTCGCGTGAAGCGAACGGAAGTGGGCGTCTTTAGTCACTCCCACGATAGTTCCCTCCCTGCCGTTGTAGCTGAACCGCTTGCCGACCGGCGAATCGAGCTTCATCGCCCTCACCGCCTCCTCGTTTACGATATACGATAATTCTTCCGATGAGAATTCCGGAGAGAAGGCCCTCCCCTCCTTGATCTCCAGGCCCATCGTTTCGAAGAAATCGAAATCGACGTACGAGATCAGCATATCCTGCGTCACCTCCGCCGGCCTGCCCTCCCAATCGTAGTCGGTGCTTCGAAAGCACATCTGAGCGTTCAGAACGTTCTGGGCGGAGACGGACACTATCCCGGGGGAGGCCAGCAGGCTCTCCTTGACCGCATCGTAGCTGCCGGCGATCCCTCCCTTCAACGGCACGAAAACCACGTTTTCCTTATCGAATCCCAGCTTCTTCTTCTTTATGAAATCGAGCTGCTTGTATATCACCAGGGTCGTGATAATAAGCAGGATCGTGATCGAAAACTGCATCACGACGAGGACCCTGCGAAATCCCGCCCCCCTTGCGCCCTTTCCGGAGAACCCTCTTATCGCGTCGATAGGCCGGAAGGAGGAAAGATGAAGGGCCGGATAGCTCACCGCGAGAAGCCCCGTTACTAGGGCGATCCCTATAAGCAGTGGGAAGATCCTTCCATCGTACAAGTTCAAAACGATGCTCTTGCCGCAGAGCTCGTTGAAATATGGAAGCAGAAGCTCCACCAGGGCCAGGGCCGTCACGAGAGCGAGGAAGGAGAAGGCGATCGATTCGCCCAGGAACTGACGGATGATATTGATCCTGCGGGCGCCGGTGACCTTTCTCAAGCCTATCTCCTTGGCCCTGTTCATCGAACGCGCCGTCGAGAGGTTCATGAAATTCATGCAGGCGACGAGAAGAACGAAAACGGCGATCGCCGAGAATGAATAGACGAGGGTCATGCTCCCCGCCTCCGTGTAGACCCGCTGTTTCGTCGCGAGCCCGTCGAGGTGGTACCCGCCGAGCGGGCTCAGCTGGAACCGGCATCCGTCGGCCACCTGGGGGCAGTGGTTGACCTTCGCGATCGTGGTGATCATCTCCCCTACATGGCCCGCGTCGGCACTATCTTCGAGCAGGAGAAGCGTTGAATAGTTGAACGCCCCCCAGCCCGGCTCGGGGAAACCCAGCTCCTTCAGGACGTCGAAGGAGGCGAGAAAATCGAACCTGATGGTGGAATTCCGCGGCACATCGCGCAGCACCCCCGAGACGATCCCCTCGAACCACTCCGTCTCGATCGTCCCGCCGATCGGATTTTCCTCACCGAAATACCTGGCCGCCATCGATTCGCTTATCAGGATACTCCGGGGATTCGAGAATGCCGTCTCCTTGCTCCCCATAAGCAGCGGGAAGGAGAGGATATCGAGAAAGCCGTTGTCGACCAGGAGCCCCCCGCTCTCGTAGAAAACGTTGTCCCCGTGCCTGAAGAAACCCCTCGGGATCTCCATCAGCCTCGTTGCGTTCAAAACGCCCGGCACCCCCTCGCGCGCCGAAGGCGCCATGGGGAACGGGGTGCCGTCGAAGCCGTCGATGAAATATTTCGTTCCGAAGCTGTTTACCCGGTAGATTGACCGCGCATTCTCGTGAAACCCGTCATAGCTGAGCTCGTCACCCACCCAGAGCATGATAAGGATGCACCCCGTCATCCCCATCGCCAGGCCGGCGACATTGATAAAAGCATGACCTTTATGCTTCATCATATTTCTAAAGGCGATCTTCACGTAATTTCCGAACATTTCCACCCTCCGCGGGAGATTTTGACAACGCTTCGGCTTATTTATAGATCAATCCCCGTGCCATATCACTAATACCTTGTATTATTATATGTTAGCGGCGTACACCCCCCCTATTATGTGTCCGCTTGCAGGACAAGGAGTGTTCGAAAACGGACAGCATGAATGTTACGTGATCGTGAGTATTGCTATATCAGTCGATGATGAAGGATCTCCATGACCCCTGGGAAACGACCTGCGGCAGTCGATATGAAGATAAATTACAGGGGAGCGTACGCCCCGAGATATGTACGCTCCCCTGATGGGGCTCCGAGCGCTCCAACTTCGACCGGTCGCTCGGGCACCGTCCAACGATAACGGTAATTTCATATTCATTATCCGTGCCATAAGGTTATCTTCTTTTATTACAAGGCGGTAAATATTTATCCATCTTTCTCCCTGTCCGCCGGCGACACACCCGCCGTCCGCAATCGGACAGTTTTTCCTTGCGATCCCGTAACTAATTACCGTTTGTTTCGTAGATGAATATGATGGCAGTAAAGTACGGCAAGATACTGATAGTAGACGACGACGAGGATGTTCTCTTCGCCGCCCGCCTCTTTCTCAAGCAGCATTTCGCCCTCGTTCAAACCGAGACGAGGCCCGAGGCTCTCCCCGACCTGCTAAAGAACGAGTCCTTCGACGTGATACTCCTCGATATGAACTTCACCGAGGATGTCACGAGCGGCCAGGAAGGGTTTTTCTGGCTCAACCGCATACTCTCCATATCACCATCTGCGAGCGTGATTCTCATAACCGCTTTCGCCGACTACGAGACCGCCGTTAGGTCGATCAAGGAAGGGGCCTCCGATTTCATCGTGAAGCCCTGGAAGAACGAGAAGCTTCTCGCAACCGTATCGGCGGCGATGGCCCTCAGCCGATCGAAGAAGGAGACCGAAGGGCTCAGGGAGCGCCAGAAACAGCTCAACCGCGACATGGACCTCCCTTTTCACGATTTCATAGGGGAGTCGGAGTCGATCCGCAGGGTATTCGCCATCATCGACAAGGTCGCCGTCACCGACGCCAATGTTCTTATAACGGGAGAGAACGGCACCGGCAAGGAGATCGTGGCGAGGGCCGTGCACCGCGGCTCCCCGCGGGCCGCCGAGCCTTTCGTGAGGGTCGACATGGGGGCGCTCAGCGGAACGCTTTTCGAGAGCGAGCTGTTCGGCCACGTGAAGGGGGCCTTCACCGACGCGAAGGAGAACCGTCCCGGGCGTTTCGAGATCGCCTCGGGCGGGACCCTTTTTCTCGACGAGATCGGCAACCTCCCACTCGACCTTCAGGCGAAGATCCTCTCGGCGCTCCAGAGCCGGCAGGTGACGAGGGTCGGATCGAACAGGGCGAAGACGGTCGATATACGGCTTATCTGCGCGACCAACATCTCCCTTCCCTCGATGGTCGAATCGGGCCTGTTCAGGCAGGACCTTCTCTACAGGATAAACACGGTGGAGATCCCCCTTCCCCCCCTCAGGGAGCGGATCGAGGATCTTCCCCTTCTCACCGAGTATTTCCTCGGCATCTACAGGAAGAAGTACAGGAAGGAGATCTCGCGGATCAGCGCCGCCGCGCTGAACAAGCTCAAGAGGTACCACTGGCCGGGAAACGTGAGGGAGCTCCAGCACTCGGTCGAGCGGGCCGTGATAATGACCTCCTCGCAGACCCTCCAACCGGACGATTTCCCCTTCCATACCCCGAAAAGCGAGGGCGGCGCCGACGCCGACAGCTTCAACCTCGAGGAGATGGAAAAAACCGTGATACGCAAGGCCCTCTCGAGGTTCAACGGCAATATATCGCTCGCGGCGCGGAGCCTCGGACTGAGCCGCGCGGCCCTGTACCGCAGGCTGGAACGATATGGCCTTTAGAAGATTCCGCATAGCGATGACAGTCCGCGTGCTGCTCCTCAGCGCGACTATATTCATTTTCCTCTATCTCCTGATATCCTCCTCGATGCCGGCGACATCGATATTCTTCGGGCTGGCCGCCCTCTTCCAGATCGTCTCCCTCGTCAGGTTCAGCGAAAAGACGAACAGGAACCTTACCAGGTTTCTCGAATCGATCGAGTACTCCGATTTCTCCCAGAGCTTCACCAGCGGAATAAAGGGGATCTCGTTCGACGAGCTCAACGAGGCATTCACCTCCGTCGTCAACCGGTTCAGGGAGATAAGCCTCGAGAAGGAGGAGAATTTCCGTTACCTCCAGACGGTCGTGCAGCACGTCGGCATAGGGATGATAGCCTTCACCGCCGACGGAGAGGTCGCCCTCCTGAACAACGCGGTCAAGAGGCTGTTCAACATTCCATCCCTGAAGAATATCTCGGGGCTGGGCGCGATCAGCCCCGTTCTCCTAGAGAGGCTGAGGGGAGCGGTTCCCGGGCAGCGCGACCTCGTGACGGTTTCCGTCAACAGCGAGATGATGCAGCTTTCGATCTACACCACCGAGCTGAGGCAGAGGAGCAGGGTGCTGACCCTCGTTTCGATCCAGAACATAAGCAGCGAGCTGAACGAGAAGGAGATGGACGCCTGGCAGAACCTGATAAGGGTGCTGACGCACGAGATAAAGAACTCCCTGACGCCGATAGCCTCCCTCGCCTCGAGCGTCGAGGAGCTGCTCCTTCCCGGCGTAACCGCCGGCAAGACCGCCTCGGTCGATGCGGGCGACATCAGGAGCGCCCTCCAGACGATACAGAAGCGGAGCCACAACCTCCTCCAGTTCGTCGACACCTACCGCGACCTTACCCATATACCGAAGCCGGAATACAGCACCTTCCCCGTCTCGGAGCTCTTCGAGAGGATCATCAAGCTCGTCTCGGCGCAGTCGCAGGAGACCGATATATCCATCTCCACCTCGATAGAGCCCTCGAACCTCGAGATGACGGCCGATCCCAGGCTGATCGAGCAGGTGCTGATAAACCTCGTCCTCAACTCGATCCAGGCGCTCGAATCGAAGCCTGACGGATCGATCAGGATCGAGGCGGCCATCGACGAGAGAAGCCGCCTGGTGATAAGGATAGCCGATAACGGACCGGGTATCGTCGAGGAGGCGGCCGAGAAGGTCTTCATCCCCTTCTACAGCACGAAGAAGGACGGCTCGGGCATAGGACTGAGCCTCTCGAGGCAGATCATGAGGCTTCACAGGGGCGACCTGACCGTCCGGTCGAAGCCGGGCGTCGAGACCGTCTTCACTATGCGGTTCTGAGGATCATCCAACCTTCGACCCTGGAAGGACCGAGGCCGTTCAGAGGCCGGGCGGCCCTGCGTGCCGGAAGATTCAGGATTGACTTGGCCGCGCCTCTGCGGTAGATTTCGACGGGATAAAAAGATCCCGCATGCAGTTGTACCCCTCGCCCGCCGCCGTACGGGCTCGGGGAGGGTCCGCGTTTGCGGGGAACTTCAGTTTCCATAACGGGAACCGCTCAATGGTTGATCAATATCTCGGAGATTACAAGATCCTGGAGCATATCGGCTCGGGCGGCATGGCGAAGGTCTACCTCGCCGTCCACAAGGACGTGCCGAACCTCAAGGTCGTCCTGAAAGTGCTCTCCGATCCGCGCCTGGCGGAACGCTTCAAGCAGGAAGCCGACAAGCTGGCCCTTCTCGACAGAAATCCCAACATCTGCAAGATCAGGCACTTCTTCAATCACGGTGACGAGTTCGTGATCGCGATGGAGTACATAGACGGCCCCTCCCTCGAGAAGATACTGGAGGAGAAGGGGAAACTGCCGATCCCCGAGGCCCTCAAGACCGCCCTCGACATCATCTCTGCGCTCGAGCCGGCCCACCAGCAGGAGATATTCCACCGGGACATGAAACCGAACAACATCATGTTCACGAAGGGCGGAAAGCTCAAGATAATCGATTTCGGGATCGCGAAGGGAAAGACCGATCCGAAGCTCACTATAGTCGGCACGGCGACCGGGACGCCCGAGTACATGGCCCCGGAGCAGTTCGGCGGCGGCGAGGGGCTCGATTACGCGAGATGCGACATCTACGCCGTCGGCACTATCCTCTTCAGGATGCTGACCGGCGAGCTCCCCTTCAAGGGCGATAACGAGTTCATCCTGCGCGACCTGAAGATGTTCCAGGCGCCTGCGGTCCCTTCCTCCCTGAACGGGGAGATCACCAAGCAAATCGACAGCGCCGTCATGAAAGCGATCGAGAGCAAACCGGAGGACCGTTTCGCTTCGATCGCCGAGATGAGGGAGCAGCTAAGCAGCATATACGAAAGATGCAAAGGGGCTACGGTGGAGATCGGGACCGCCGAAAAATCGGCTCCCCGTAAGAAGCCGCGAAAAGGATCGAGGCTCCCCGCGATCGCGATAGCCTCGGCCGTTATAATCGCGGCGGCGCTTGTCGCCTGGAAGATGATCCCCCGCCGCGGCGGGCCGGACCACATGGCGGCGGTCGACACATTGGCGGACCGTACAGAACGGAATTCGGCCTCGACGGCTCAACCGCCGGATACGAAGGAAAAGGAGCCGGACGTCACGATCGCAAGGCGGAACACCACGCAGCAGCCGGCGAGACAGCCGGCCCGCGACACCGCTCCCGTAAAGGAGGAGCAGACGAAGCCCAAGCCTGCCTCGCCGGGGCAGCTCCTCGTCGGCTCGAGGCCCCGCGGGGCGAGAATATTCATCGACGGCGCCGACAGCGGGAAGGAAACGCCCTACACGCTCGATCTTCCGCCGGGACGGCACGTTGTGAAGATCGTCCTGACGGTCGACGGCAGGGAGGTAGAATATTCCGAGACGATTCTGATCGAAAGCGGCGGGCAAACAAAAATATCGCACAATTTCCAAAATTAGTCTAAAATGTTAATGTATCTGCTTTCATCGATTAAAACGAGAAGGAGGGCACGATGAAGCTTGAATATCGTTTTCTTTGTTTCGCGGCATTGTTCATCTTGGCGCTGGGATCTTTCAGCGCCGTGCAATCGGCATCCGACACTACGGGCACGGAAATATCGGGAAAGCTCGCGCAGGCGGTGGACTACTACACCGGGCTGGAATTCGACAAGGGGTTGGCGATCACAGACGAGCTCATCAAGAGAAACGATCTCAGCGCCACCGACAGCATAGCCATTTTCGAGGTGAAGAGCATCATCACGTATGCCAAGGGCCAGAAATACAAAAGGGAAGCTTACGGCTATCTCACGGATATATCTAATATCGGCAACTGCCTCATCCAGCTGCCCAGGGAGATATGGCCCACCGAGCTGAGGGACAAATGGTACGAACTCTGCAGGCAGAAGAATGTCCTCGTCTGCCCGTCCGACGACGAGCCGGGCATACAGACGATCGCGATAATGGAATTCGATAACTTCTCGATAGGCAAGTACAAGCAGGAGCTCGGCGATATCAGCAAGGCCCTGGCCGATTTCTTCGAGTACGATTTCTCCCAGTTCTCGGACCTGAAGGTCGTGGAAAGGGACAAGCTGGACTACCTCCTCAGGGAGCTGAAGCTTTCCGAGGAGGGAAAGCTCGATCAGGCGGCCGCCGTCAGGGTCGGCAAGCTTCTCGGCGCGCAGCTCATGGTTTTCGGCAGCATAGCGCAGCTCGACAAGGATAACGCGCGGATGGTCGTGCGCGTCGTCAAGGTCGAGACTTCCGAGATCATAACCTCGGCCGACATGGAAGGGAAACCGAATTTCATCGAGATGGAGAAGGCCCTGGTCCTGGATATAGCGGGAAAGCTCAATCTCCTCATAACGGACGAGACCGACGTCGCCATTTCCCAATCGGCGACGACCGACATGGGCGCGGCCGAGCTCTACGCACTCGGGCTGAAATACATGGATCAGTACAAATACCAGCAGGCTTACGACTATTTCAAGCAGGCCTACGATAAGGACAACTCGTTCGTCGAGGCCAAGAGGAAAATGGAGATCTACAAGCCTCTCATAGGTTGAAACAAAACGATAAGGAGAATTCAATGATAAGATCGGTGCCGGCAGCATTTCTTATCTTGATCTTTCTTGCGGGAGGCTGTTCGCAGAGTCTCTACATGAAAGGGAAAACCGCTTCGGATGCGGGAGACTACCCCGCCGCGGTGTCAGCCCTCTACGAATCGATCGGCGAGAACCCCGGCAACTACGAGGCGTGGTACCAGCTCGGTCTCGCCTACTACAGGCAGGGGGCGCTGGAAAAGGCCGAGGAGGCTTTCAGCTCCTCGAACAAGATTAAGCCCAACGCCGATTCGAACTACTACCTAGGATTGATATTCGAGCAGACCGGCCAGATCGACAAGGCGATCAGGGTCTACGGCGCGGCGGTCAGGATGAGCGGCGGTGGAAAGACGAAGGAATTGATCGAGGGGCGCCTCGGGGTCCTGATAGACAACAGGCTTACGGCCGAAGCCCGCGAGGCGGTAAGGAAAGAGGACTCGCTTTCCACCGTCTCGATACCCGAGAACAGCATAGCGGTGATCAGCTTCGACGGCTCGACGCTGCCCCCCGAGCTGGAGCCGCTCGCGCTCGGGCTCGCCGAATTCACCGCGATAGACCTGGCCAAGGTGTCGAGCCTGCGGGTGCTCGAAAGGCTAAAGATAGACGTGATCCTCGACGAGCTCAAGATCGGAGAGAGCAGGTACGCAGACCCGAGCCTCGCGCCGCGCGTGGGGCGGCTGCTGGGAAGCCGAAACGTCGTCCTGGGATCGGTGACGGGCACCGGCGATAACAGCTTCAGGCTCGACGGCAAGCTGGTAAACACGGTCGACGACGTCATCACGGGGGCGCCGCCCGAGGAAGGCGAGCTCGACCGGTTCTTCAAGGTGCAGAAAAGTTTCGTCTTCGACCTGATAGATACGCTGGGGATCAAGCTCAGCAAGAAGGAGAGGGACGCCATCGAGGAGGTCCCGACCGAATCGTTCCTCGCCTTCATGGCCTACGGGAAGGGATTGGGCTACGAGAGAAAGGGCATGTACGGCGAAGCCCTCGAATCCTTCAAAGAGGCGGGCAAGCACGATCCGGGCTTCCACCAGGCCTCCGGCATGGCCGGCAAGATGGAGCAGGCGCAGATCTACTCGGGAGGGACCGGGGGCGGACAGGGCTCGTCGACGGGCGAGTTCGAGAAGATGGTATCGGGCTCCATGAAAGCCGACGAGATGCAGGCCGGCATGGGCCAGGTCCAGGCGTCGAACCTCATAAACAGCAATTTCATAATGAATAACGAGCTTTATTGGTATTTCGGGAACGGGGCGCTCGCTCCGCCCGGCGGAGGACCTGTCTGGTCCGGCTACGGAACGATCCTGATCAAGGGGGAGCTAGATGCAGATTAGAAAAACCGTATTCCCGGTCCTGTTCATCCTGCTCGCCCTCGCTCCCGCCGCGCGCGGCCAGATCGTCTACGGCCAGCCCGGCTCCGCCAACCTCCAGTTCTACTACAACAACTGGTCGATCGATAACCCGTTCGGCGACAAGGACGCCCTGTCGCAGAGGACCATCGTCCTCTCCGGCTTCATGCCGATCAAGGAAAACTTCGAGGCGAGGTACTTTCTCATCACCGGCTACAACGACCTCGAGATGAACGGCGTCAAGAACGATCTCTCGGGCCTCGGCGACGTGAGGCTTCAGTTCTCGCATTCCTTCAAGGAGGACAGGCTCCTCCTGTCGGGAGGCCTCAACATGCCGACAGGAAAGAAGGAGCTCGACACGGGCGGAGACGAGCAGATCATAGAGTTTCTCTCGCGCGATTACCTTTCGCTGCCCCTGAGGCGGTACGGCCAGGGGTTCGGGTTCAACCTTCAGGCTGGAGTTGCCGCCGAGATAGGACGTTTCAAGTGCGGCGTCTCGGCCGTCTACGATTACAGCGGCTCGTACAAGCCTTACGAGGGAAGCGGCGACTACGATCCGGGGAACGCTTACTCGTTGAACGCCACGGCGAACGCCGTGCTGGGCGAAGCGGTATACACGGGCGATATCGGATTCTCGATCTTCGGGACCGACGATCTCGACGGCGATAATATCTACAGGCAGGCGCCCCAGATGACCGCCCGCCTTACGGCCACCTACCCGGTGCGCCGGTACAGCGCCACGTTCGGCGCCATGATGATAGTGCGGGGCCGCAACAAGCGCTACAACGAGGCCGACGGCGCCATCGAAAGCCAGCTCAAGAAGTATGGCGACGAGTACGATCTATTTTGCCGCCTCGGCTACGCTACATCCACCGAATGGCGGATCGGCGCGCTCGTCGGCACGAGGCAGATACTCTCCAGCGAGGAGGAGCTGGGCAAATCGTCCCTCTTGAACCTGGGGGTCGATATCGGCAAAAGCATTTCCGATCGCCTGAGCCTGAACCTCGGGATGATATATCATACGGGCTCTACCGGCGAGGATGCCGTCGACATAGGGGGGCTTCAGGTCTCCGGCGGACTCGGGGTAACCTACTAGAAGGAGAATAACGATGATGAGATCCGGTCGATCGGTCTTTCTGCTTTTCGCCCTAATGCTGATTCTCCCCGCCTGCTCGGAGAAGATAACTTCCATCGCGGACGAGAGAATCGACCTCACGATAAGAACCTCGATCGAGGGGTATTCCGGCATCAGCCAGGCCGCCACCTTCATTCTGACCGTCACGGGAACGGGGATAGAGGAACCGATCGAGGAGTACCTCGCCTACGACAACGGGGTCCTCACCGGGTCGGTCCTCGTGCCGGCGGGACCGAGACGCACCTTCAGGATAGAGGCGTTCGACAAGGAAGGAACGCTGATCTACGCGGGACAGTCCACCGCCGACGTATCGGACGGATCGACGATGGAGCTTTCGATCCGGCTCCGGCCACAGGTCCCGATGATCAAGGTCTCGCCGATCTACCAGGAGAAGCCCCAGGGCGATCTCCTGGCCATGAAGGTGAGCGTCTACAACGTCCCCGATCTGCACTATATCGACGGGCTTCTCGACAACCACGCGGCGGTCACCCAAAGGCTCCTTCACGCCGACAGCGTGATCCTAAGCCCCTCGATAGCCGATTTCTCGTGGTTGGAATGGTGGGACACCGACGTATCGGTCCATTTCCAGATAGGCCACAGGATACTGGGCGGAAGGATAGTCGATGACTCGGGGTACGCGGAGCTCTTCACCGCCTATTACAGGACCTCTATATACGAGATCCCCGCCGAGACGTTCGCCTTCTACCCGACCCTCCTGGAGATGACCGATGTCGAGGGGATAGAGCTCCCTTACGAGAACGTCTACACCGAGACGGGCGTCGCGGTGATGTACGATCCCTTCGAGCGGATCGTCGCCCACTATCCGATGGGCTGGGGACAGGGGAGCGAGGATTACTACTGGATAGAGGATATATCGGGGCACCACCTCCACGGGAGGGCGCACGGGACTGCTATATATGATTACGGCGTCATTGGTGGGGCCAGGTGGTTCGACGGCAACAGTGACTACGTCGAGGTGGACGACGACGACCTCCTGGACCTTGGAGAGGAGCTCACGGTATCGCTCTGGTTCAACATCAACCGCGAGGTTCCCGAAATCGCCACCTACTCCCTCCTCAACAAGAGGGATCTCGACGGACCGATTAACTACCAGCTCCTGATCGACGATGTCTCGGTGAGCGACGGGGTTACGGCGGTGGTATTCAGGTACGGCACGGCGCCCTACAACGAGTACAGGGTCGATATCCCCGACAACCGGATGACCGGCTGGCAGCATATCGTCTTCTCGTACAGGTTCGGCGATCCCGGGTCGGCCGTTCTGTTCCATTACTACATGGCGGACGAGGTGGAGGGCGTCTGGGACGTCGGCACCGGAACGGCGCCAGCCCCGATCACTTCGGGTCCCCTTCTCATGGGAAAGGACAACTCGGAGATGCCTTTTTACCTCTACGGCGTGATAGACGAGGTCGAGATATACGACGCGGCCTTCAGCCTGGAAGTGATAATGCGCATCTACGGTCAGTACTGATCCCTTAAGGGGTCAGGACGTCTCAAGCACCGTCGTCTCTTTTATGATGGCGGGATATTCGAGCATGTTATCGATCTCGCCCTGCGAGCCCTTGATGAAGAGCCCGAGGACAAAGACCCAGGAGAGGAGCTTCCTGCCCTTCCCCTCGTTCTCCACGAAGCCGCCCAGCTTGATCCTCGCGTTATCGGCGGCGTGGTACTTTCCTTTCGTGCCGAGATCGACGAACGAGATCTTGATCTTTCCGGGATCGCCCGGCCTGGAGGCGGGAACTATCTCCTCCACCTTCGCGGTACCCTCGGCCCCGGCCTCGATGATCGTAGCCCCCCCGATCTTCACGTCCTGGGCGAGGAAGATCGTCAGGGTCAACCCCGGCTGAAGCTTGCCGGAATTGATCTTTATCGCGGGATCGAATTTGACCTTGATCGCCGTCTCCTCCGGCAGGACAACCTTGCCGGCGAAGGCTCCCGCCGGCAGGAGCGACACGAGCAGAACGGCGACGACCAGCAGATTCCTCTTTCTCATCGTATTTCCTTTCGTCGACTATTAAACCGCTACCTCAGCTTGGGCAGCTTATCCTTCAATCCGCCCTTGAAGCTGAAGACGACCGTCTTGCCTATATTCGGGAAGGTGACGCTGCCTTCCATATCGAAGAGCGCGTACTTGCTCTGCAGCAATATGCTGTCGCTCGGCTTGTTCCCCCAGTTGCACGGGTGCCGCAGCTCGTCGAAGGCGATATAGATATCGTCCCCGATCTTCCAGTTCAGCTTTATCTCGTCCCCCTGAAGGAGCTGGGTCTGCTTGGACCAGGTGGGGCTCTGGCCGCTGCCCGTCACCTCTATGTGAAGATGGCCCATGTCGGGAACGGTCTGGAGCACGCAGGTGAACGGCTGCCGCTTGTTCCACTTCTTGACTTCGGCGAGGAAGTTGTTTATGGAGGCTATCTGTTTCTCGTGGGTGGCGGCCATCAGCTTGCCCTTTATCGCCTCCAGCCTGGCGGGCGCCTCGCCGAGCACGAACGCGGGGTCCGTCTCGCTCTTCAAGCGCTCCTTCATCTGGTCGTACTCGGCAAGCCCGGACCGGACCGATTTGACCGAGGGTGTCGGCTTGGAGACCTGAAGGTTGATGCTGTTCAGCAGGGCGTCCCCGAGCTGCCGTTCCTTATCGTCGTAGTTCTGCGCATTGGTGCTGTTGAAGGCGACCTGGCTGCTTATCTTCTCCAGGACCGCCGTATCTTCCCGGTTTTTCAAGTACTGGTTGAACAGGTCCCAGTAGTTGAGAACCCGGTCCGATCTCAGGTAGAGAACGGCCGTCTTGTCGCCCATATGAAATCCCTCGAGGTCCTCCCTGAGCCTCACGTGCGTATCGTTGTATATCATCTCGTCCTTCGCCGGGTTGTACTTCGGCTGCAGATCGGGATTCGAGACTATGTCGGTTATCGAGACTATAACGCTGTCCAGCCGCGCCAGGGCCGGGCCCATGTTGAAATCCCTGTAGACCTCCTTCATGCGGGAGGCGAGGAGCTGGTACTCGGGAAACATCTTCTTCACGAGCCACTTGTTGCTGTACCGGTTGTACGCCTTCATGATATCGGCCCGCTGCGCCTCGGACATGTTGACATAGTTCCCTTCCACCGATTTCAGGACGCTGTTCTCCACCCTGTACGGCCTGGAAATCAGCCCCTTGAAATGAATGACGAAGGGGAGCGAGTAAAGCACGATCCACGCTATCGAGGCGGCGGCCACGTACTTGGTGATCTTCCTCATGATGTTGAGGCTCCTGGTCCTCACCACCGAGTTGAGGATCCAGTAGAACGGTTCCGTGACGCCGCATGGGTTTATCTTGTCGGGGGGCTGGTATATCGAGCGCCCCACGTCGGTGCCGATCTTGACCGGCTCGTTTCCGGTGTTCGAGACGAAGAAGATCTGGAAGTCGAGCGTCCTCCCCACGACGACCCTCAGGAACTCGCTCGTCTTCACGAGGATCTTCCTGACCGACGAGGCCCACGAGCTGTTCGCCGTGACATTGCTGCTGTTGAGGACCGCTTCGAGGAACTGCTCGTAATTTTCGGCGACGAACTGCTCGTCCTCGGGGTTGATCAGTATCGTGCTGTCCTCCCCGCTGTAGCCGGGCAGGGTGTCCGCCTTGGTCACGACGAGTCCGACCGGAACGGGGAGCCTCGATTTCAGCGGGGCGATCTCCTCGAGGATGCTGATAAAGGCCGATGTGCGGGCCTGGACCTCCATGTCGGCGCCCAGTATCTTGGGATCGAAGAAGAATAGTATCCCGTCGGCTGCCGCCATGAAATTCCTGATCTTCTCAGCTTCCTCCGTGTGCTCGGTGATCGAGACGGCCTTGCCGTTGTAGTCGTACGTGACGACAGGCACCTTCTTCTTGCCGTCCAGGATCGAGGTGAACTGAAGGACCTTGTCCTTTTCCGTCGGCTCGGGGAACTTCTTCTCGATCGTTTTCATCTCGATCGTGCCCATCGAGGTCCCCGAATCGAATCCCCATATCGCCATGTAGTTGGCCAAAAACTCGCTCGACGTGTCGTTGTCGGTGACCGATATCTGTATCTTCTTGTCTATCTTGCTCTGGTGATAGAGAACGGTGAAGTACGACGTCTTGCCGGTGTTCTCGTGGCCGAAGACGCCGATCTTGATTCCGGGAGGCCACGCCGCCGCCGCCGCGGCGGCGGCCCCCTTCGACTTCTGCGCCCTCTTGGAGCCCTTCTTCGCGAACTTCAACAGTTTTGTCAGCTTCATAGTCTATTCCCGCCGGTCTACTTTCCTATCTCACTCCGGGTCTTCTCGACCCGCGCTTCGAATTCAACCTGTTTATCCCTCGTGTAGCTGTTCCACCTGGAAGGCACTATGAACGCCAGGAGAAGGAAGATGACTATCAATAGGCCGTAGAACAGGTAGGCGGAAAACCTCTGCGTCATGGCGAGGCGGAGGTACTTGAAGCTAGAGAAAAGTCCCTTCAATTTCCCCCAGAATACGGCGAACGCATCCTTGATCCTGTCGATCAGGCTCACCTCGTCCAGGTAGTTCCACTCCTTCAGGTAACGCTCGAAGAGGGGATTGGACTGCCTCAGCTTCTCGAAAACGCCTACGCTGCGCATGTGAAACTCGAGCGAGTTGCGATCGGCGCATAGGTTCTCGCCCAGCTTGGAACGCCTCAGGTAGAGCTCGAGCAGCTTCCTGTGATCCGGCATCGCCTTGAATTCCTCGAAGGGCAGATCGCCGCTCCACCCGCTGCTGAAATTGCTGATGAACCTTCCTATCTCCTGCAGGAAGAATTTGTTCAGCTTGAAGTTGTTGTTGAGGCTGCCTGCGCCCATCAGCAGGGGCATCAGGTATGTCTCGAAGTAGGTGACGTCCCTCTTTATGCTGCGGAATTCCCGGCAGTACAGGTAGGCCTTGTTGGACTGCCCGTCGGTGTCGGCGACCGATTCGAAAAACGATATTAGCACCTGGATCGTTATCTGCCTGAAATCGGAGCTGTTGAGCGGTCCCAGCTTGATCTTCTCCAGGAAGACCCTGTCGACCTCGACCGCCTTCTCGCGCTGCTGCCGAAGGGCCTGGAAAACGGCTCCTATCCCGTTGTACGTCTGGAAGAAAGCCTCCGCCTCGAAGGAGGCGTAGTTGCTCTCGTAGCCGTCGATATACTTGAAAAGATCCTCAATGTACGAAGTTATACTTTCACCCATATCTTCTCACCCTGCCTCATGCGGTATACAGTATCAAATCGGTCTTTCCGAGACCGGCCAGCTTCTGCGTGTCGGGCATACCCCTCATAATCAGGGTCACCTGCTTCACCGACGGGGATTGAAGCATATCTAGCGGGTGAAGCACCACCTTATTGTTGTAGCTGGTCGTATCCACGGCGACCGGATCGGTCTCACCTAGCCCCCGGGCGTCGTTGAGCCCGAGGCGGACCTGCATGCTGCGCCACTCGCCCTCGGAGAAAAGCTCCTTGTTTATAAGCGCCAGGACATCCGCCATGGGACACGGCTCGGCCAGCTCCATCACCAGGTAGCTCAGCTCCCCCACCTCCTCGAGGCGGCTGCCGCCCACATCGAGGTTCTTGTACGTCTTTCCCTGGTAGGTCAGAGTGTCTGTGGCGACCGCCTGATCGCTGAGCTGGTCCAGCCTCGTCTTCGACAGGAACGCCATCAAGGCTCGCAGGACCCCGAGGATCTTGTCGATCATCTTTATCTGCGTCCCGATGTCCCTGTGATCGTATTCGGAGAGAAGAAACGCGTCGACGGACGAGAGGAAAGCTCCAATCTCCGACTTGCCTTCCTTCGTGAAGAATTTTTCGTTGAGGTAGTCCTTCAGCCCCGGCTGCAGGTTGAGCAGCGAGGATACCACGCGGAACAGCTTCTTGAACTGGACTATCATCATGCCCGGGTGCGGGGAGTTGCGCCCGACGATGAAATCGTCGAGGTGGGACGCCATATGGTAGACCAGGTAGTACGCCGTCTCCCGGAAGGCGCTCTGAAGCTTCGTCGAGGCCCCCTCGAGACCGCTTGACGAAGAGGCGGCCATGAGGGCGCGCGAGGACAGCTTGAGAAGGTTCTCCATTCGGTTGCGGTAGTCCACCGCTATCGCGGCCAGCCTGTCGTCCGAATTGATATTGACCGCCGGAGGAAAATAATCGGGCGCCCGCGAAACCTCCGAGCCGCTGACGTTCAGAAGCTCGATCTGAAGGTAATGATCCTGTGGAAGGTTGGGCGGATCGACGAGGGTCACGATATAATTCGGTATCTCGTAGGGGATCCGGGGGATTTCCTCCGAGGGATCGCTCTGGCCGACCTGCTTTCTTTCGCGCGGATCGATCCCGAGGAAAACCGGCACGTGCGTCTCGTTGATATCCGCCTGCGCCTTCAGGACGAAGCCGCCGCTGAGCGCTTCGTTGAACTCGACGAACATGCCGTTCGGCAGAACCGCCTGGCAGCGCTTAACCTCGACCTTCAAGGAGCTTCCGCTGAGCGTCGCGTCCAGCTTCAGGGAAGGCTCGGCCGTCTTCTTGACCAGTCCGTAATTGTCGTTCGCCCCGGCGGCGTACCACCTCGAAAGCTCTTCGAAGTAGCGGTCCTGGTCCCTTAGGTGGCTCATCGACAGGAGCATGCCGTCCTGCCAGTTCATCGAATTTAACTTGAAATCACTCATTGTCTTACCTCGAAATTTAATAGGACTTTATGGCTATCGCTCATCGATGTCAAGAGATACCTCCGCCCGCGGCGCCGATGAAAGACGAATATCCCAGGTATCCTTCCGCCCCGCCCCGAGCCTTTTCACGGTCGACCTCGACCCTGATCCGGTAGTCGAGATCGCCCGGCATGCAGTAGCTCAACATCCTCTCTATCCTGCGCCTCGTCCCGCCGCCGGGAAGAAGACGGCTCACATCGGCCGGCGGAACGCCGCCGACGACCACTTCGTAGGTCGAATCGCACTCCTGGAAAGACCGGCCGAGAATCGTCTCCCTGCCCAACCGCCCGGTCTTGGACCCCAGCCTGTAACGGAGCGGGTCGGGAATAGGGGTCGAGGACCTCACGTTCTCGTTGATCGTCACCCTGTACCCGAACAGCCGGCCGAGGATCCCGGAGACGACCTCGGAATTTCCGCTCCACTGGTAGAGGGAGGGAAGGATCGCGGCCATCAGCATGATCTCGTCTATATCGAACGATTCGCCCTCCAGATCGTACTCGAACAGCGCCATGAACCTTACAAGATGCGCGGCGTCGATAATGCCGAATTCGTACTTGAGGGCGTAAAACCGCATGGCGGCCTCGTAACGTATCATAGCCGCGTCGAATGGAGCCATGAGCGACCGGGCGTTATCCTCCCACTCATGGCCGGAGTCGCGTATCCCCTGGAGACCGTAGAAGAACTGGTACGGCATGTAATCGACCGCGCTGTGCCATCCGATATCGAGGCTGATCTGCGTATCGGCGGTCACCGGCGTTCCCGGCTCCGGGCTCTGGCCGTGTATCTCTCCGCGGTAGTTCTCGTAGACGCCCACCGCCTTCATATATATGTTCTTGAGGGGGACTCCCATGCTTTCCAGCAGGTTGATCGCCGTCAGGTAGTGGAACCGGCTCCTGCGGCTCGTGAAATCGGGCATCAGGTCGTCTTTTCGGATCATCACGTCTTTACAATCTCCAGCTTGAACTGACTGTTTATCGATGTCCGCGCCTTCAGAAACGAACCGAGCCGCGTCTTGAGAAGCTCTATCTCGTCAGCCGAATGGAAATCCTTCTCGCGGACCGTCGCCTTGACCACCACGCATTTCCTCACGCCCCCATCCGTGACGATCACGCCTTTCTCGCATTCGGCCTGCGTTATCCGCTCGTCGAATGTCCTCGTCCAGTTGACGATCTGGTCGAACGACATGGCCCTGTCCCGCCCGCGAAGACGCGCCGATATCTCGGTGATTATCTGCTCCTCCGTCTTCGCCGGAACGGCCCCGGAAACCGGGATGATATTCTTCAGGGAAACGATCCCGGGATGACTTTCGTACAGCTCGCTGACCTTTCCCGCTGAGATGCCGTTGGCGTCCTTGCCCGCCGTGACGGAATAATTGACCGTGATCGAATCGGGCGGCAGCTCGATCTCCGATGAAAAATCGAACCACAGGCACAGCCGGCCGTTCTGCTCGAGAAGGTTGTAGAATTTGCCGTCCTTCTCGTTCAGGGCCTCGTGGCGGGGAATATAGGCCCTGCCATTCGAATCGGCGACGGAAATGATCTTCAGGATATTCTTCAGATCGTCCGGGATCTCGATCTCGACTAGCCGGTTGCCCCCGGTATGCTTGAAAAGGGTCCTTTCGTACTTGTTGACGGCTATGAAGCAATCGAAATGCATCCTGAACGACGACTGGAAGACGGAACGGTCGCCGCCCGAGGGAAGCAGCACCTTGATCCAGAAAAGCTTCTCTTCTTTCGCCGGCCCGGCGTGCCCGGCCCGTTCGAGCGCGCTTAAAAACTTCTTGTCGGGATCACCCGCCCTCCACGAGGTCACGAAATCTTTCGGTATCACCATGAAGCTGTGCTCGAGCGGCTTGAAAAGATCGCTGCTCCGTCTCAGCCCGCCCCAGTCCATCGTCTCGCCGCCGACCGAGAAGATATCATCGATGGTTCCCGCGGCGCCGGGGCAGAAACCTCCCGCCTCGTAGAAATCGCCGTCTATGCATGGCAGCCATCTCGACCACCGCAGCTGCTTGAGAAGATTGACATTGCCCTGGAGAAAAATAATGCAGTCCTCGAAATCATCGACGGGGCCGTCATGCTCCACCGCCATGTAGACCGCAGCGTTCCGGCCGGAGAAGGTGGACGGCTGAATCCTGGAGGAGACCTGCATGCCGTCGGGCGGCGGGGGCGAAAGATCGTGTACGTTATCGCCCGCCGTGAAATAGAGATTCCTCAGCCGCGCCTTCAAAAGCTTTTCCGTGCGAAGGGAGGAGAAGAAGAACGTCTGCCCGTCGTCGCGCTCCTCCTTGTAGAAAAACTGCGTCTGGGGATCGACCTTGATGACCGGGTCGGAGGGCTCCGCCTGCATCACCGTGAAGGCGGGAACGGGCCATCGCATGCTTTCGGGGCAGAGCGACTTGATTAGCGCGTTCGACGCCACCGTCCACGTGTTCACTATCTTTCTGTCGATCGCCTCCAGCTGGCCGGCATAGAGCTTGAGTATTATGCGCAGGATCGGGTCCATCCGGTCGGACGATTCGGGGATGTCGGGATTCCAGGCCCGTAGCTCCCGGTGCATGCCGTGAAATATCTCGTCCGCCGTCTTCGGCTTCTCGCCTTTCATCTCACCCGATGCTGAATGTTTCTTCAAACCTTCTCTCTTCCTTCCCGTCACGATAATTGCCGATCACCTTCACGGCGATGCCCAAGGGGTGGTTGGGACCGGTATCGATATTCATCAGCGAGACCGAGACATTGAACAGCCTGGCTTCGTACTTGTTGATCGCGTTGCGGACGCTCCCCTGCACCTCGGAACGGTTCGCCATGAAAAGGTCCGAATACTCCTTGTCCCACAGGTCGCACCCGTAATCGGGATCGAAGGGCATCGATCCCTTCCGTGCGCTCAGAATCAGGCCAATGGAGTCCGAAAGGGATCTTCGCAGATCGGACTTTTTCAGGTATCCCTTCTTGAGGGTGAACGGCAGCGACAGGTACTCCATCGTCGTCCTTAATTAAGGTTTACCATACCGCCCTTTACGTTGACCTGGGCGTTGCCCTTGATATCGTTGTTGGCGGCCGCTTCCGAGGTGATGTTTCCCTGGGCCTTTATCTCTATATTGGCCCCTTCGATCTTCACGTCGGAGGACGCCTTCATCGTGATCCCCTCCTGCGCCTCGACAGCGAGGTTATTTCCCTTGATCGAGATATCGCCCTCCGTCGTGATCGATATCGACGGTCCCGATATATCAAGGACGATCTGGTTCTTGCCTTCCTTCTGGGATATCAGGATCTGCTCCGAGCCGTCCTTGTCGTTGAAAACGATCTTGTTGCCGCTGCGGGTCATGAACATCTTGATGTCGTTATCGCTCGACACGGCCTCCTGCATCGGGGAATTTTCCTTGTTGTACAGGCACCCCAGGACGACCGGGTGATCCGTATTGCCGTGCTCGTAGCCGATCAGCACCTCGTCATCGAGCTCGGGGAGGGCGTACCAGCCGCGGTCTTTGCCGGCGTGGGGGACCATTAGCCGCACCCAGGCGGTCTGCTGGGAATCGAGCCACGGGTAGCTGATCTTGATCCGCCCGAGGCTCTCCGGATCGTTCAGATCGACCACCCTCGCCACGTGAAGCCCCAGAACCGGTTTCCTCTTCGCCTCCTCCACGTTCTCTATGCTGGCGGTCGCCTTGATGGATTCCTCGCCCGTCTCGAGGTCCTTGCCCGTCTCCCTCTTTCCGGGATACGCTATGTCGAGGGGCGTGCAGACGAACGTGTTATGGTACTTCCCGCTGTCATCGAATATATGGCGGACGCTCTTGACCCAGTACTGCCCGTCGAGCTTGTCCATCCCCTCGATTTTTATGCAGGAGCCGATCGTCACGGCCGGGACTATCGACTGCCCCCGGCAGCGGATCATGGAGCCCATCGCCCTGCGGCGTTCGTTTTCGAGCGTCTTGTCGAGCGCCTTGGCGTCCTCGACCGTCTTGGGGGAGGACGAGAAGCTCGACTCCTTGAATATCTTCTTCGATGCCTGGGGCGAGACCTTCGATTGCTCCGAGAGAGACGCCTGCTGGGATATCGACTGGCTGTCCTGCGAATAGGTCTTCTTCTGCTCGTAATTGTATACTTCCGACTTGAACTCGACAGGCGCCGTGCCGAGTCCCATCCTGAACGCCCCTAGATTCTCGCGCCACACGAGGTCGACGGTGTTGCTGCTGTTGGCGGGGGTCAGGTTGAAATCGCGCCCCGTGTAGTAGGCGAACATTCCGGCCCCCCGGGCGAGGCGCATGATGTAATCGAAGTCGCTTTCTCGGTACTGCGTGTCGAACTTGAACTTGTCCTTCGTAGACTCGATCTTTCCAACCGTTATCGGGTAGTTGCCCACGATCGCGCCTATGATATCGCTGGCGCTCTTGTCGTAATAGTGGGCGTTCTTCGCCGCTCCATCCATGCTGATCGTCGACGAAGCGGCGTGGATCAACACGGTGTTCAGTCCATCGATGCTGTTCTCGAGCTGCACATCGGTAATCACGCCTATGAATTCCAGAGCGCGGGAAGGGTCCACCACCCCCCCGGTCGGATTGATCGTAAGGGCGATGCTCTGCCCGAGAAATCCCGAGTATTTGCCGGGATCGTCGAAATCCTTGCCCGCATCCTTCTTCCCTACCTGCTGGATGCGGAGGACAAGGTGATGGTGGGTGTCGATGAACTGATCCAGCTGGATGCCCGATATATTGAACTTGATTTCCTGGTTATCGACCCGAATCAGGCATTCGGCCGGAGTTTCCAGTACGGCCATTTTTCACTCCCGACCGGACGTCCGCCGGGCCGGACCCGGTCTTGCCGGATCGCGGCCTGACGAGACATCGGTTTATTTTCACGCGGCCCGCAACCGGGTACGGTTGCCAAGCCCAGGATTTACTCTTCCCAGAGGTTGTCGATCTCGGCGTCGCTTATCGTAAGCTTCTGGCAGGAGATCTCGAACTCTTCCCACATCTGCTCGTCGGGATTGTTCTTGATATGGGGAACGCTCTCGGCGTACGCCGTGATGAACCCGTTCTCCCAGGCAAGCTCCTTCATCGTCGCGTCATCGGGATTCTTGAACATCACCTTGCCGTTTTTCCAGTTCGGCTTGGAGGAATCCATCGCCCACCTGGCTATATCGCAGGTCTCGTCCGATTCCCTCTTAATCTTGATTACACCGGCGTGGGCGCGGTCCGAGGGGCGGCCCGTCTCATCCTTGGCGGTGTAGAGCCTGTACGAAACTTCATACACGTTCTTGTACGCGACACCATCGATCTCAAGGATTGGTCTTCTTGCCATCTTCCCGTTCTCCTTTCCTGCGCCTGCGAACAGGCGGTTTGTACTTACTTGTCTTTCACGTTGATCTGGTTATCCTCATTCCATGCGGCGAACTCTATGTTGAACGTCCGCGCGGGATATTTCGGATTAAGGGCGACCTTGATATCAACCTCCTGTCTCTTGCGCATCTCCTCGTCCGCGAAAATCTCTATCTTGTAATCCTCCAGAATATTGTCGCCCCCAGATATAGCCTTCATGAACTTGTCTATATCCCGCCTGAGGGCGTCAATGAACTTCTGGTCGATCACAGAGAAGGTCTGCTTGTTGAGGTAGTTGCGCAGCGTCTTGTAGACGTAATCGTAGGTCCTGCGGATGGAGTAAATATTGAATGTCTCCTTGGTCGATAGCGTGGAAGACCCCATCGCCACCACGGAACCCTCGAAGTTGACCATGGTGTTGACGCCTTTTTCGTTGATCTTGCTCGCATCGGGCTGGTTGGCCCTGAACTTGATGTACTTCGATTCGGCGATCTTGCCGTACTTGAAGCCGGCCGACGGCTGCTGCATGCCGGTGGTCGAGTCCCCCTGGTACAGCTTTCCCGCCACCACCGCCGAGGGCGGAATCCACATGTCTTCGTCCTCGTACTGGTTGGCTTCCCTCGCCTGTACGTAATTGGCGAACACCGACATATACTGCTTGAAGTCGTCGATCCCCGCCAGCCCCGCGTATGCGGGGTCCTCCAGCATATCCATGACCTCGTCGAACTTCTCGAAGTTCGGCAGGTCGGTCATGATATGCAGCTTGTTCGGCAGGCCGAGCTGGCGCGCGAGGGTGTCGATATTCTCCACCGATCCCACCCAGCCGGGCACGACGGCCATCGAGAAACAGTCCTTGATCGACCATTCGCGATAAAGATCGGAGACCGCCTTGGCGAGCTGCTCGAATTTTTCCTTGTCGTCGGGATCCATCAGCTGGTCGGGGCTGACGTTGGCGAACCAGGCGTTGACCTTCTCGTCCGGCTCCAGCTGCGCGTTGGCGAAGAACTTGTCTATCGCCCTGTAGGCCGTTTCCATATCGCGGCTCGCCCGCAGAACGCGCTTCATGTTCTTGTCGAGATTAGCCTCGAGCTTGGTCATCTTCTCGTTCAGGCCCTTGCGGATCTGGTCGGGATCGTCCGCCCCGGTCAGCGCCTCACGCCATATCTTCAGCCTCTCCGCGAGAAGCTTTCTCTGCTTGGCGAAATTCGGCTTGGAGAGAAATTCCTTTCTCTGGAAGTCTTTCTTGGGATCGAGCCACTCGACGCCCCGGACGAGGTCGCCGTCGGCAGTCTTGAATGAAGGAAGCAATTTGGCCAGATCGTCGAACTTCCCGAACGATTCGCTCAAGATCTCGGCGAACTCGTCGTCGGAGATCTTTTCGCCCGGCGCCGCGGCCTGCTTTTCCTTCGCCGCTTCCTGCGCCTGAGGCTGCAATTCCTTTTCTTCGTCGCCCATTTATATCACCTCACTCTTCTATTCGGTTAGAAGTTCTATGTAATACTGCGCCGCCTTAAGAAGAGCTTCCTTCTTGTCCTTGTCCTTCAAAGTCTTCTTTAGTGCGTTATTCTTCTTGAGCTGCTTGTCGAGATCGGCAAGGATCTCCTTGCTGTAGTAGGTCGTCGAAAGGTAATCGTTGTTCTCGATAAGCTCCTTCGGCGTGAAGTCCTTCATCGCCTTTATATGGAAATCCGCGTTGATAGGCTCTCCTTCGGCCGATTCCAGCTCGCATTCGAATGAAGGACGGAATTTATCGAAAACCTCCTTCAGATTGTTGCAACGCACCGGGTCCGGTTCGCTGTCCTCATCGTTGTTGAGCTTGGCCACGTACAACAACTTGTTCGATGGAAGAAGCTCGACCGGAATCGAGTCGTCTTTCTTGACCCGTTCCGTGGCTCCCAGTATGAACTTTGCCATCAATTCCTCCTTTTTAAACGCTTCATCCTATTTATTTTCTACCACGGTAAACACGTAATCATCGTCCTTGATGTCGATCTTCACCTCGTCGCCCGGCTTTACCTCGCCCGTGATGATCTCCACCGACAGCTTGTTGATAATCTGCTTCTCGATTATCCTCTGGATCGGCCTTGCACCCAGCTCCACCGTGTACCCCTCCCTGGCGAGCTTCTTGGTCGCCTCGTCGGAGAGGGACGCCTCGATGTTGAGATCCTCCAGAAGGGCGCAGAGATTCTTGAACTCGAGCGCGGCGATCTTCTCGACCTGCTCCTGCGAAAATGGATGAAAAACTATGATCTCGTTGAGACGGTTCAGGAGCTCCGGCCTGAATTTCCCGAACAGGAACGAGCGTATCTCTTCCATGTCCGGTTCCCTGCCCTCGCGATCTGCTTCGAGAATCTTATCAGCGGCATAGTTCGAAGTCAATACCACTATCGTGTTGGAGAAATCGACGGTGCGTCCCTGTCCGTCGGTCAAGCGGCCGTCGTCGAGGAGCTGAAGCAGAATATTGAATACGTCCGGATGCGCCTTCTCCACCTCGTCCAGCAGCACTATCGAAAAAGGCTTCTTGCGAACAGCCTCGGTCAGAAGCCCCCCCGCCTCGTACCCGACATACCCCGGCGGCGCACCGATCATCTTGGCGACCGAATGAGTCTCCATGAATTCCGACATATCCATCCGGACGATCGCGTTCTTATCGTCGAAGAGGAAGTCGGCCAAGAGCTTCGGAAGATAGGTCTTGCCGGTTCCCGTCGGCCCGAGAAACAGAAACGAGCCCACGGGGCGGTACGGCAGCTTAAGCCCGGCCCTCGACTTCCTGACGGCGTTGCATACCGCCTTGATCGCGTTTTCCTGGCCGATGATCTTGCGGCCCAGGAACTCCTCCATGTTGATCAGCCGGTCCTTCTCGGCCGTCATCATCTTCGACACGGGGATCCCCGTTCTCCGGGCGATCACGGCGCCGATGTCGCTGTCGAATATGACCGGCTCCAGCTTCTCCACGACACCCTTCAAATCTTCGAACAGCTCCTTCTTCTTCGCCATGATATCGGGTAGATTCTCCTTCTTTATCTTGTCGAAGGAGAGGCTCTGCTCGTATTCCCTGTCGAGCCTGTGCCCCCAGTACTTCTGGAGCGTGTCGAGGTCCTTCGTGAGAGCGTCGTACGTCTCGCCGAGCCCCTCGCCCTTTCCGCCGATCAATTTATCGATATCCTCGAAATGCTTGGTGAGCGACTTTATCTTCTCGCCGGCAAGCTCCTGCTTGACGGAAAATTCCGACGCGGCCTCGTCGATTATATCGAGGGCTATATCGGGAAGGTTCCTCTCGGAGAGGTACCTCTGCGCCAGCTTCACCGAGGTGATCTTGGCCTCCTCGTCGAACTTGACCTTGTGATGCGTCTCGTACCTGTCCGCCACGCCCCTGACGATCGTGACGGCCTCCTCGAAAACCGGCTGCTCGATCTTAACCTTCTCAAAACGGCGCACGAGCGCCTTGTCCTTTTCCAGGTACTTCGTGTACTCTTCCTCCGTAGTGGCTCCTATCAGTCTGAGCTGCCCGCGGGCGAGGGCCGGCTTGAGAAGGTTCGCAGCGTCCATCCCGCCGCCGGAACCGGCTCCGCATATCGTGTGAATCTCGTCGATAAAGAGGATGACCTTGCCGGCCCCCTTGACGACATCGCCGATCAGCGCCTTGAAGCGTTCCTCGAACTCCCCCTTGTACTTGGCGCCGGCTATGATCGCGCCCATATCGACTTCCAGCACCTTGACATCCTGGAGCACCTTCGGCACCCTCTTGTCGATGACGGCCTGGGCGAACCCTTCCACTATGGCCGATTTTCCGACTCCTGCGCCGCCGACAAGCACTGGCGAGTTCTTGCGCCGCCTAAGCAGAATCTGGATCGTCTGCTGCAGCTCGTCCTCGCGTCCGATCATAGGATCGAATTTTCCGCCGGCCGCCTGATCGGTCATGTCGTTGGTGTACCTGAGCGTCCTCGCGATCTTCTCCGGTGATTCCCCCGCGGCCGCCGCCTTTTCGCCCTTCTCGCCGGGAGTGGAGGCTATCTCCTCGACCGCCTTCATCTCCGCTATGGCGCGGTATATATCTTCCCTCGTTATCTCTACCTTGTCCCTCACGTAGCCCGAGAGGGCCGAGCGGGGATCGAATATCGATATGAAGATATGCTCCGGCTCCACCAGCGGATCGTAGAGCTTCGCCTTCTCGTCGAGGGCGTTGTTCAGCACCGTCTGGACCGCCGGTGAGATCGGCACCTTCTCCCTTCCCGTCGACTTAGCGGGCTGATCCTTCAGGTAGATATCGACCATCGACTCGACGAACGACGGGGATTTACCCATCTGGTGAAGGATCGATTCCACCTCGGTCCCTTCGTGGCGGACGATCGCCATCAGCAGGTGCTCCACGTCGATCTCGGCATGCCTGTAGGAAGAGGCTATCTCCTGGGCGTTCTTGATAACCGTTCTGGAATCATGCGAATAGCTGGTAATATCCATGTCCGAGGATTTCTCCTTTTTTGGGCTCCAAGATTAGCCGCTTTTGCAATCGGTTACGGCACTATTCATTATATCCCTATGATTGGTGACTTTAGTTACCCCTCCCCAATAAGTCAAGGGGTAATATCGGGTTGCGGCTCGGTCGGATACCCCTGTATCCATAGGAACGGGGGGCGCTCTTTTTTCCATTTCACGCCGAACCTCTCCTCGCAGAATTTTTCCACCTTCGCGTAATCCTCGTCGCTGTTGACCGCGTTATCGTACAGAAAGGTTTCCTCTGGAAAATTGTACGAGAGGGCCTCGATGAAATATATCCTGATCGATCGCGAGGAGACCCCGGACATCTCTATGATCATGTCGGACCGCATCGCGGCGGCCACTTCCCTGAGGGCCGATTCCGTCCCGATAAGGCCAAGCAGCTTCGCAAGTTCGGCCTTTTCCGCCGGTTCCTGAGCGGCGCGAAAACGTTCTATGAACGATCGCTCTATCTCCCGGTCCCCGAGGGCCGCCGCGGCGATCCTCGTCTCCGTCTCCCCGGCCCAGCCTGGGATCTTCATAAGCGAATCGACAGCATCCTTCGCCTCTGGGGCCTTCGCCTTGGCTATCACCAGGAGCAGCGTCGCGTCTGGGTACATCTTGAGATTGTCGGCCATCTGCCTGCCGAAATCCTTCAGCACATGCCCCGGCACGGCATACTGGAGAAGATCGAGGCAGATATCCCTCGCCGGGCCCTTCCTCGACAGGCCGTCGTTCACTAGGATGCCGACAATCGTCCTGTCGCGGATCATTCCGCCCCCTTTCTCGTAGAGGGGATCGACCCTCTTGCCTAGCGCTCCGAGCAGACGGCATACCTGCTCCCGGACCGGCTCATCCTCCCTTTCGAGCGCCGTCCGGAACCGGCCTACCGCCTCCATATCCGGCTTGCCGCCCGTGACATAGGGCTCGACATCTCCGTCGAACTCGACGCCCGATCTGAAACTCTCGATCAGTTCCTGTATTTTCGTCAACTCGTCAGTCTCCTTCCCCGACCGGCATCCGCAGCTGCCGGCGGCGACCGCCGAAAAAACGGCCGTCAGCAATATTATAACCGCGATATTTATTTTAGTGCCCGCGCGGCCCTTACGCCCACGCGCGCCTAGGTCCGGCTGATAAGCTCCCACTGGCTCTCGTTACCCCCCGGGTCCGGATAGTGCCTCTGCAATGATTTGAACCTTATCTCCTGGCCCGTTCTCGAGTTGGAGAAATACATAAGGCTCTGCCGGTGATCCAGATCGAGCAGCCTCATCAGCTCATGGCCGAACTCGTGGCCGATCACCTCGTTTACCTTCGCCTCGGTATCGGTCCCTTCCTGGACATATGCGGGATTGCCGCTCAATCCGCCGAGGGGCCACCATATCCCTTCGGTCGCCGGATGCGCCTTGGTCAAGGTGCCCGAAAGGGTCACCACTTTCGTGGTCCGGTTCGTCGCGGTGACCGTAATATTCTCGTAATTGCCCGGCCCGCCGAATTGGTACGTTCCGGCCGTAATGTACCCCATGAGCGTCTCGTTGATGAACGAGGCCATCGTTATCCTGTTATCACCGATCGCGGCGGCGGAGCCCAGCTTGAAGAGCCAGGAAAGCTTTTTCACGATCACGATCTTCTTGCCGGTCCCGGTCAGGGCGGCCTGGACCGCCTGCTGGCCGGCCGAGGTGCGCCCCGCTTCAAGAACGAGCGCGCCCGCCCCCCCCGGATCGAAATGGACGTCGACGACACCGCCGGTGCTGCTGTAATCGGTAAGGCTGATCGTCGTCACCGCCTGCTTGTAATATCCCCTGAGGGCCGTCTGGGTCGTGTTAACGCTGAAGTTCGGACGAGAGAGGGCCGTCGAGGCGGAGGTGCTGTCCCACACCTTGGCCACCTTGGCCGTATATGACATCTCCCTGTAGACGTTCACCGCCAGGCTGGCGCAAATCGGGCCCGTATCGCTGTCCAGCCGTGCGTGGATCAGAGTATTGGCCTTGTTCTTCTCTTTGCCGTCTATGAAAAGGGTGAAGGAGGCCGAAGGCGCTCCCTCGACCACGGGTTCGGCGGTCGTATTGTCGTCGGTTGTGAAGTGAAGGACCCCGGAATCGACCCCGCCCGTTACAACCACCCTCACCCTCGTCCTGGTATTCTTCTTCACCGATATGTGGGGCGTGCTTCTGCGGGGCGTCCGGTCGCCCGCATTGGCGCCCATCCCGTCGAAGCCGTAGCCCTGGCTCGCCGAAGGCCTGAAAGCGACTCCTACCACGGTAATCCCGGCTTCGACCGGCGGCAACGATTCTTCTGCGGCCGGGGTGAACATCACCTGCACGACTTCCGCCGATTCCCCGGCGCTTGCGTTGTTGCCGGCCGTTACCGTGACGGTGTCCGTCATCTCATCGGAGAGGGTGATCTTCGTGCTCGTGGTGGCCCAGGCCCAGTCGCCTTCCTCTCCATCGTCATGAACGGCGCGCAGCCTGACCGTCCCCCCCCTCGGTATCTCGGTGGGGGGAGGGTAAAATCCGTCTTCGGCGCGTATCTGGTACGGGGGCGGAACGGTGAATACCGCCGTCCCCCCGCTGGGCGCCGCTCCCCTGTTGCCGCTCGCCCCCGGAATGTAGACCCTGTCGCCGGCGAAGAGCCTTCTCGGGCTGTGCCTGCGGTTTCTCAGGTCCTCGTTATGCTCGTCGTTCCATATGGCCCGCCATCCGCCCTCCACCCGGTAGCGGCGGGCGATCGCCGTGAGGGTGTCCCTTCTTCTTATAGTGTACTCGAATCCCGGCAAGATCTACTCCTCCTCCCCGCTGAGCGGGTCGACCTGTCGCAGATCGGGAAACTCGACCTCGATATGCCCCGGCGCGATCCCTTCCTCCCGCGCTCGCCCGCCGGCGTCGAGCTGCCCTTCCCTCTGCGATCCGTCGGGAAGATGAACGATATACCTCGCGTCGGCGGCCGGATTGCCCGCCGCGTCGCGAAGAACGATATCTATATAGTCCTTGAAGGTCAAAAGCCCCGATTCCCGTTCCTTCCCCGCCTCGAACCCGCCGCACTTCACGGTGAAGAAATACTCGGGGGGATTGTAGGAGCCCCCGTACCTTCCCATCTCCGCCGTCGTGGGTATCTCGTCTGTGTCCTCGTGGTACTCGTACTCCCATTCCACCTCGAGCTTGAAATCTTTTATCTCGGCCGGTATCTCGGCGATCTTGTCGTGCGCCCCGTCCTCGTCGTACTCGTATATCGTGACGAGAACCTCCGTACCGTTGGCCACCTTCTCCACGTCGGCGGTCAGCTTGAGAACGTCCCCCCGCCTCGCCTCCTGCTCGCTCCACTGCATGTTGGTGATCAACGGCCCCTGGAAGACCGGTATGCGGTTCGACTCCTCGTCTATCCCGTTCTTCGAAATCTTCACGGTGAAATAGATCTCGTCCCCCGGGTCGGTATCGTCCGGTATCTCGAACTCGCCCGCATAACGGTTGCTGTCTATCGTATCCTTGATCTTCCCGAGCGATTTTCCCCCTTCGCTCTTTCCCGCTATCTCTATCTTGGCTCCGTTGCCGACGAAGACCGTTCCTACGACGAACCCCGCCGGGGCGCCGGTATAAGCCGCTCCGTCCTTCCACGCGGCGTAGATCAGCGCCGAGTCGAGCTTGACCTTCTCCTCTGAATCGGTCTGCTTGTTGAATTTCGATTCTGGCATATCGCACCATCCGCCGGCTCTGCTAACGGTCGTCCACCGGCTCGTATGTCCCGGGCAGAAGGCTCTCCACCAGCTTTTTAAGCTGCCCTCCCAGCATCTTGTACGATTTCTTCGTGAACTCCGCCTCGAAGCAGTATCCGAACCTGCCGTGAAGAACATAGATATGCTTCTTGACGATCTTCATGCCGTCGGCCGGGATCCACCTGTAGACGAACTCGTAGGAGGGATAGCACCCGGCCGGGGTCGTCTCCTCGTCCTTGAGAACTTCAACTCCCTGGAGGTTTTCGACGATCGGTCTCGTCCTGACGGCGGCGAACCTCGAGATCTCGTCCTGCTGGGGGAGGCGGTCGATCGTCATCATGACCTTGTGCTCCCTGTCGTCTATCGACGGCCCCCGGAAAAAATACACCGTCTGATCCTCCCAGCCCTGGGGCAGCTTGATATCGAACATCGTCTCGTCTTTTTTCATGAGATTTTTCCTTCTCCCCTTTCTTGGGCCGCCTACGCGGCGATCAGCGCACTCTCAAGAGCTTTCCGGCGGTCAGAAGAAAGACTGTCCCGTCGCCGGCGCCCACCGGCGGCGCGAATATCGTATCATCAAATTCGATGTCGAACAATTCTTTCCCTTCAAGGTCGATCCCGATAAGCCGGCTGCCCGCGGCGGCCAGAAGCCTGCCGCCGGCGAAGGCGGTGCAGCAGGAGGGCCGGTCGTCCTCGACGCGGAACGACCATGATTTTCCTCCGTCCCTGACCGCGACTATATCGTTCCCGGCGAGGATATAGATGCTGCTATCCTCTCCGATGGCGGGAGGCTGCACCGACGGCATGCCGAATCCCTCTTCATCCTCCCATATCCAGAGCGGATCTCCATTTGCGGCGAAAGCGGCCAGCGATAGGATCTCCTTCGATCTGCCGCAGAGATAGACCGTCCCTGTGCGATCGGCGCTCGCGCTTACGGCCCCCTCCAGCGGGTACTTTCTCTTCGATATCTCGTTTCCGTCGACCGCGTCGACGAAATGGATCATATCCGCGAAAACGACGACCTGCTCGACCTCGGGCAGGTAGAGGGGCGGCAGGAGCTGTCTTCCCTCGACCTCGTAGGTCCATTTGGCAAGCCGCTTGCCGTACACGGTCCTTTTCACCATCACCTTGGGCGGCAGCTCCTCGGCGCCCCCGGTGAACTGCACGACGTAGAGGTAGTCGAGCTTGCCGGCCCAAAGAAGCGAAAGGGGATAGTCGAGATTGATCGGGCCCGGGAAATAGCCGTTCTCCATAGCGCGCTCGTTGGCCGCGTTCACCGCGGAAAGACGGAACCTGTCGTCATGGAAATATATCAACCTGTCGGTCAATCCGATCGGCGACCCTTCGTTCATGTCCTGGTGCCAGAGAAAGGTCCCATCACCGGAATAAAGGTCGAAACCGACGCCCGAGACAACCAGCGGCTTTCCGCCGAAAAGGTAGAGCGCCCGCGGCGGCGCCCCCCCGGCCCGGTAGTCCGAGGCCCAGAGGATCTCCCCCCCGCAATCGACCGTAGTGTTCTGGAAAGAGGACCGCCGGAAATCGGCGAAATCAGTCGAGTAGCCTTCATTCATTTCTATTTCTCCTTCACCTGCGATAAGAGCAGCGCCCGGCTCGTTCCCCGCCCGCGAGCGGCAGGCGGCGGTCAAAGATAACAGCATCATGCACAGCAGCAGCGGCCTGTTTGGTGACACCCTCATCACAGGTCCTCAATCGTAAATGCCACGTTCGCCCTGGCGGCGTGACCGATCCAATCCTTGATCTTCGCAAGCTCGGGCTTGGTCAGATTCGCATGACCGGCGAACTTGCCGAAGAAGTGCCTTATGATCTTCTTGTTCTCCACGTCGTCATCCACTACGATCTTCGACTTATCGGCACCGTCGGGATTGAACCCGTTGTTATCGTTCCTCTTCACCTCGAGCTTGTAATGGGTGCCGGCCGGGGCCGGGTCCGCCACCGAGTAGTGTGGCAGGAAATACAGATAAACCTTCTTGAAAGGATGATCGGGATCGTCCCGCTTCAGCCAGTACTTGTTTCCCAGCATCAGCTTCAGGTCGGAGTCGAGGGCCTGGACCCAGTCGTAGGCTTCCTGAGCCGTCCAGTTCGACGTATCGTTGGTGAACTTGACACAGATGTTTGTCCTTACGACCATTATGCCGGTGAATTTTTGGTTCGCTTTAAGTGTATTGGCGAACTCGCCGTCCCCCAGCTTGTACACTATGAGGTAGCCGTGGGTCCCGCCCCCGTAATCTACATCGTCCTCGTAGACCGGCTTGTAGACATTGCGGTAATCGTCGTGGGTCAGCTCGAACGACAGGTCGCCGGGCCCGCCCTTCAGGACCAGCTTGAACTTCGTCCCCTTTAGTAAATCGTGCAGGACCTGGCCGTTCTCGGATGCGTCGTTGATCCAGTTCGCGTAGAGCCAGAAATGATGCATCCTCGTCCCGCGGTTCTTGTTCATCAGGGTCAGCATGTCGCCCGAGTAGGGAACCCCCGGATAGTACTGGTCGTACTGGGCGAGCCCGACCCCGGAGGAAGCGGTGCGGATGTACTCGTCGTCGAGCCCGAGGGCGTGGCCCATCTCGTGGGCCCCTGTGAGGGAGTTGTAGGTATGACCATCGTAATCCTGCGTGTTGTTGAACGCTGGGTTGGCGCTGGCCCTTGCAGGCTCGTCCTGGTAGGCGCTCGAGCGGAAGTTGGCCATATCGTATCCCATCCCGCTCGTATGGGTGTCGTCGGTCAGGCTTACCAGGCATATATGCTCCCCGCCCCTCTTTATCTCGTTCGATCCCACCTTGTAGTCCTGCTTCGCCTCGAGGAGCGGAAATGTCTTTATCACTATATCCTCGGTCCCGGTCAGCTTCTCCAGCTGGTACTTCTTCAGGCCGATACGGTCCATCGCGTTCTTCATCCCCTTCTCGATATAGTTCTTCTTGTCGATCTTTTTGCCGCCCTGTCCCGCGTCGACCGTATAACGGCAGCTCCAGTATATAATGAGCCCGCTGTGCAGCTTGTTGTCATGGATGCCCCAGTCATGGAGATAGTGGAGCCTGTAATTCCCCGCGTCTTTCGCCGCGTAGGCGCTCGCCTTGTCGCCGGCATCCCAGCCGTTGATCGATTTCTTCCCGCTGCAGTGGGAGTCGTCCCTGCGGGCCGCCCTGGCGCCGAGAATATTCCCCTTGTTGAACCTGAAGGTGGGATACGATTCGGTCCGCCTGTTGTATATGTCGTAGAACTCGCTGCAGAAGACTACAACCCGGCACGGCCTGTGAAGGTTCTCATCCTTGTCGTCCCAGTAGTCATGAATAAGGTTAGCCTCGAAACCGCCCTTTACGTCGCTGAAATACGGCTCCTTGGCGATCGGCTTGTGTATCTTGATATTGAAATCATCGCCCGCGTCGGGGTAGAGGAGGGTGACCCTCGAATGTTTCGAAAGAGCGACCGCCGCCCCGGTGCCGTCCTTGTCCCTCACGTTCTGGAGTCCGGCGGTGTCGGTCAGGACGATATCGTCCAGGGAGAAGATCAAGGGCTTCCCGGCGGTCTGCTGCTTCGATCCGAAAGGCTTGAATCCCTTTTTTTTCATCATCTTCTTGTATTCGTCCCCCACGGTGTATTTCTCGAAGCGGGTCCAGTAATTGATGGATGACCACTCACGCGGAAGATCGTAGTACTTGATTTTCTCGGCGGCGGCGAGTGCCTTGACCTCGGCATCCGTCTTGAGAACCAGCTTGGGATCGGCGTCGGCGCTGTCCGTGTAGACCCACCACCTCTTCGTGGGATCGACCGTATCTACCGCCTTGAACCAGAAGGCGATATCCTTTCGCGTCGCGTCGTCGGGCACCTTGACGCTGTAGACGCCGTCGTTGAAATCCGTGGCCGAGTCGATCGCGACCTTCGCGTTGGCGGTGTCGTCCCAGCGGCCCGCTTCGATAGCGAGCCCCGCCGGCACCGGCGCGATCTCGTTCTTCACCCGGTCGTAGTAGACGAACTTGAGATGATAGATCACAAGGTCGAGATTGCGGTGATCGATGTACGTCGACTTCATATGGTGCTTGTAGAATATCGGGCACTTCTTGGCCGGGTGGACGCTGCCTGTGTCGGCCGGGCAGACGATCCGCATCTTCTTGGAGATCTTCTTTCCCGGCAGGGATTTCTTGTTGAAGAAGATTATCTCGGCGCCCCGGCCCGGCTTCGGATCGTAGTTCGATTTCTTCTGATCGTCGAGATCCTTCAGGGGAAAAGATTCGCCGCACGAGACGAACGGTTTCTTGTCGTCGCAGAATTTCAGGATATCCTTCCGCTTGCTCTCGAGCTCGCTCTTCTTCAATAAGTTCAGGGTGCGGGCGATCGCGTTTTCATAGAGGATGAAGACCGCCTCCCATAGCTCAACCGGCCAGCGCTTGGCGTCATCATCCTTGATCGTTTTCATCATCACGGAAAGCTTGAGGGAGTCGACCTTCCTCGCCTTCGCGTAGTTGTTGAACCCCACGATCAATTCGCGGGTCGCCTTGTCGGTGGCGTCATTCCAGCTGTTATTCACCTCGCCGGGGTCCAACGGCTTGACCTGGTCCTTGATCTTGCCGAAGTAGACCCCCTTGTTGAGGTGAAAATACCTGAGAACGAGCTGGTAGTCCTCGATCGTGTGCTTCTCGTAAACCGTCTTCGCCCAGTTCTTCCTGTCCCCCGAGAGAAGGTAGTATACCGATTTCGCCCTCAGCCCGGAGAGCGCGAACCGGTCGGCGACGCCGCCGTCGTCTGTGGAGTCGGCGTGACCGGCGATAACGACCCGGAGGCGGCCGTCCGCCTCGCAATGCGTGAACGCGACGGCGAGAGACTTGATGCCGAGAATATCCATGGCCGCGGCGGCGCTCTTGTCCGCCTTATCCGAATCGGGAAGCTTCACCGGCAGGAAGAGGGCGCTGTTCTTGTTGAAGAAGTAATGATCGAGCTTGATGATATCGACCTTGCTCCTGCTCCAGGAAAAACGGGTCTTTCTGTTGGTCGATACCTTGTTTTTACTCATATCCTATTGCGATCGGCTATTATTTTTCGCTCGAACGGATGTCGTACTCGACCTTGACGTTTCCGGGCGGCACCTTTTCGATCTTCGCGTAACCGTTGTCGTCCAGGTTGCCGCTCCTTATCGATCCGTCGGGCAGGTACACCTTGTATGCGGCCTTGGCGATCGGCTTGCCTTCGTCGTCGGCCAGCTCCAGCTCCAGCCAGTCCTTGAATATCAGCGAACCGGAGCGCTGCTTCAATCCCGCAACCTCGACGACGAAGTAGTAGCTGGGACTCGAGTAATTCTTGTCTTCCTTCTTATCCTGCGCCTCGGTCAGCTTCTCGTCGACCTTGAGCTCCCATTCCTCCTCGATCTTGTCGGAACCGACCTCGGTCTCGATCGTCTCGAAGAGGTAATCGGCGAAATTGGAATCCTTGATGAATATCCTCAGCACCGCCTTCTCGCCCGATTCGACTCCGGTCGTTTCCACCTGGAGCTTCACCTTGTCGCCGACCTCCGCCCTATCGGTCGACCAGGATGCCTTCGTGACGGCGCTGAGCTTGATCTCGTGAGAGCCCTCGGCGACCCCCTGCCTCTCGACCTGCCCGGCGAGGAACCCCTCGCTCTCCTTGCCGTCGGGCCCCTTGACGAGATATTTCGCGCCGGTGACCGGCTTTCCCCCCTTGTCCTCGAATTTGACGTTCAGTGTATGCGACTCGACGCTGTCGGCCGCCTGGGCGGTGGCCTTCGCCTTCTTCTTCCCGCCGCCCTTTCCGCTCCCACCGCCTCCGCCTCCGTTGCCTATGAATACATTGGCGCTCCCCATTATTATCTTCGCCTTGTTGGTGGGCGGCTTCTGGAACGGTCCTCCCTGAGGGATGTGAGGGGGCATATTCGACGCCATGCTGTCCACGGTGGCCGCCGGCATGCCCATTATCTTGACGGAGGATGAGAGACCGTTGTCGAGCATCCCGGCGAACGGGTGGGGAAGGGGCGTGGGAACCGGTCCGCCCGGCGTCGGGATCATTATGATATGGGTATCGACCCCGACGACCTGGTCCCCCTGCTTCGCGGCGGGCAGCTTGTTTATAAAAACAGTGCCCACCGCAATGACCTTGCCGACCGGCATATCGGTCGGGTCGTTACATGTATTGGCCGTGTCCGTGGCTCGTGCGGCTGGTTTGCCCATATATGCTCCTGGTAAATCCCCACCGGGATTCGATTATACTGTCCCCCGGCGGAATAAGTCAACCAGGATGAAAGCCCCGGCGCGGGAAAGACCTGAGATTCAACTATGGAAAATTTATCTTGTAACGCGCTTGGCCCTCTTCTAGAATCTACCGCGACGGTCCGCTACAATCAAACTTAACGAGTTAATTCCAGCCGTTGCGGCTTAATTTTGGGGCGTTGGCCACGCGATGGGACCTGGTCGAATGAAATTTGCCGGAAAATCGCTTCAGGGTCGGAGAGATTACAACCAGGACAGGATATGCCACGAGCAGGAGGGCGATGCCTTCATCCTGGCGGTGGCCGACGGCATGGGAGGAATGGGCGGCGGAGAGGTGGCGAGCCGGCTTGTCATCCAGATCTGCCGCGAGCGGTTCAGGGCGTTCGCCTCTTCACCCCGGCCCGAGGCGCTGCAGGACGAGATACGCGGCATCGTGCGCCTTTCCCAGGAACGAATCAAGGAGGAATCCAAGGATAAGCCCGAGCTGAGCAAGATGGGCACGACCCTCACGATCGTCCTGGGGACCGGGGACCAGTATGTAGTGGGAAATATCGGCGACAGCCGGACATACCTGATATCGGGCATGGAGATAACGCAGCTCACGAAAGACCATTCCTTCGTGCAGGAGTACCGCGACAGTTTTCTCCACGAAGATACCGACGCGGCGATGCTCGAGAAGATCAGCAACGCTCTGACCCGCTCCCTCTCGGGCGGCGGGGACGAAGCCGATATCTATCCTTCGCAGGGGGGCCGGTTCACCCTGAAGGAGGGCGATATCCTGATGCTCTGCTCCGACGGCCTTATCGTGGACAAGATCGGCGATATCTCGGGATCGCTCCTGTCGTTGATATCGCGATCCGATTCGCCGGAGACGGCGGCGGACGTGATAACCCAGTGGGCCTACACGAACGGTTCCACCGACAATATCTCCGCCGTTGTATCCTCTTTCGGAGAATGGCCTTCCTTCGAGGCTGCCCCCGCGGTGAAGATCAAAAAGACCGGGCACGGCAGGATGAAAATCTTCGCCGCGGCCGTAACCCTTCTTATCGTTCTGATAATCTCGTTCGTCAAGCTCTCCGAGGATCAATCCCCGCCGAAGGCCGGTGAAGAAGAGCGGGCGGCCTTGTCGGGACCGAAACCGGTCCTTGAATGCCTGCGGTGGGAGGAGGAAGGCGGGGCGACCCTGTGCAGGGACGGAGGCGACATCCTATGGAAGTTCAGGGTCGAGAACGATTCGATAAAGGGATACGTTGTGAATTACAGCGAGGCGTCCAATAGCCGCATCCACCGAGACACCCTGTGGACCGGAGCGACGGAAGAATCGATCCCGGTGAGAGACCTCAAATCGCTCGAGCCGGGGATCGATTACGAGGTATGGGTCACGGCGTTCACGGACCGGGGTCTCATCCTCTCCACCGAGAGAAGCACCGTCAGAACTGGGAAATGACCGGCCGGTTGATATAGTACGCCAATACCCATCGAACTTTCAGCCTGCCACGGCCCGGTCCCCATCAGCGAAGCAGCACCATCTTCCTCGTGCGCACGAAATCATCGGCGACAAGCCTGTAGAAGTAAATCCCGCTTGCAGCGATGCGGTCGGCGTCGGCGCGGCCGTTCCACTCGGCTTCATGGCTCCCCGCCGTCATCGTTTCGTCGACGAGCGTTGCCACGAGCTGCCCGGCGGCGTTGTATACGGTAAGCGAGACATGCCCCTTCTCTTTCAGCCCGAACCCTATCGTAGTCATCGGGTTGAACGGGTTGGGGAAGTTCTGCGCGAGAAAGGTCGCCTCTGGCAAGGGGATGTCTTCTCCGGTAATCATGCCGGGGCTGAGCGTTGCGAAGCCGCCCTCGTTTCCGTTCACGTCTATCGCGGCTACCTTGTACCAGTAAACGCCGTCCCATCTCCACTCATCGTCGAACAAGAAGGGCTCGGAAGTCGTTGCCAGCCTGCTGAGCGGTCCGGGAACGAATCCGCCGTCCGTACCGCGGTAGACGTTATACCCGGCCAGGTCGTCTTCCCCGTTCTGTTCCCAGGTAAGCTGGAGGCCCTCGGGTGCGTACGCCTGCTCGCCGGCAAGCCCGACCGGCATACCCGGGGCGAGGTTGTCGACCGAATAGGCGCTGTCTACTCCGGACAGATAGTAGTAATCATGGTTCGACCTGTGGGCCAGAACCTGGAAGTAATGATATGCATGATGAACGGCTGTCGAATCGAAAAGGGTCGGGATGGTCATCGAGTACGCCTCAAAACAGTACGCCTGCTGCGTGCCGACCAGTTCCCAGAAGTATGTCGCCGACCCGGTCACAACCCGACGTATCAGGCGGCTGTCGCCGCGCGGGACGGGATCGGCCCGATCCTCTACCAGCAAGGCGCCCATCTCGATGGCGGCCAGCGCCTGCTGCGGCTCGACGGCCCTCCACAACGTGTAATGTGTTATCTCGTCATAGATAGGATCTTCCCAGAGGCTGGCGTACCAGAAGAGGTCGATGTATCCCCCCTGGTCTCCGGGAACATCCTCGACGGAATGTATGACAGGTGACGGATACCCCCATTTTCCCTGAAGATCGACCCCCTGCGCGTAGATATTGATATCCGTCTCTCCGTTCCTGCCGTCCCCCCAGGCGATGACTACTCCGCGACGGCCGGCATATGCGAGCGTGGGGGAGTAACGTTGACCGGTAAATCCGGTGCAGACCGAATCGCCATTCTCCTCCCACATGACGATGCCGTCGGGGCCGATCCGCTGGGCGTAGATGTCTTCGTTCAAATACCTATTGTCGTTCCAGACGATAACCGCGCCCCCATCGCCGTCTTCAGCGATTCCGGGGTATCCCTGTACATTGTCGGCCGTACAGATAGCCGTACCGTCGGTCTCCCAGAGGACGTTGCCGGCTGCATCCAAACGCTGGGCATAGATATCGGTGTTAGAAAGCGTATTCCTGACGTCAAGCCATGTCAGGATCACTCCTCCATCGCCGTCGGAGACGAGCCGGGCTTCTGTCTGACTGTAGAGTGCGGCCGTAGCGACCACGCCGTTGGCCGTCCACTGCGCGGCGCCGCTTGAATTGAGCTTCTGCAGGAAGATATCCCCATATGAAGACAACCTCGAATCTTCCCAAGAGATGATAACGCCTCCGGCTCCGTCCGAAATAATACACGGTTTCTGCTGCGTGCTTGTCTCGGTGCATACCGGTACCCCGTCGATCGTCCAGAGGACCGTGCCGGTTGAATCGATCCGCTGAGCATAGATATCCCTGTTGCCACTTCGATCGTCGGCCCACGCGATGATAGCGCCTCCGCTTTGATCCTGCGCGCAGCAGGGCGACAACTGGAAGCTCGCGGCCGAGGTGACCGGCACTCCATTAACCGCCCATTTGATATTCCCTGCGGCGTCCACGCGCTGGGCGTATATGTTCAAATCGGGGAACGAACGGGGATCGAACCAGGTGATGATCGCCCCACCGCCGCCTTGAGTTATCGATACATATTCAGGGTCGAACACCGGCATAACAAAGTTGCAGACGAGAGCGCCTTGAGGCGAGCTCCACGTTGTGCCGTCGGCATAGAGATGCTGCACGTACAGGGAATCTTCGACACTCAGAACCGCGATCATTGCGCCGGAAGCTCCGTCACCGGTTGCATAGAACGTCATTGCGGATGAAGAACCCGTATAGACCCGCACACCGTCGGATGCCCACATGTCGCGGCCGTATTCGTCGACGCGTTGAGCGTATATCTCTGTAATTGAGGACGTTCTGTCGTCCATCCAGATCACGATCGAACCGCCGTTGCCGTCGGCGACTACGAGCGGATCGCCCTGACCCTCGACCGCCGTGCAGACAGCCTTCCCGTTTTCGACCCAGATCGCCTGGGCTGGAACTACAAAAAAGAAAGTGACAAATAACAGCATAATAAAGAAGAAACGGCCCTTTTGCACGGCGCTACCTCCTGTGAATTGTTGGAGTGTTAAATTTTGTCCCTTGATTTCGAGGATGATTTTATCACATCGATACGGGAAATTCAAATCATTACTCGGCCGGGCGCGCGGCGAGATACGTTAGGAAGGATCCCTACTCGTATTTAAGCGAGCAGACCGGGTCGGCCAAAGCGGCTTTCATCGCCTGGAAGCTGACGGTGATAAGCGCTATCAGGAGGGCCAGCGCGCCCGACAGCAGGAAGGCCCCGATTCCCAGGTCGATCCTGTAGGCGAAGTTCTCAAGCCAACGGTTCATAACGAACCAGGCGGCCGGCCAGGCGAAGATGTTCGCGATAAGGACGACCTTGAGGAAACTCGTATTGAGCAGGCGGACGATACCGGCCACCGAGGCGCCCAGCACCTTTCTTATACCTATCTCCTTAGTCTTCCTGTCGACCACGAAGGCGGAAAGCCCGAAGAGGCCGAGGCAGCCGATTATTATAGCCAGCGCGGAGAATATCGTGAAAAGCTGCTCTATCTGCTGCTCGTTACGGTATAGGTTATCGTACTGTGTGTCGAGGAACGAATAAGAGAAGGGGATCCCGGGAGCAAATTCGTTCCAGGCCTTTTCCACGCTTCGGACCGTTCCGGCGACGTCGGTCGTCTCGAACCTCACCGAAATGAACCGTTCCGCGCTATTATAATAACCGCCGGAGAAGAAGAGCGCCATCGGGCGTATCTCATGGTGAAGCGACTCGTAGTGGTAGTCCTCGACGACTCCTATCACGTGGAAGGTGCCCCCGTCGGAAGCGCCGTTGCTGATTGTCATGCCTATCGGGTCTTCCCAACCGATCAGCTTGAGGGCCGCCATGTTGAGAACGGCCGCGGTCGAGTCGCTCGGGAACTCTCGCGAGAAGAACCTTCCCTCTGCCATCTTAAGTTTCATCGTCGTCATGTAGTCCGGATCGCACACGCACCTGTTCAACGTGAAGTGCCCGTCGACCCCTTCCGCGTTGAATCCGATGTTCGCAAAGCTGCTTCCCGGAATGGTCGTCGCCCCCGACACCGTCACCACGCCGGGCCGGCTCCTGAGTATATCCTTGAACGTGCCGGTGCCGCCTCCCAGGGCCCCGGGATTATCTATCACGAGGACCTGCTCCTTATCGAACCCGAGGGCCTTGTTCTGGAGGTATCTCATCTGGCTGTAAACGATCATCACTCCGATAATAAGAAAGATCGCTATCGAGAACTGGAGGACTATCAGACCGTTCCTGATCCATAGCTCACGGCCGTCCCTGCCGATCTTTCCCTTGAGCGCCGTGGCCGGTTTGAACGAGGATAGAACAAAGGCGGGATAGATACCGGAAAGCAGTCCTATAACCACGGCGAATCCGATCAGGGCGGGAATGACTAAGGGAGACGCGAACGGATCGAAGACGATCTCCCTGCCGACCAGATTCCTGTATCCGGGTAGAAGAAGGTATACGATCGCTACGGCTATGGCGGATGCCATGAAGCTCAGAAAAACCGATTCGGCCAGGAATTGAGCGATAAGCCCGCCCCTTGAAGAGCCGACGACTTTCCTGATACTGACCTCCCTCGCCCTCAGCGACGACCTCGCCGTTGAGAGGTTCATGAAGTTGAAGCAGGCTATCACTAGGATAACGACGCTTATCACCATGAACATGTAGACGTAGTTCCTGTTTCCGTTGGCCTCGAACTCGCCGTTTATATCGGAGTCGAGATGTATCCCGGTGAGGGGCTGTAGGTAGTATTCCCAGAAATCACCGCCCGCCCGCCAGGCGTTGTATCTCTCCAGACCCATGGACTCTATATACAGCTTCTCCAGATAGTCGGCGATCTTCTTCTGGAGGACGGGCGCCTCTGCGCCTTCGGCCAGCAGGAGATATGTAGTGAAGTTGTTATACGACCACCCCGTCCGGTCTACGTAAGATGGAAAGCTGGCCAATGAGATCAGCACCCCGGGATGAAAATGGGAGTTCGGCGGAAGATTTTCGCAAATCCCCGTGACCGTCAAAAGGACGTCTCCAAAATACCTGGATAAACCTATTGTCAGCATCTCTCCCATGACATCTACACGTCCGAACAGCCTTCGCGCGGCATCTTCGGTAAGAACGACAGTGTTCGGCTCGACAAGCGCCGATCGCTGATCGCCGTAAATCATGTGCTGAGTGAATATATCGAAATATGTCGAATCGACCGCGACGCAATTCCCTTCGTAGAAGGTCTTTCCTTCGAGACGCACCGGAACGGTTCCGAACCTGTGGAACTTGACGCCGCTCTCTATCTCGGGGAACTCGGCGGTGAACACCCTGAAGGTCTCGGACGACGAGCCCGTCTGGTTGATCTTCGTGTTGCCTATCGAAGCCCTCGAGGCGAGCCTGTAGATCCGATCTCCCTTCTCGTGAAACCTGTCATAACTCAATTCATATCGGACGAAAAGGAAGATGAGCAGGCTGCAGGCTATCCCGATCGCGAGTCCCGCGATGTTTATGAAAGAGAAGATCCTGTATTTCAGTATATTCCTGATCGCAACCTTGAAAAAATTGCCGAACATTATCCCCCCTAGCTCTTAAGATACCGTCTGAAAATTATTACGACGGTAACTTTAAAAAGTTACAGGGAATACTATGCCGCTTTCTCCACTTGAAGGCCATACCTCGGCCGTTTGCGATTCCTACATCCAAGCTGCGGCATGATCTTTCGCATATTGCTTGAAGGTTATCGTGGGCCGGCCCAGAACCGATTCGGCATCCCCGGTAACGGCCGCGCAGAGACCTTGCCGCACTATCCGATAGAATTTTGTCCAGCGTTCGACGATATCCTCTTTTACCCCGGCTTTGTTCAAGGCGGCAGATGCGACCTCTTCGCTCAACGGGACATAGGAAATCGTCTTCCCTGCCGTACGAGACAGTATGTCAACGACTTCGTAGTGGTCCAAAGCTTCTCCACCGGTCAGCGTGTAGGCCTTGCCGGCGTGGCATGGGTCGGTCAATACGGCAAAGCCGACCGCTGCGATATCCCGTGTGTCGATGAACGAGATCTTCGCATCGGCGGCGGGAAGATGCAGTCCCCCGGTGGCGCGAATGTCCGCCAGCATCGGCCCGGAATTGAAATTTTGCATAAACCAGTTCGGTCGCAAGTGTACACAAGGTATCCCCGAGGCCTCGATGTACTTCTCCAGTATTCGCAACATAAAAGAATCGTCCCGTTCAACCCCCATAGCCGTGAGGTCCACGATCAGTCGAACGCCTTCTTTCTTCGCCATGTCGATAAACGGCATCGCGACTTTGTCGGCATTGTTATCTCCCGGACGGGCCATAAGAAACACTTTGGCGACCCCCTTAAGTGCGGGAGCAAATGTTTCCGGCCGATCGAAATCAAATTCGACGACTTCTGAAGATCGGGGGAGTTTCGCGGAAGCCGTGGATGGACTCCGCGTAGCAGCGCTTGCAACCTCCCCGTTCTCAGCCAACAACCGCACCAGTTCTCCGCCGACCTTGCCCGTGGCACCGATGACAAGTATTTTTTCGGGCATAGATACTCCTTTGATCGTTTTTTTCCGTGGCTTCACATAGCTTCGTAATGATCCGTTCCGCCGCGACAGGCTTTCCCGGCTATAATAATACCCCCCTCCGGATATAATAACCCCTTATTTATAACGGGAGCAGCCAACAAAACCATTTCTTCTTCGATAGCATTATGTTAGACTGCCTCCCAACTGGAGCTCGGACGGGCAGATCACATGGATCTTAGGATGCGTAGCTTCGCGACTGTGCTCGGGGCGGTCCTTCTCTTCCACCCTCCCGATGTAGCCTATTCACGCCCTAACACGACCCCCTGCGTATTCAAAAACTATTCGCTGGCCGAAGGACTTTCCCAGGGAAACGTTTACACGGTAGAACAGGATAATTACGGCTTTCTATGGATCGGTACGCAGGACGGATTGAACCGCTTCGACGGGTTCGAGTTCGTCGTCTACAATCATAATCCCTTCGACTCGACAAGTCTCGGCAGCAACGAGGTGAACTGCCTCGAGATGGATGACTCGGGGCATCTCTGGGTAGGCACCGATAAGGGTCTCGATCGGTTGAAATGTCCGGGAGCGGGATTCGAGAGGTTCATCCACGATCCCGCCGATCCGGCCTCTCTCTCCAGTGGGGAGATTCTCTGCCTGCTCTTCGATGATGACGGCCGGTTGTGGATCGGCGGCACCTTCGGCCTCGATCGCCTCGGTCGCGGGGCCGGCGGATTCGCTCACATCGAGTATCGAGCCTCCTCGTCAGACTGCCGCGTCAACGATCTTCTCGAGGATTCGCGCGGCCGCATCTGGATATGCACGCAAGACGGGATATACCTCTACGAAGAGGGCTCGATAGGATCCGCTCGCTTCATGCCGTACGACGGCGAAGGCATAAAAGAATATGTCAATGACGTCAACTGCATCGAGGAGATAGAAGGCGATCGATTTCTAGTCGGCACCGGCATGGGATTCTTCCTCTTCGATCCCGGTTCGAATCGATTCGTCCGTATGCCCCTCTACTGCAACAACGGCGAAACCGAGGAATTTCTCAATATTACCGATATTCTCCATGATTCGCATGGAATGACGTGGGTGACGACGATCAATTTCGGGCTGTTCGTCTTCCAGGCCGGCGATGAGAGCTCGAACCGTTACCTGCACGACGCATCGGATCCCCGAAGCCTGGGGCATAGCGGATTGAACTGCCTTTTCGAGGACCGGAGCAAGATAGTCTGGATCGGCACGAATGGATACGGGCTGTCGGCCTGGAGCCCGTACTCCGAGAAGTTCAGACGATATTCCCCCGGAAGCATCGGCACCGCGGGCATGCAGATCCGCAGCATAAGGGCGATCTACGAGGATTCGGACAGAACGATCTGGATCGGAGGATACGGCGGGTTGGAGAGGATAAGAGAGGGCTTCGGTGAATTCGAGAATTTCGGAGAGGTGCCGAGCGGCACCGTATACATAATCGTTCCCGATCCGCTCGCACCGGACAGCGTGCTGTGGCTGGGCACGGAGGGGGAGGGGCTTGCGAGATTCGATATCCCTACCCAGAGCAGCGCATCCTACCCCGTCGTGGAATTCGACGGGGAGGGACTCTCCAACAAGAACGTCTACTCGATGTGCCTTGACGGTGACGAGGGGCTTCTGATAGGCACCGGCTGCGGGCTCTGCCGTTTCGAATTCGCCGGCGAACGGTTCGAGGTCGTCCGGTCGCTCTCCGAGCAAACCAAGGTGCGGGCGCTCATGTTCGACAGCCGGGGCGATCTCTGGGTGGGGCTCGAGAGCGGAATCGCGATGCGTCGCGCGGGGGAAGAGAGCTTCATAAGGTACCATTTCGATCCCGCAGACCCGGGGGGATTGAGCAGCGACCGCATTCTCTGCTTCTGCGAAGATTCCCGGGGTGTGATATGGATCGGCACGGGGGGAGGCGGCATAAACGCTCTCGACCCGGTGACCGGCGAATTCAGGCACTACATGGTCGAACAGGGGCTCCCGAACAATGTCGTCTACGGTATTCTCGAAGACGGCGCAGGCATGCTGTGGGTGAGCACGAACGCCGGTATCGCCCGGTTCGATCCGGCGAGAGAAACCTTCCGGCCCTTCGGAACCGACGACGGTTTGCAGTGCAGGGAATTCAACTCCAACGCTTATCACAAGGGGCGATCGGGCACTCTGTACTTCGGTGGAATCAACGGCTTCAATGCTATCAATCCCGACGAGATACTCGACGATCCCTATGCGCCTCCTGTCGTATTCACAAACGTGAGGATCGACGGAGCGACGCTAGGCGCGGACGGGAGGATCGGCGGCCGCAGGCTGCTCGAGGTTCCTCTCGCCGAGGCCGACCGTATCGAGCTCTCTTACCGCGACGCGATCGTCACCTTCGAGTTCGCCGCTCTGAATCTCTCATCCCCGACAAGGAACAGATATGCGTACAAGCTCGAAGGCCCGTACGGGGAGTGGCACGAGATCGGAAACACCCGGCGCGTGACCTTCACCTCCCTCGCCCCGGGACGCCACCGTTTGTCCGTGAAGGCGGCGAATCCAGACGGCGTATGGAATGAAGAGGGCGTCTCGATGATGATATTCGTCGTCCCCCCGCTCTGGGGGACGAATTGGTTCAAGGGAGCGATGATACTTGTCGTCGCGCTGCTTCTCTTCGGCGTTTACAGGCTCCGTACCGCGTACATCCGTAAGCGGAACCTGGAACTCGACCGGATTAACAAGAGACTGGCGGAAGAGGTGCAGCATGGAAAGCGCGTCGAACGGGCCCTGAGGGACAGCGAGCGCAAGTACTGGAATATTCTCGAGAACCTGGAGATCGGCGCGGCTCTGCTTGATACGGATATGCGGATCGTCGAGCTGAACCGGAAGATGCGCGAGCTGTTTCCCGGAATAGGGCCGGGCGACAAGCCGATCTGCTGCCCCGACAATGGAGAAAGAAGCGGGGGTAAAAGCCCTCATTCTCACCCTGCGGTCATGACGCTGTCCAACGGGACGGTCCACGAGGAATTCCACGCCCTCGACCGCGGCGACGGCCCAGTCACCTACCGGATCGTCACCTCGCCCGTCATAGACGAGAATGGAAGAATAACGGCCGCGATAGAGCTGGTGGAGGACGTCACGAAGCAGGAGAGGCTGGAGGAACGGATACGGCGGTCGCAGAAGATGGAGGCGATCGGGAATCTGGCCGGCGGCATCGCGCATGATTTCAACAACCTGCTCTTCGTCCTTCTCGGCTATGCCCAGCTAGCAAAGAGCGACCTTTCGCCAGCCGACACGGCATTCAGGTCCGTCGAGCAGATAGAGGTGGCGGGGCAGCGCGCGGCGGATCTCGTCGAGCAGATACTCGCCGTCAGCAGGCATTCGAAGCTGTCGAAGAAGGCGATGCAGATAGCAGGGCCGGTCGACGAGGTTGTGAAGCTCCTGAGGGGCTCCCTGCCCGCGACCGTCGAGATACGGAGCTACGTCCGCGACGATCTCCCCCCCGTTTACGCCGACGCGGCGCAGATACACCAGGTGTTGATGAATCTCAGCACGAACGCCTACCAGGCGATGCCGGATCAGTGCGGCGTGCTCGAGATCGCGCTGGATGAGATCGAAGTGCCGGGCGAAGGAGGAGCGGGGACGTGGGACCTCGCGGAAGGGACCTACGTCAGGCTTCTCGTGCGTGATAATGGAACGGGGATGGACAGGCAAACCGTGGAGCGGATCTTCGAGCCGTATTTCACGACGAAGAAAAAGGAGAAGGGAGTGGGCTTCGGGCTGTCGATCGTGCATGGGATCGTCAAGGGGATGGGCGGGGATATCGAGGTCAGCAGCGAGCCCGGCAATGGATCGTCCTTCTACGTGTACCTTCCCGTCGCTTCGGGAGATGTCGATGAAGAGGAGAAAATTTTAGAGGTTTCGGAGGTGAAGAAGGGGGTGGGGCACCTACTCGTCGTCGACGACGAGGAGATGATCAGCGCCCTCATCGAGGAAACCCTTGTAAAGGACGGCTACTCGGTATCGGTATATACCGACAGCAAGAAGGCATTCGATGCCTTTTCGGCAGACCCCCGGAAATTCGATCTCGTGATCAGCGACGTCACGATGCCGGGCCTTACCGGTATCGAGCTGGCAAAGCGGATCCGGGGCCTAAGGGCCGACATGCCGATAATCCTCTGCACCGGCTACAGCGACAAGCTAGATCCGGAGTGGGTCCGCTCGTTCGGGATTGACAGATGCCTCAACAAGCCGATACAGCTGGAGCGCCTCGCCAGAATAATCGCGGAAATCCTATCGCGCAGCCGCACGTTTCAAGGTTCATCCCTGCATGCTAATCCTGCAGCAAGCCCTTGATCGCCCCGTAGCCTGCATGACGGACCGGGTCCTTCGGCTGCACGCGAGATTCATGCAGTAATATTTTCACCATAGCACGCTCTCATTTCAAAGGAACCTCAACAGATGAATGGTCGATCCTTATTTAAGGCCTTCTATTCATACCTCAACGAATCAACCGGATTGGCCCTGGCGGTTTTAACAGTCTGGAAACCGACGGTCAGCAAGGCGATCGCCAGGGCCGCCAGGCCGGAGACGAGAAATGCCCAGATGCTCAGATCGACCCGGTAGGCAAAATTTCGCAGCCACTTACTCATTAAGAACCACGATAGCGGGACCGCGATGAAGAAGGCCAGGACGATCCATCTGAGAAATTGGCGAGAGAGAAGCCACACCATGACCGCCATCGACGCCCCCATAACCTTGCGGATACCGATCTCCTTCACCCTCCGCTCTATGATGAAGATGGACAACCCGAACAGCCCCATGCAGGAGACGGCGATGGCAAGGACGCTGAATACAAGGGCAACGCTTCCAACGCGCTGCTCGTTGGCGTACAGGCTGCCATATTCATCGTCAAGGAATGAATAATCGAACGGCAGCGATGGGTTCACCGATGCCCAGGCATCTTCGATGAAATGGATCGTGCCTCGCATGTTCTGGGTTTTGAGACGAACCGAAATATAGTTTGTGCCCCATCCCTTGTTGATGCCGTACACCATGCCAAGGGCTGTCACCGGCTGGCGCAGGGACTCGAAGTTGAAGTCCTCCACGACACCTATCACCGTCAGAGGAATGGGACGAGTAAAGAAAAACGTGATGCGCTTTCCCACCGGGTTCTCAATTCCATACTCCTGGACCGCCCGTTCGTTCAGGACGAGCCCGGCCGTATCCGTGGCGAATTCCTGGGAGAAAAACCGTCCTTCCGCCATTTTCAGCTGCAGGGTCTTCTGATAATCGAAATCGGTAAAAAACCAGTTCATCATTAAAGTATCCGAATCCTCCGTTATTGCACTTTGTCTTCCACTCCCCATGCCCGGAAGATTGCCCGATGCGGATACGGCCAGCACATCCGGATGCTGCAGGAGCCTCTGCTTCAGAGTCTCCGCCTTCATGGGATCGGTATGCAGGTTCTTGATGACGAGCACCTGCTCCTTTTCGAATCCGAGATCCTTGTTTTGAATCAGATCGAGCTGTCGATAGACGGTCAACGTGCCGATGATTAGCGTGATCGATACAACGAACTGGAAAACGACCATAACGCTTCGGAAGGCGGAGGAGCTCCGTCCCGTGTAACGCGCATCCTTCAACACCCGCGCCGGGCGGAAGGACGAGAGGAACAGCGCCGGATAAACGCCCGCAAACAGGCCGATCACGACGGCGAATCCGACCATGCCGGGCAGGACGACACCCAGGTTGACGCTTTCCAATCCGATGGGCCTGCCGATGAGTCGATGGAACACGGGCATGAGAAGCAGAACCATCGCAATGCCTATGGCCAGAGAAAGGAGACTCATCAATACGGATTCACACAGGAATTGGCGAACCAGCTGAATTCGTGAGGAGCCCACAGTCTTGCGAATGCCGATTTCACGGACGCGAATCATCGACTTGGCCGTGGTCAGATTCATGAAATTGATGCCGGCGATGGCAATCATGAAGATCGCCGCCGTGGCGAAGATGATGATATCCTTGTAATCCCCGTTGCGCCCCAGTTCGAACTTCAGATGAGAATGAAGATGTATGGAGGTCAGCGGTTGCGTGATCCACAAGCGCTCATGATCGGCATCACTGTCATAGAAGTACTTCGTCTCGAAATCCAGCAGCTTGGATTTAAAGAGTTCGATATCCGACTGATTGCGGAGCATCACATAGGTGGTCATGAAATTTGAACCCCAGTTATCCTGACGATACCACTGGGACCGGAACGAGTTGTTGGACACCAGGCATCGAAAATCGAAATGGGCGTTCTCCGGGACGTCCTCCATCACGCCGTCGATGCGATAGTCATTGTCGCCGATGGTGATGGTTCTATTAAGCGGGTCCTCATTCTTAAAATACTTTTCCGCCATCGATCGCGTGAGCACGACTGTATTCGGCTCAACGAGTACGGATGCTTTATCTCCCTTCAAGAGTGGGAAGGAAAACATACGGAAACAGTCATTCGTCGTGGTCAGCACGGGCGATTCGTAGAATATCTTATCGTCGTATCGCACCGGTTGGATCCTCATATTGGCAAAACCGGCGGCATACTCGATTTCAGGGAAAATCATGGGCAATGTCATCGCCATCGCCGGGGGCGTGCTGACCTCGTCTTTCATCGTGATCCGGTAAATACGATCCGCGTTGACATTAAAACGGTCATAGCTCAATTCATGCATCACGAAAAGACCTATCAGCATGCTGCAAGCGAATCCCACGGCCAGACCTAAAATATTGATGCCGGTGTTTACTTTCTGTCGTTTCATGATACGAAACGTCATTTTTAAAAAACTGTAGAACATGTAACAGCTCCAATAAATTGAAGTTACGACAAACGCGAGTGACACTTTCAACGCTTGTAACCGGAACCACATTTTCGCCCGTAATGGCCCGATCTCTTCGACCAGAGAGTAAAATACCTCTTCCAGGTCTCCCGACCTCTCCAGGTACTCCTCCCTCCCCAGAAAAATCCGGAGTAAAAAACTTGAGAATCTTGGGGGTTGCTCAATCATTTTTTCTATTCCCGGTTGCCTTTCTCCGGTTTCCATTTTACCGGAGCCCTCTATCACTTCCCATTCTCCAGCGCAATCCTCGGAACACCCGCCCAAACCTGGTCATGCGCCGTCTTGATTTCTAGAAGCGCCTTTTTACCCCCGCAAGTCACCTCGTAAAAGAATTTGCTCTTTCCACCCCTCTCCGCCGACGGCTCCCCCTTGATTTTCCTGACGTATTTCTTCCTGACGAGCTTATCGAGAGGTTGATAGATGGAGGCGAACGACCACGTGTCCCCGGTGTCCATAAGAATCTGTTCGCGGATGCTCACACCGTAAGCGGCGTCTTCCAGCTTCAGGATCGCAATTAAAATGATCTCTTCAGAGCGGGAAAGGAGTTTCATGGCTCTTCCTTTTTATATATCACAAATGGATATTTATATAACTGT
>CAZPAH010000002.1:0-82619 GCA_964584495.1 uncultured bacterium | reverse complement strand
CCAGTCCGCCCCAGGTTTTCATTCCGATCAGCGGACCGAGTCCCGCCTGCTTGAAATAGTACGGGAAGGCGTCTCCACCGGAGCCGGCGTATCCGTTGATTATACAGGCCACGTGGCCTAGCACGGCCCTTCCGGGGGTCAGGGAGGCCCGTCCGTAGCGTCGCTTGAACATATTGGTGAGCTTTCTTCCCAGCCTGTCGATGAAATAGTTCGGGATCCAGCCACCACTGTTGTAACGTACATCGACAACTATCCCGTCCATGTTGGACTGGGGATAGAAATATTTCGCGAATTCCCGGAGCCCGGTGACGGCTGTGCTCGGGACGTGTATATATCCGATCTTTCCACCGCTCATCTCGAGCACCTTTTTCCGGTTCCCGTCGACCCAGTCGGCGTAGCGAAGGTTCGTATCGTCCCTCCCCGGCTCGATCGTGAACTCCTTCGCGTCTTTTCCCGAGGGATCGGAAGAGACCTTGATGACCGTCTGGTGTCCGGCGAGCGTCTCGAGAAGTTCGTGGACGTTCGTCGGGTATTTCAGCTCCACGCCGTTTATCGCCAGCAGGTAATCTCCCTCCTTCACGTCTATCCCCGGCTGCCTCAGGGGGGACATGTAAGCGGGATCCCAGTTCTGTCCCTGGTATATCTTCGCGAACCTGTAGAGACCGGAGGCGCCGTCCACCTGGAAGTCGCAACCCAGGTAGCCGCCGCCGACAAAGGGCGTCCTTGCGGGGTTATCGCCCCCGTACACGTACGCGTGCCCGCAGTTCAGCTCGGCGATCATCTCGCCGATCACGTAGGTGAGATCGTCACGGGTGGCCAGATAGGGAAGAAAGACCTCGTAGCGCCTTTTCATTTGATTCCAGTCGACCCCGTGCATATTGCCGACATAGAAGAAATCGCGCTCCATGCGCCAGGCCTCGTAGAATATCTGTCTCCACTCGGCCTCAGGGTCCCACTTGACCTCAAGGTCGACATTCAGCCTGCCGTCACCCACGTTCTTTCCGGGGGCGACATCGATGATTCCGTAGGTGCCCATCGCTCCGTAGAGGATCTTGCTTCCGTTGCTGGAAAGGGTGTAACCGTTGATGCCGCCGATAATCTTTTTAGATTCCCTCTTCTTCATGTCGAAATAATTCAGCGAGAACTGCGAGAGATCAGGGGGGCTGTTGCTAATCATCCCCTCCGGGATGGAAAAATAGAGAACCTTTCCCTCGGCTGCGGAGAGGCCGACATAGTTGCCCGGACCGACGGGCAGGGAGACTATCCTTCCCTCGAACCCGTCGATATCTATCTTCATCGCCTCTTTCTCTTTTTCATCCTCTTTCTTATCCTTGTCGCCGGTCTCGTCCTTCTTCTCCTCATCCTTCTTGTCGGCGTCTCCCTTATCATCCTTGGTATCGTCCGCCTTCACCTCGATCTCGTCGCTTTCGGGCGCCAGCGGAGAAGGTGTCTCGGCGAGAAGTGTGGCGACGCATATGGTCGCGGGGGCGGGGAAATCCCAACCGAGCTCCAGGTTGGTGAACCTCATATTCACGGTCCTGTCGGAGATGAAATATAGATACTTGCTTTCCGGATCGAAGACGGGGTCGTAATCGTTGAAGAGATCGCTCGTTACCTTGTATGATTCCCCTTCGTCGAGCGAATAGAGATAGATGGACCCGTACCGGTTGTCGCCGTTCTTTGCGTACGCGATCCACCTGCTGTCTGGAGACCAGGAGTAATCGGTTATGTCTCCCCAGTCCTCGCTGTCGATCTTTTTGATCTGCTTCTTGTCGATATCGACATAATAGAGCGAGTAGCTCTGGTCGTGGTAGATGATCTTCTTGCTGTCCGGCGACCAGGATATGGCGAACGGGTATCCGCCCATACCGGATGTCACCTTCACCTCTTCACCTGTACCGTCCGGTTTTTTCATGTAGAGCTCGTACTCGCCCGATCTGTCGGAGAGGTAGGCAACCCACTTGCCGTCCGGGGAAAATGCGGGGCTGCGTTCGCGAATTCCTGGAGTTTGGGTGAGGTTGCGTACCTCTCCTTTTTCCGCGGGCACGGTGAAAACATCGCCCCGCGCTCCGAAGGCGGCTCGTTTCCCCGTGGCAGAAATATCGAAATACCTGATCCAGTTGGCGACATCCCTGTACCGCGGACGTCTGTTGTTGAGCTCGCTGGGGATGATTACATCGAGCTTCTTCGTCTTTTCCGAGGCGAGATCGAGGACGTACAGATACCCGCCGTTCTCGTAGACTATCGATCCGTCACCGAGGCTCGGCCACTTGACGTCGTACTCCTTGTGATTCGTGATTTTACGGATTTTACGCGATGAGAGATCGATGCAGAAGATGTTCATCGTCCTCTCCCGGTCGGATATAAAGTAGATCTTATCCCCGTACCACATGGGGAATGCGTCGGTTCCCTCATACGTGGTGAGCTTCTCGACTTCATTTTTATCGAGATCGTAGAGCCATATATCCTGGGCCATGCCGCCCCTGTAACGCTTCCATGTCCTGAACTCGCGTGACATTCTGTTGTAAGCTATCTTCTTGCCGTCGGGCGAATATGAGGTGAGCTCCCCCTCGAACAGAGGGAGAGGTTCCGGGTAGCCTCCGTCCGCCTCGACCGTATAGAGTCTCCTGTAGCGGGGCCCGGGATTCGTCTTTGCGTCCTTGGTCGATCTATAGAGGATCTTCTTTCCATCGGGATGCCAGTCGAGAACGAAGTCCGCCTTGGGATGGAAGGTCACCCTCTTGGGAACGCCGCCTCCGGCGGGGATCGTGAAAACATCCAAGTTGCCGTCGTATAAAGCCGAGAAAGCGAGGGTCTTTCCATCGGGGGAGAACTTGGCGAATACCTCCCCGCCGGCATGAGATGTCAAAATAGATGCGGTTCCACCGGTCGCCGGAACCGTCCATAGGTCTCCACCGTAGGAAAATACTATCGAATTCCCGTATATGTCGGGATAGCGCATCAGGCGGCATTCCTCGGTGGCGGATGCCATCCCCGGCGCCGCGAGAACCGCAAGAACAAAAAGAAGAAGTACTCTTTTGCCCATATGAAGGCTCCTTTCGGGGAAAAGGGCGTTAAATTCGGAGACACAATCGTACCGGTATCTATTAATACTGATTACGAGCTTATAAGTTTCAAGAATTTTGTAAAAATCCTCCGGGCGGCGACACCCACGCGCCGCCCGGAGGGATTTTTTGATATTGGAGGGGGGAAAGGCAAGAAAATGGTTGAAAAAATCGACCGATCGAGAGAGAATGCGCGCTTTAGTGTCCTGATGGCGGTTATTCTTTGACTCTCGAGTCAACTACAAATAAGGAGGGAAGATGCACCGATCTGAGACGGCGGCGTTCCTTAATCAAAAAGGCGGGGTTGGAAAGACCACCTCAGTGGTCAATGTAGGGGCGGGGCTTGCTATCATGGGCAAGAAAGTCCTCATAGTCGATCTTGATCCACAGGGGCACCTTACCAGTTTTCTCGGTATAGAGAGGAACGAGGTCGGAAAAACGATCTACGATGCGATGCGCGGCACGATCCATCCGGCTGATGCGATCATTGCGAAACCGTTGAGGGCGCGCCTCTGCATCAACGGCAGCGAGTCGCAGCTGTCCATTTCGATGATACCGTCGACACTGGAATTCGCCGAGGCGGAGACCGCCTTCGCCAACACGGGCGACAGGGAATTCCTGCTTAAAAACGCGATTTCCAGGGTAAGGGACGATTTCGATTACATACTATTCGATTGCCCCCCCAGCCTCGGGCTCGTATCGATAAACGCTCTTGCGGCCGCCAGGAAGGTCTTCATTCCGGTGCAGACGGAATACCTGGCCATAAGGAGCCTGGAGGATCTGATAACAAAGATAGAATCGATAATGGTCGAGCTGAACGAGGATCTCGTTATCGGCGGCCTTATAGCAACGCGGTACGACGGGAGGAAGGTGCTGAGCCGCACCGTTGTGCAGGCCTTGAGGGAGCGTTACGGCCCGCTCCTTCTCGACACGATGATAAGGGAAAATATCGCCCTGGCAGAGTCGCCGCGTTACGGGAAAGACATATTCAGCTACCGCCCGAAGAGCTACGGGATGGAAGATTATCTGAATCTTTCCCTGGAGATCATGGGGCGCATAGCCGCAGCCAATACCCTGTTTTCGGTCGAACGAGGGGTGATAAAGAGCAACGAGAGCAGCGCAGCGACGTTTTGACCGGAAGCGGAAAAAATCAGTACCTTAGAACGCAGTGTTCCCCGGAAGGGATCGTGGTAAGGTCGACCGTCATCTCGAGAGGCGGCTCGTTCTGCCCCAGGTATGGCTCGACGAACCTGATCGTGTAGACGCCCGGCTCGACATTCCTCAGGGTGTAGTACATATCGTAGAAGCAGACGCAGTCGCAGAGTCCGCCCCGGGGATCCTCGCTCTCGGTGATCGTTATATCATGCCCCTGGAAGACTATCGATGCGTAGATCATGTCCTGGCAGCAATTGAGCCGCAGGTTCGTCCTCTCTATGAGAAGAATGTTCCCTTCGTAGCCGTAGAAAGCGCATGCCTCGTTGACCGGCGAATCTCCGCCCTCGGGTGATAGCAGATCCTCCTTGCAGGTGCCGTGGCCGGTCAGGGTGCCGTAAGGCTCTTCTCCCTGCAAGTCCCATGGGTATCCCTCCCTTGGAACGCAGCGTTCTCCGCCGGCTCCTTCGGCGAGGTCGACCGTGGCAACTAGAATCTCGTTGGGGCTTTCGACATAATCGCCCTCGAAGAGGATCGTCCAGGTTCCCGGATCCAGATCGGATATCTCGTATTCGATGTCATAGAGACAGAGGCATCTGCATGGCGCGGATCCTTCTTCCTCAGATCCTTTGATCCTTATCGTGTCACCCTCTATCGTAACGGTACCCTCGATCGTTCCCGGGCAGCAGTTGAGGCAGAGGTTGATATGATCGATTTTCAGACGCCGGGTGGAGTACTCGTATTGGAAACACTCCTGGGGCGTCTCGCCTGCGTAAAAAGACAAAATCGCCGAGTGTGTCTTGCACCCCGTCGTGCTTACGAGGGACCCCGCCGGACCGTTCCCCGTTGAAGTGATGCCTGTATCCTCATTCTCTCCGCAGCCCGCCGCGACGAGAAGCAGGGATGCGCCGAGGACAAGTGCAACCGCCGACCGGCGGCCCCTTATGCACGAACCGTTAGGTTTATTCATGATATGCACCCCCTTGATCGCTTTAACTTAAAGATAAGCACTATTTTCGCTATTGTCAAATGGGCCGTCTATACAGGATCCCCGGCACGTCGTAGGGGGCGGCCATACCAATCGCGTTGAATTTGCGGGGGGATTGAGATAGAGTGGAAGGGTCGCGAAAAATAAGGATGGTTTATCATGAAAAGCAGGGGCAGGAAGCTGATTGTAGCGTTGTGCGTCGCCGCCGGCATTATTCTGGCCGTGAGCGTGGTCCTCCGTTTGTTCCTCACGCGAGAGAGGCTCATGGTTATGATAGTCCCCAGGATCGAGAAGGCGGTCGACGCGAAAATCGAGATCGGCGATATCGGGGTCCGATTTCCGTTCGGATTCGGAGTGGATGCAAGGGATCTTTCGTTCGAGAAGAAGCTTCCCGCGGGGGTCGGGATCGATTTCGCCTCCCGGAAGCTGGTTATCAACGTATCGCTATGGAGCCTTATCAGGAAACACCCCGACATCAAGAATGTCGAGGTCGAGGGCGGGGTCGTCGTTGTGATCGATCCTAGCCGGGGGATCAACGCACAGGTCAGGGATTTAAAGGCTTGGATGTCGATGGAACCGTCGGGCGACGGTTATCACGCCGTTGTGAAGCTCGATGCGGGCGAGGTCGAGCTGGAAAAGGCCTCTACCGGGGAGAAACTGGCGTTGGGCAGGGTTTCGTTGAGTGGCATCCTCGATGCCGGACCCCGTTTCGAGGATCTATCTCTCACCGATTGCACCGTGGAAGTCGATGGACTGGCCGAGGCGGCCGTCGCGGGAAAGCTGGAAGGCTTGAGTGGAGAGGGGGTCTTCTCGGCAACGGTTGAAAGCAGCGGGAACGACGTCGTGAAGCTTTATCGAAAGTTGATTTCCCTCCAGCCGGAACGTTTTCTCCCGCAGCTAAAAGGCAAGAAACTGGCCGATGCGGTGCCGTTCGATCCGACCGGCGGGACGATCGATTTTAGGGTGGAGGCGGGAGGGTCCCTGAAAAATATCTCGCGGATAAAGGTGAACGGTAGCCTAGCGCTGAACGAGGTCTCCTCCACGGCCGGGAAAATGCGGATTCCCGTCAAGGCGGGAGGCGCGGTCGAGTTTTCGACCGGCGGGATAAGGAGCGAGAGGATCGATCTCGCCTCCGAGGGAGTATCCGCCCGGGTCTCGTTCGATCTTCCGATCGGCGGCGACCGTAAACCGGGACGTCTCGGTTTCAACGCCGGCGCCGATATGGACGTGGCGGCGCTGACTAGGTCCCTCAAAATCGAGGGGACGACGGTTGCCGGTAAAATCAAGGGTGAGATCAAGGGGAAGGCGGCATTGCCCGTTCTGTCCGGCCTGTTTCCCTCCGGCGAAGGCAAGAGGGATCCCGCCGTTATCGCCGGTGCCTGGAAAAATCTCGAGCTTGGGGGAAAACTCACGGCGACCGGTATCAGTATCCAGACCGCCGGCGGGCCTCTTAAGATCTTTTCGGTCGACGGGACGGCCGTGATCTCGGGGGGCGATGTGAGCAAGATCGAGGCGGGGATCCTGGCGGGGCACGACCGGTGGCGGGTGACCGGCTCGATGAAAGGGCTTTTCCCCTGCCTCGCCGAACTGTCCGCCACGGCCGGGGGCGGCGATCGGAGCGTCGATCTCGCCAAGGTCATCGATTCGATACGGAATGTTCCCGATATAAATATCGACCTTAGCGCGAGATCATTCGATGCGCGGCCGTTCCAGGAATTAAAGGGAGCTGAAGGGGAAAAGGGCAAGGCGCCGCCGTCAGGCGCGAAGGGAACCGGAGCGGCTTCCAAGGAAAGCTCCCCGGCCCTCGCGGGGATCGTCCCATTCCTTAAACGGACGGGTTTCTCCGTCGCGGTCGATTCGGTGATCACCCGGAAGGCAGTTTTCACCTCGCTGAATGCCAAGGGTGCCGTCAGGGACGGCATGTTGAACGCTTATCCGGTGGGTATTGATTTTGCGGGCGGAAAGGGTAGGGGTAAGATCGATTCGAACCTGAGGAACGTGGCGAGGATAAACACGCGGATCAATATAGTGTTCGAGAATATCGAGGCCTCGCAGGCGCTGCGCCCGCTTCACAAGATGGGATCGTCGGTGAGCGGCCTCTTCTCCTTCAAGGTAGTCGGCGATGTCGATACGGGACCCGGTATAGACCCGCTTATGTCGATGGATATCTCCGGCAACGCGTCTTCCTCCGGGGGAGTGGTCGACCTTTCCGAATTCATCTCCCCCCTCGCCGAATCCTCGGGGATGAAGCTGGAGAGTCTCAAGAAGGTGAAATTCAATCAGTGGACGGGAAGCTACAGGATAAGCGGGGGAAGATTCAGCACCGAAGACTGGCTGCTGAAGTCGTCGACGGGCGATTGGTCGATCTCTGGATCTTTCGGTCTGGACGGAACACTCGCTTACAAGGCGAACCTGAAGATTTCCCCCGCGGCCCAGAAGGGGATGAAAGACCTTGACGGCTACCGTGACCTGCTGGATCTCTTCCGCGACGACGGGGGGAACCTGGTATTCGATTTCGATATCGGCGGTACGGCGAAGTCGCCGAAGATAAGGCTCGACCAGAGCAGGGCGAAGGCAAGGGCGGGCGAGAAACTGATCGACGGACTGAAGAAGGGAGCGGCCGACAAGCTCAAGGATCTGTTCAAGAAGGACTAGGAGGCGGCGGGATGTTCGGGGACGGAGAAAAGAGCCGATAGGTAAAAAAGAACCCGGGAGTCCGGCTGATGCCGGAACTCCCGGGGACATTTAATCGCTCTTGATGGCCAGCTCTTACTGGAAGTTCAGAGCGGCGCGGCGGCCGGTGACTTCCTGCGTAGAATGTTCGCCATCGCAGGTGGCAACAACGGGACGGGTCCACTCGGAGGAGGGGCTCGGCTCGATGTTGAACGTCAGGTTGTCAAGAGACTCGAGCAGCAGCAGGCCGAAGCTGGCGACCTGGATCGGGCCGTCCGAGTAATAGTAACCTCTCGAGAACGAAATGGCGATACCGCTGAAGGGATCGCCCATCGTGAGCGTCACGTAATCAGGGTAATCGACATAGGAGTGCGTGTACTGCGTACCGAGAGCCAAGGGATCGTTGTCCACGTCGGTTATCGTGAGCATGAACTCGGTTCCGTAGGCGCAATCGAGGGCTGTCTCATCGAGCATGATGAAAACATAGCAATCGAGCGCGCTAAAGGCCGCCGTTTCCGAGCTGCAAACCGTGGCGTCGCCGTCATAGTAGATGGCGAGCGCCGGATTGGCCGGAACCTCGATATCGAGAGTGAACTCTTCGGTATCCGTGCGAGGCGTACCCGCTGCATCGGTGCAGACTACGCTGAAATTGAATGAGCCGGCGCTTTCCAGAACACCGAGGAGCTTTCCTTCCGAGGACAGTGAAATGCCCGCAGGAAGAGTCGAACCCGCCTCGAGTGCCCAGGTGTAGGGCGCCGTTCCGCCAGAAGCCTGCAGGTCGAAATTGTACGGAGTACAGGTGTAACCCGCGGGAAGCGCTGACGTCGAGATCCCGAACGAAGGCGTCGGGGTGACCGTGGTGCTGTCTTCAGAGCATGATACGAACAAGCCGCTCAGAGACATGGCTAATAGGACTACGAAGACCTTCCTCATGCTGTGACCTCCTTCTCTCCAGATGAGTCCTGCTGTCCCCTCTTTCTATATGGTCGGTCAGCAACCTGTGTGCCAATCGGGATACGAGAGGGATACCCCGCCGTAAAGCATTATGTAATAATATTATGGCGCATCGGCCCGATAGTCCCGATAAGGCTCGATCGTTGCTCCCCGATTCTCATTATGCCACGTTCAGGAGAGAGGCGTTCTTTCATTCTGCCTTGTCTCGCGTGGAGGTCAGTGCTTCCCATTTGGGTGTCGGAACATGCCCATCTCTTCGCAACCCGTGCGGAAATCACGGCTTGCGCGCAGGCCGACCCCGCCGGTTGAATAAAAGAGGCCTCTTCGATGTATTCTCTTTGAGTGAAACGGGACGATCGATTATTATTGTTTCCCGGTCCTAGGTGAACGATGTCCGGACCGGTTCCCAGCGGATTCCTGAAAGAATGGAGGTTTACGGTGATCCCAGTAATAGCCCTGATAGTAGTCGTTATCGTCGTGCTTGCGGTTATCGGTATATACAACACCCTTGTCAGGCTGAGGAAGAGATGCGACAACGGCTGGTCGCAGATAGACGTGCAGCTCAAGAGAAGATACGATCTGATACCGAATCTGGTCGAGACGGCGAAAGGATACATGAAGCACGAGAGGGAAGTTCTCGAGAATGTAACCAAGGCCAGGCAGCAGGCGATAAACGCCTCGGGAGTGGCCGAGCAGGCAAAGGCGGAGAATATGCTTACGAGCACGCTGCGCTCGCTCTTCGCCGTTGCCGAGAACTACCCGGATCTCAAAGCGAATACAAATATGCTCGCGGTCCAGGAGGAGCTGGTTTCGACCGAGAATAAGATCTCGTTCGCCCGCCAGCATTACAACGACTGTGTGATGATCTACAACACGAGGACGGAAACGGTTCCTTCCAACATAATAGCCGGTATGTTCAACTTCGCGCCCAGGGAATTCTTCGAGCTGGAGAATGAGGGCGAGAGAGCGGCTCCCAAGGTCAAGTTCTCTTAAACGGCGACGCTAGGCCGGGGCCGGTCGGCCACGGCCCGGGTGAGCCGGATATTCTCGCGGGCCCGGTGGAAGCGGCCCGGAGCGGCGGTCCGGGGGTAGCGGAATCATGATGTACGATAAAATAACGGAGAACAAAAGAAATTCGTGGATACTCGTGTCGGTGGTGACCGCGATCCTGCTGCTTCTAGGTTATATCCTCGGCCGGTATTATGGGAGCGGGTATGGCGGTATGGTCCTCGCGGTGATAGTCGCGGTCACCGTTTCGCTGTTCAGCTATTACGGCGGCTCGGGGATGATACTCTCGATGAGCAGGGCCAGGCGTATCGAAAAAAAGGATTATCCGCAGCTCTTCAATATCGTCGAGGAGATTTCGATATCGGCGGGCCTGCCCGTTCCCGCGATATACGTTATAGAGGACAGCGCCCCGAACGCTTTCGCGACCGGCAGGGATCCCGGCCACGCCTCCGTCGCCGTGACGAGCGGCCTTATGGAGAAGCTTGACAGGGACGAGCTTCAGGGGGTGATAGCCCACGAGCTTTCCCATATCCAGAACAGGGATATTCTCTTCTCGATGATGGTCGGCATCATGGTCGGATCGATCGTGATGATAAGCGATTTCTTCCTGAGGAGCGTCTTCTGGTCCGGCGGCAGAAAAAAGAGCAGAAGCGGAAAGGGTGGTAGCGGTCCCCTGATACTGGTTGCGCTGGCACTGGCGATAGTGGCGCCCATCTTCGCCAAGATGCTTCAGCTCGCCGTTTCGAGGCAGCGGGAATACCTGGCCGACGCCTCCGCCGTGCAGCTCACCCGTTATCCTCGCGGGCTCGCATCCGCCCTCCGGAAGATATCGGGGGACGCCGAGGTCCTAGAGGTGGCGAACAGGGCCACGCAGCATCTATATATCGTCAATCCGATCAAACCTTTCGAGAAAAGGGCGAAATCGCTATTCAGCACTCATCCTCCGATCCAGGAGAGGATCGATCGTTTGATGGAGATGTAGAGCCGACGCGGGTCAATTCACAAGCAATTTTCCTTTGTCCATCAGGATCTTTCCATCGAGCTCGACTGTGGGATCCTTGATGATGCCGTCGAGATGCACCGCGACGTCCACCGTTCCTCCCATCGACATGTTGTTTCCGAGCGCTATGTGAATCGTACCCATCACCTTTTCATCCTCTAGGATGTTGCCTATTATTCTAGCAGCGTCGTTTGTTCCGATGCCCAGCTCGGCGATGTTGAAGGCCTGCTTTCCGAGGGGTTCGAGCTTCGACCTTAGAAGATCCGCCTCGGGGCCGCCGGTAATCTCGACCGCGTATCCCCCCTCGACCTTTATCGTGATCGGCTCTTTGTCGGCAAGGTCCCCTATGCCGGCCATCGACCCGTCCACTACGAAAATCCCCTGGGACCCGCCTTCTTCCGGCATCATGTATGCCTCGCCGGAGGGGAGGTTTCCAAAAGAGCCGGGATCGTGGATTAATCCCTTCGAAGCGATCGCGTCTATTCCGCCCAAAGGCAGCGTGATATCCGTCCCCGCCGCCGTCGTGACGCGGGCAGTCTTTGCCGCGGTGAGCAGGTCGGCGATCTTGACGGTCCTGTCCGCAATAGCGTAGTAATCGGCGTTCAAGCAGCGCACCATCGTATCGACCGTGATCCCCGGCATCGTAGCGACACGTGCACCGTTCTCGCAGGCCTTTCTCCTGGCCGCCGTATGGGTGAGGGATTTCGATGTGGGGGCTACGACGGCATCGCTGTGGATCATCGCCTGTGTCACCATTTCGGGAGGTTCCTCTCCGTTCCGGCTGAGGGGCATCATCTCCATCAGGACCGAGTTCGCCTTTAGCGACACGCCGGCTTCCATCAGCGCCCTGCCGATCTCCTTGAGTTCGCTGTCTGTGACCACGAGGAATAATTCGCCCTCTTTCACCTTCAGACAGTCCCTTACCGCAATGACCGCCGCGTCGAACATCGCCTTGTCCATTTCAACCTTCCTTTCACAATCGATTTTATTAGCCCGGCTTCATTCGCCCGGGCCGTTATCTTAACAGATAGGGAGAAACGGTTCACGGGATAAATTCCGACGGAGGGGGAACGGTAATCCTGACCCTTTCTCCCGTCTCCGGATGCAGGAAGGATATCTTCCAGGCGTGCAGCAGCAGGCGGCCGGCGCGGCGGCCACCTGTTCCATAGATACGGTCGCCGGCGACCGGGGATCCTATCGAAGCCATGTGGGCTCTGATCTGGTGGGTACGTCCCGTACCGATGGCAAGCTCGACGAGAGATCTTCCCCCGGGGAGCCTTCTCTTCAGGCGGTATGTCGTCCGGGCCTGTTTCCCCGATTGATCGGCGATCGATTTTGAGGAGATGCCCTTCCGCGTCCTCAGCGGTGTCGTTATCGTCCCCCCCGCCGGGGAAGGAACCGACTCTAGTATCGCCAGGTAGCGCTTCTCCGCCTCCCCCCTGCGAAAGGCCGCCGACAGGGCCCTCGACGCGCGCCGTGTCTTTGCAACTACGAGCACTCCGGTGGTATCCCTGTCCAGCCTGTGAACGGGACTGTAGCGGAATGACGGAATATCTTCCGCAGTATCCCGCTTACCCGAGTACCGGTCCAGCAGGTCCAGCAGCGAGCCTCTCCCGCTGCGGTTTCCCGGCTGGACTACGAGGCCCGCCGGTTTGTTTATAGCAAGGATCGAACTGTCCTCCCACAGGACGCGGATCGATCCGCCTATCGACCCCCACTTCATCTCGAGGTCTTTCAGAGCGGCGTCCGAAATCGATCCCCTGCCGCCGCCGGAGGGATTTTCGCCTCCCGCCTCGGCGGGTTGGAGGGCAATCTCGACCGTGTCACCTTCCTTTAACCGCGACCCGCCCGACGCCTTTCGACCGTTCACGAGGATGCGCCTCTTCCTCGCCATCTCCTGTATCACTGCAAAGGAGAGTTTCGGCGGCAAGGCCCTCACGAACCTATCGAGACGCGAGCCGTCCCATTCCTCAGTCACCTCGAACCTTCGCATCATTTTATCTTTTCCGTGCTATGACCCTCGATCCTCAATCGTTCTCCGCGTCGTGCCTCTCCAGAAGCTCGACGAAAACGCCCACCGTTTCCTCCTCCATTCCGGTCAGCACGACCTTGGAGATACTACTTGCCGGGTGTTCCTTTACAGCTTCAATGACCCCTGCGGCGTAGACGGCGGGTGAAAGGCCGTCTTCTCCCGGCTCGATTCCGGGAACCGCCACGGTTTCCGCGTCGAGCCCCTCGGCCAGGGCGAAAGACGCGAGGAGTCCCTTCGTGACCTGGTCCTCCGCCCCGGCTGCGCCTCGGGCGTCCAGGCAAAGATGAATTATTCCTTCCACCGTGAGAGCTCCGGGGCCGGTCGAAAAGGCGGTGCCGGGGTCGGCCGGCAGAGGCGATCCGTATCCAATCGCCTCTTCTCCACCCGCATCTTCCACGATCATGGCCGCGGCCCTGAAAAAACCGGAGCCGTCGCAGCGGACGGGGGATATTACGACATCGGAGAATACTTCGGTGACCCGGCATTTTCTCACCTCGATACCGATCTCCCCGACGGTCGTTATGTAGCGGTTCTCGTCCATGGCGATTCCGGCAAGTATCACGTCGGGCCGTTTCTTGAAATCGGATATCAACACCTCGCCTTTATTAGCCGCGTGCCCTGCGGTGCGGAAGAGCTCCTCGGGCTCGGCCTCTCCTTTTTCCCACCGTGCCAGCTTAGAGGCCAGGGGAGAGATGAGAAGGCCGCATTTCCTCTTTTTCATCTCGGCGATGAATCTTTTCTTTCTCTTGTCGCGGGGATCGTCGTCAAAAAGCATCCCTTTTCCTCCATTCATGCTTGCTTCGAGAGATCAGTTTAAACCGCTTTCCCCGCAGCCATCCATATAAATTTGCCCCTTTCATCTTCCGCCAGTTTCGCGTTACAATCACCGGTGGTGAACAAGGCAGCGTGAAAGGAGTTTAATGATGAGAATGTTTGCAAGGGCGGCGGCGCTCGCGGCGCTGATGATCCTGTCGGCCGCGGTTGTGCCGGCCGCGGCGGAGGCTGACGGAAAGCCATGGACACCCGAAGATCTATGGAAGATGAAAAGTTTGAGCGATCTGGAGCTTTCGCCCGACGGAAAATTGATAGCGTACGTGGTAAGCGTGACGGACTTCGAGGATAACAGCAGGAATTCGGATATATGGATTATGCCCGCCGACGGCGGTGAACCGAGACGCATGACGACCAGCCCCAAGGGTGACAGCAATCCGAGATGGTCTCCCGACGGCAAGACAATAGCCTTCATTTCCTCGAGGGAGGGTGCCGGGCAGATATACCTTTTGCCTGTAGGTGGGGGCGAGGCGGGTAAGATCACAGATTTTCCGGGTGGAGTAGGGGATATGATCTGGACACCGGATGGAAAGGAATTGATCTTCACAGGCCGGATCTACCTCGACTGCCCGGACCTGGATTGCGTTAAGGAGAAGGACAAGGAGAAGGAAAACAAGAAGGTGTCGGCGATGGTCCACGAGCATCTTATGTACCGTCACTGGGACACCTACGAGGATGGGAAGGTGCAGCATCTCTTCCGCGTCGGGATCGGCGGAGGCGACCCGAAGGATATTACTCCGGATCTAAAGCATGATGCGCTAACGTACTGGCTGGCATCGGTGGGGCGCGATTTCGACATCGATCCGAAGGGAAAGGTCGTTTATTTCTCCGGCAAGCAGGACGAGGACCAGGCCGTTTCGTACAATGAAGATATCTGGTGTGTCGACCAAAGCGGAAAGACGAGAAGGATAACCTCCAATCCCGCCGCCGACAGCCACCCTCGGGTATCGCCGGACGGAAAGTACCTCGCCTACAGGAGCACGAGGAGGCCGGGGTATGAGTCCGACAGGTACGAGCTGATGGTAATGAAGCTGCCTTCCGGCGAGCCGAAATCCCTGACGGCCGGGCTGGATAGGAGCGTGTCGGCCTTTTTCTGGTCCCATAACGGCAAGAAGATCTATTTCGAGGCGGAAGACAGCGGTGATGTAAACCTTTTCAGCATCCCTTCCGGAGGCGGCAGGATCGAAACGGTGATCGGAAAGGGAGAGGCGGGCCGCGGCTACCATCTAGACGTGAATGCGGGGCCCAAGGATAATTTCTTTATCTACCGTTACAGGCCGATGACGCATTACTACGAGATATTCAGGTGCGACGGGAAGGGGGAGAAGGTCCGCAGGCTCAGCGATGTCAACGGCGAGCTGTATGCCCAGTATCATTTCCCCGATGCGGAGGAGATTTGGTACGAGGGGGCCGAAGGAACGCGGGTCCATGGATTTCTAGTCAAACCTATCGATTTCGATCCTTCAGCAAAGTACCCGATGCTCGTCAGGATACACGGTGGGCCGCAACAGATGTTCGGCTACGCTTTCCGTCACGAATTCGCGATTTTTTCGGGGGCGGGCTACGCGGTATTCTTCTGCAATCCCCGCGGTTCTACCGGTTACGGCCAGGCCTTCTGTGACGGCGTAAATGGCGACTGGGGCGGGAAGGTCATTGTCGATATAAAGAACGGTGTGAGAGCGGTCCTCGACAAGAACGAATGGATAGACAGGAACAAGATCGGCGGATGGGGAGGCTCTTTCGGCGGATTCGTCTGCAACTGGATCCAGGGGCACAATCAGGATCGGATGTTCGCGGCACTCGTATCGCACGCGGGGGAGGCCGATCAGTGGAGCGCCTATGGATCGACCGATGAGCTCTGGTTTCCAGAGTGGGAATTCTTCGGCACCCCCTGGGGCAACCCCCAGCTGATAGACAAGCTTTCACCGGTAAGGTACGCCAAGAATTTCTCGACGCCCCACCTCATCATTCACGGGGAGCTCGACTTCCGGGTTCCGATAACGGGAGGGGAGCAGATGTTCACCGCCCTTCAGAGGCTCGGCGTGCCCTCGAAGATGATAAGGTTCCCCGACGAGAATCACTGGATCCTCCAGCCTCAAAACAACAGCTTCTGGTATGCGTCGATTCTCGATTGGTTCGACCTGTGGCTGAAGAAGGGCGGAAAGGAAGCGGTGAAGGAGGACAAGTAGGGGAAGCAAACGGTTATTGGAGCTTCTCTTTCGTCGAGACGGACTTAAGGCCGGCTCGGGCCGCCTTGTTTTTCCGGTCGAGCTCTAGGGATTCCCTGTAGGCGGTGCGGGCCTTCTCCAGTTGCCCCTGCCCCTCGTATACCCTTCCAAGGCGCACGAGGTTCGCCGCGGTCCCCTCGGTCGTTTCCGAGGAGACCCTCATATTGACGAAATAGAAGAGGAGAAAAAGAACGGCGATCCTCAGGCCGGCGGCCGCCCGCTCCCTGTTACGTATCGATTTCAGCAGGTCTATCACCCCGATACCGGCGAAAGGGGCTAGGAAAGGAACCACCGGCAGGCGGTAACGTGCCAGGACGTAGAATACGAGGGCGGCGCCCAGGTAGGCGGCGACTCCACCGTAAAGAAGAATCAGGCTCTTCCAGCGGCTGCTTGATGTGAGCAATCCCAGCAATCCGAACGGAGCCAAAAGACCGAAGCCGACGAGGGGAAGGGATAGGATCCCGCCGAAACGTCTATGAAAGTAGAGCGATTCGACATTGGCCCTTTCGTGACGGTTCCAGAAGAATATGAACTTGTTCCATACCAGCGTTGCGCAGCGCCCCGGCTCCCTCCGGCAGAACTCGATCCCCTTATTCAGCCAGAAACCCGAAACTTCCGAGTGCGAGAGCTTTCTTCCGGACTCGGCCCGGGCGAGCCGGTACATCATCGTTTTCTGTCTCTCGGGGGTTCCTCCCAGCGATCTGCCCCTGTACTCGGGAACGGCATAATATCCGTTTGCCCTGGGGTTGTTTCCTATATAGAAGTTGATGCCGCCCCCAGTGGTCAGCGGCAGGAATTCTCCAGTGATTTTTGCGTTGCGTATCGTCAGCGGGAGTATCGCAACGATCATCCCCGCCGCGAGAAGGGCCGATTTTGAGGCAAATTGCGGCATCCAGCTTCTTCCCCGCCCGTTCCCGGCTATGGGGCCGGCAGGCACCCTCTTCATCCCTAGATTGAAAAAAAGATGGAGAACGGCGAAGGGGAAAAGGATAATGGCGATCGGTTTCGCTAGGATCGAAAGACCCAGAACCGCCCCCGCCAGAAAAACGGACCGGTTGCCGACAGGTCTCTTTTCCGGCACCATGAGCATGAGGAAGGATGAGTCGAGGAAAAGAATCAGAGTCGCGGGGACTAGGACACCCTCGTAGAATATCGCGGGGAGGTAGAGGGCCATCGCCGCTCCGGCCACTATCCCCGCGGCTGAAGATCGGAACAATCTTCTGGTTATTGCGATTATGAATCCGCACGTGAAGGTGCCTAGAAGGGCGTGGACGAGGCGGACCGCCGTGAGGGAAGGGCCGAAGACGCGGTATATGACGGCGAGGAACCATGGGAAAAGGGGCGCCTGCATCAGGGTCGTATGTCCCGGCTCTCCGCCCCAGACTAGGGCCTTGGCCCACCTGTCGTAACCGGCGGCATCGACGGCCAGGTCGAAGGCGAGGGGGTTGAGCTTGGCCGTGAAAATCACGTGAAGTATTCGAACGGATAGAGCGAGAAAGATGACGGCGGCAGCCAGAAAGGTCTGATTCACGTAGAGTTCGCGGCTGTAGCTCTTTCCCATAATACCTGTTTATTAGAAAAATGCCCTCATGACAAGAGGATTATCCGGCCGGCACGGGGGAGAGGAAGGCACGGGCATCCAGGACCGAACGATAATCAGTCGCCGCTGAAATCCTCATTGATTATCTCGTCGATTCTTCGCGAGTCCTCGCGGTCCCTCACGAGCTCGAGCACGCGGGCGAATTCCCCGGACACATTTTCCTCGAACCCCCGGAGCAGTTTCATGGTGCGTTTCCCGCTGTTGAGCTTCGCGTAACGGAGCTTTCTGAGAATCGATTCGAAAGGCCTATCCGACGTGTAGCAGCTGATCGTGTAACGGGCGACGAACGCTCCGCATTTCGCGCATTCAACATATACGCGGATCTCTCTTCCCTTGCAGAAATACATGTTGTTTCTGCATTCGGTCGAATGGCACTTAGGGCAGTGCTCCAGCCTCGCGCTCTCTTTTCCCGTCTCGTTTATCCCGTTCATCGTTTTCCCCCGCGCTTTAAGGCCCGTGCAGGACCGCCGGTTAGAATAACAGGTAGATGAATAAGGTAATAATTACAACCGAAACCAGTGTGATTATCGATCCTCCCTTGATCATGTCGCGGACATCCACATATCCCGAACCGTATGCTATCGCGTTCGGGGGGGTGCTTATCGGGAGTATCATCGCTGCCGAGGCCGCCATTGCGACGACGACGGCGCTGACAACGGGGGAGACGGCGGCGACTCCGACGACTATCGGCATCAGGAGGTTGGCCGTAGCGCTGTTCGATATGAAGGTGGTCATCGCCGCCGCCGCCAGAGCGAAGATAAAAAGGACCGGGAGCGTGCCCATTCCCTCTAAAGGTATCGCCGCCACGATCCATTCGCTCAGGCCGCTTTCCTTCATCGCGATGCCGAGGCTCATGCCGCCGCCTATTATGAAGAGGATTCCCCATCCGAGCTCCTTCAGGTCGTCGTCGGTCATCAGCCTGAGGCCGAAGAAGACGACGAGCGGTATGAGGGAGATTATGGAAGAAGGTACTCCGTGAAGATCGGCGGTCAGCCAGAGAAGAACAACGACCGCGATGACGGAGAGAATGAAGATCGATTTGTGGTCTAGCTTTTCCTCCTCCTCGGGCATATCCAGATCCACCTTCCCGATCCGTGCAGGGAAGATCCTGCAGAGGAGGAACCAGCAGATAACGAGCAGGATCGCCACAACGGGAATTCCCCTCAGCATCCAACCCGTGAAAGACAGCCCGTGCCCCGTATTCTCCAGAATACCCATTGCGATGGCGTTGGGGGGCGTTCCGATTGGCGTTCCAATCCCTCCGATATTCGCCGCGAAGGGGATACCTAGCATTATCGCTTTCCTGAAAGGCTCGTCGGCTGGAAAGGTGTTGATGATCGGTATGGCCACGGCCACCATCAGCGCCGTGGTGGCGGTATTCGATATCCACATCGAAAGGAAGGCGGTCGTCGCCATCATGCCGAGCAGGACCACCGGCGGTCTCGTTCCCACTTTACGCAGGATCGCCCTGGACATCCTCTCGTCCAGCCCGTACCTCTTCACGGCGCCCGCCATTACGAAACCGCCGAGAAAAAGTACCACGACCGATCCGAAGAACGGGGTGAGAAAGATCGAATATCCGGTCGGGCTTAGGCCGAGCGGTCCCCCGGAGCGCCCGAGAAAGATCACCTCGAGGATAACGATGACGAAGGAAGTGACGTAGAGCGGAAACGGTTCGACTATCCAGAGGATCGCTGCGGTCGTGAATATGCCGAGCGTTATCCTTCCCGCCTCGCCCAACCCTTCCGGCTGGATGCGGCTTACCGCGAAACCCGCCACAAGGGCCGCAAGCAGGATCAGCAGGGTCCGTAAGTTCTTCGGCGTCAATATCACGAACTGCATCTAGATCCCTCCCGCCCGGAATGTCCGGGTATCGGTCCACCTATCGACCCCGCCACAGGCGATCCCGCGAATGACGGCTGTCCCCCGGGGGGGCTTCAGGCCGGCGGGTGCCTTTATTCGACCGGTAAAATAATGCAACTGTGGTAGGAATGAAAGCACAATCGGTAAAGGCAGGAGGAGGAAGCCGCGGGCGAATCGTCTTGACACCCGCCTTCTTTATAAATAGCATCAACGCAGTAAATACTCTTGATAATATTCCGATTTTTAATTGAACGCTCTAGCGTTCAACCAACCGGGGAGAGACGATATGCCCGAGATCAAAAAAGTGCTCTTTACGACCGATTTTTCCGAAGTCGCCAATCATGCGCTGCCGTACGCGATCAAGATGGCTAAGATCCACAAAGCCGAGTTGATTATGCTCCATGCCATAACCCTGTTCGAGCACGATCCCAACGACCCTGAGCACCAGTTTCCCTCCCTGAAGAAGTATTGCGAGGAAGCGAGGGCCGTGGCGATAGGGATGTTCAAGGACGGAGAGAAAAGGGCCGAAGGGGCCGGTGTGCCGGTCAGAAAAGAGGTTATTCAGGGAGTCTCCCCCCACGCGGCTATACTCGAATTCGTGGAAGATGAGGGTGAGATAGGGATGATAGTGATATCGACGCACGGCCGGAGCGGCCTGTCGCATGTTCTTCTCGGAAGCGTCGCCGAGAACATCATCCGGTACTCGACATGCCCGGTTCTCGTCGTGAAGCAGCATGAGCATGAGTTTATAGATCCGGACACGGGGGATGTGCAGATCCGGAAGATACTCTTCCCCGTGGATTTTTCGAAAAAATCTTACAAACCGGCCGAATACGTGAAATCGATGGCCTTGGTGAACCATGCGGAAATCATAGTTTACCATGCGATCGACGTGGAAATACCGCCGGTGTACTACACTTCCGGAGTGACTTCGATCCTGCAGCTCGATCCCGATCTGGAGGAGCGTGTGACCGCCAAGATGAAAGAGGATCTGGGAGGAAAACTGGAGGGGTTCGACGTGAGCTACAGGGTCAGCGAGGGAAGGGCGGGCGACAGCATAAGGGAGCTCGCGAAGAAGGAGAAGGTTGATCTGATCATCATGGGGACGGCCGGTTCCCATGGGATAGGAGATTTCCTCTTCGGCAGCACCTCGGCGAAGGTCATCCAGAAAGGAATATGCCCCGTTCTGGTCGTGTAGGCCGCCGGAACGGGATGTCTCAGATTCCGCCGCCGCTCTTCGCCGTACGGCCGTTCGCCGCCGTACCTGCAAGTTTTTTGAAAATCAGCCAAGCGATCACGGCAAGCGATCCGCCTATAGCCATCCCGGCCGCCACGTCAAGGGGCCAGTGAACCCCCACGTAGATTCTAGAGTACGATACGGCGAGGGCCAAGACGAGAAGCGGCACCAGCAGTCTCCTGTAGACCAATCCCAGAAAGAGCATCGCCGCCGTGATGTTGGTTGCGTGGCTAGATGGAAAGGAGAACGACGACTTGTAGCTTCCGGATATATCGGCCGGAGTGACGATCCAACCCTCCGAGCCGTGCCATAGGCGCACATTTCCCAGAACCTCGCAGGGGCGCATCCTCGCTACGAGAGGTTTCAGCAGGGATGAGGATATCTGATCCGAAGCGACGATAAGCGGTATCAACATGAAAGCGGCCCAGCGTCCCTTTCTTCCCCCGAATATCACGAGGGCGGACCAGGCGACGAGCACGAAGATCCTGGATCTTCTGAAATCGGTGATAGGGGGCATGATCGCGTCGAAGACGGGGTTGGCCGCCCTTCCGTTAAGAAGGCGGAAAAGGGACACATACCAGCCGATCTCTTCCCTACCGGCTTTCCGCCGCGCGGAGATGGAGAAAATTGAATCGACGGCCCTCACCCGGACGTTTTCTCCCCCTGCTTCGACAGAGATTGAATCGGGCGGCTCTATGGCCGCCCGAACTTCCCACACGCCGCCCGCCGCAATGAGGATCGCGGCGAGCAACGGCAATATTCTTCGCATCAAACGGTTCTCCGCACCCTGGAATCGATCAGAACGTGGTTCCGACCGTCAGGGAAAGGAAGGTCGTGGATTCCCCCTCCGTAAAAACCATATGAATCATCGGTCTCACTTCCCAGACCCTTCCGGAGCCTTGCTCAAATAGAGCTCCCCCGCCGAAACAGAGCCCGAGATTCACGGCCGAATCATCGTAGCTGTATTTTTGAACTCCCACGAGGGGCAGATCGTTTTCGACGTCGACATTGAAAGCGTACCTGTAGAATCCCAGTCCGCCCTGCCCGAAGAAGCTCATCGTTTTTCCTTCTTCCGTGGGGAAGAGGTACCGGACCTGCGGCACGAACTCCATTACCGAGGAGGAGCCGTCGACATTGCTGCCGACCCAGCCGCCGCTGTCGATTCCCCACCTGTTGTAGGCGATGCGCCCGCCTATCAGGATGTTCTCCCTGTAGGGATAGAATCCGTTGACCCCGACCACGAAACCCATGCTGTACAGATCGCCCGAGTTACCCATCGGCATAGAGAGCCCCGCGTCGGCTCCGAAAGTCACTTCGTCTAGGAACGACTCCGCGCGGCTGCCCGATACCGGCAGGATCAGCAGCGCCGAAAGAACGATGGCTACAAGATAACCCTTTTTCACTTAATCCTCCTCCTTGCTTTCTCAAGTGAAGGCGGCCGGCAGAACCGGCAGCCGTTACAGTGCCTTTAACGATCCTCTGACATGACAGAACATGGCATATCTAAAAAATTTTTACAAGAGGTGTTCCGCAAAAAAATCGATTTTGGTTTCCCCCTTTCCTCCTGAAGGCCTGAACGAATTTCAGGATACGATTTTTTCGTACGCTTCTCTTACGGTTTCGCACGGTTTTTCCCATCCGTACTTGACGGCCGACTCCGATGCTTTCCTGGAAAATCCCTTTCTGAGATCGCCGTCGTCGATAAGCCTGGCGAGCGCCGCCGCCAGCGCGTCAGCGTCGCCGGGTGCGACGCAGATGCCCGCCTCGCCGGTCAGCTCACGGCAGCAGCCGACATCGGTCGTCACAACGGGAAGGCCCGATGCGATAGCTTCCACGAGCGCCTTCGGAAACCCCTCGGAAACCGATGACATTACGAAGATCTCGCTCCTGTTCAGGAGATAGGCGATCTCCTCGTGGCTCTTTCTTCCCGGGAGGAATATGCGGTCTTCCATTCCAAGCTTTTCGATCCTTTTTTCCATGGCGTCTCTCAGGGGGCCGTCCCCCAGAACGGCGAGGGAATAACCGGGGGCGTCGAGCGAGGCGAAAGCGTCGAGCAGATACTCGTATCCTTTCTGCCACCTCAGGTTTCCGACTGCCACGATCCGCTTCTCCCTCTTTAGGTTCCGGTCGTTGAAATTATCGAGATCGACGCCGTTGGGAGTATGAATCATTCTCGAGACGGGGATGAATTGCGCCAGGTCGGCGGCCATCGATGGGGATACATAGAAGAAGAGATCGACGAGGCACGGAAGAAGCTTCTGAAGGATCCTCGATCTCTTTATCCTCAGAAGGTCGGAGCCGTGGAAGGTCATGCACACGCGCGAGCCGAGTATGAATTTCGCCCAGACGGCGTGAAGGATGTACAGGGGAGAGTGAATATGAACGATCTCGGGTTTGAAGCGGGTCATCGGCCTTACCGTAGAGAGAAAGAACTTCATAAGGCCGGGAAGTTTCGATGCCGCCTTCAATGGATCGATCTTCTCTCCGAGAAGCGGGCTCGAGTGATCGATCATCCTCAGATCGACGTGGGGGGGGACGTCCACCGGCTCCCCCGTCTTTCTCGTGAGAAAGAGGGTGGGGCCCTTGATATTTTTGCAGAGGTAGTAGCCGGGAAGGCCGCTCCCCGGAAACTCCCTCGTCGGAAAGGAGGCTATCCTGCATATCCTGGTATCCGCCAGCCGGTCCTCGCCGGTACGGGCGACTTCCTCTATCCGATCGAGGATATCCTCGATAGTTCCATGGTTACTGTCCGTGCCGGTTGACATCGGGGAACGGTTCTCCTTTTTCGATCCGGCGCCGTTCAAAGGCGCTCCGTCTCATGAATAGTACGTCGCCCTGCGCGGGATCCTCCCCCGCGCTATCGTAAGCGCTATCCTGGCCGAGGTGAACAGGGAGAGGGCCGCCGCGTAGGCCGGGATCAGGTACAGACGGAGATCAAGCGCCAACAGCCTTTCCAGGATGACCGCGGCGATATAGAAGTTGAGAAAGGTCTGGAGGCTCGTCGAGTGGGAAGCAAGGAGTACGGCCGTCTTTCTCCAGCGGGAGAGGGAACTCCTCTTGCGGCCCGGTCCACCCTCTTCGATTTCGTCTCTTCCCTTTTTGCCGAAGTTGGCCCTGAACCAGCAATCGACCGAAGCCCTGTTCATCGTGTTCGAGAGCACCAGGACGAACCCCGCCGTCACGCTCCAGAAACGGCCGAAATCCATGTAGCACCTCAGCGGAATGGCGAACAGCACGATCCCGTAGACCAGGTAATGGGTCAGAAAATCGAGGTAGGCGCCGGTGGAGCTGAAGGTGCGTCTGTACCTGGCCACCTCGCCGTCGCAGACATCGGCGATCACGTGTAGTCTCATCAGTATGTAGCCCGCGAGGGCCCAGTATGGGCCTGGGCCGAGAAACGAAAATGACCCGGCGATGCCGAGAACGATGAAGAGATAGGTGACCTGATTCGCCGACATATTCATCATAAGGAAGAGCCGGGTGAAATAGATCGAGACCCTCGATGCGAGGAACATCGTCTTGCGGTTGTCCTCGTCGTTCTCCCTGCGGCACAGCGCGCGGAGCTCGGCTATCGATTCCATCGCCGTCCTTTCATCATACGTTCACTATATCGGCCGCGTATCTGTCTATCCGTGAGCGGATGAATGAAAGATCCGAATGGAAATCGATCTCCGCCCAGTCTTCCCGCGAGCATTCATGGTAGTTCACCGGGAAGCCCATGTTCATGATCTCCTGGAGGGCGGCCAGGTAGAAGATATTCTTGGCTTCATCCCTGCGGACCATCCTCTCCAGCGTCTCCCTGATGATCGTTCGGCCCTTTCCCCTGAATAGGATCATCCCGATCGATTCTCCGTCGGCCCTGGCCGGATCGATCTCCTTGCTTACTTCCAGGATTCTTCCGCCGCGTGTGATTACCTTCATGTCGTCGGAGTCGTACTCCTCCTTGCGGTCTATCACCATGGTGATATCGTTTTTCGATTCGAGCAGCCCCGAGAGCACGTGGACCTTGAATACGTCGTCTCCGTTGACTAGCACGAAGTTTTCCCCCGTTTCCCGGATCGCCAGCCAGGCCGATATCAGGTTGTTGCTCGTCGAGAAGAAAGGATTATAGCAGATCGTGATTTCGAGACCGTCGAAACCGAGAACCTTGGCTTCGATCTGTTCCGTCTTGTATCCGGTGACGATTGTCACATCGCCGATCCCCACCGTGGCGATATGCTCGAGCTGGCTTTCCAGAACGGTTTTGCCCCCGCCAAGCTCAAGAAGGCTCTTGGGGCTGTTTTTCGTCAACGGATAGAGCCGTTCTCCCTTTCCCGCCGCCAGTATTATTACTCTCATCTTATTCAGGCTCCCCTCAGACGGCCGCGGCGAGCTCGGGGCCGCGGCCGGCAGAAACCTTTCCCCCTTCCGGTTTATCTATATACTCCCTGAACCAAAGCTCCAGGTTCATAAGCATCCAGAGCTTGAGGGCCGTTCCGTGGTCATGTTCCTCTGCGCGGCCCAGCTGTTTCTCGACCGAACCGATATTGAACATCCCCCTTCGGCGCGTCCGCCCGTCGAGAAGAATCTCCCTCATGAACAGGGCATACCCGCCTCCCATCCACCGGTCCAACGGGACGGGGAATCCCATCTTCCGGCGGGTCAGTATCTCTTCTGGCAGGTCGGAGGAGAATGATCTTCTCAGTATGTATTTAGGTGTATCGAATTTTTCGCTGATCTCGTCGCTCGCCAGAAAAGCGGCCATCAGCTTGTGGAGATCGCTCTTCCATCTGATCTTGTAATGGAATGGCATCGTGAAAACGAACTCGACCAATTCGTGGTCGACGAAGGGCACTCGTGCCTCGACCGATGCAGCCATCGTGGTCATGTCGACCCGCATTAGGAGGTTCTCGAGATGAGTTTTCTGGAAGATGTAGAGAAGCTTTTCGTAGTGGTTCAGATGCATGGCGTCCTTCATCTGGGAGGCGAAGTAGCCCAGCGCCCTCTCGTCCCCGTTGATCGAATCGAGAAGGGGCTGTGAGAGGAATATCCCCTTGTCGGCGGGACTCATCCATCTGTACTTTTTCATGAAGTGGACCAGCTCGTTCAGGAAGGAGCGGGTGCCGTATATATCCTCGACCCGTGACAGGAGGGTTTCCCTGTATTGCGGAAGGATCTCGGTGTCGGTTTCAAGGAAGAGGGCCCTCTCGTAGTCGAATGGAGATCTGAATATACGGCCGTAGCCGGCGAACAGCTCGTCGGCCCCCTCTCCGGACAGGACGACGGTGATATCCTTCTTCAGCTCCCTCGACATCACGTAGAGCGGTATCTCGTTCGCCACCGAAAGGGGGGCGTCCTTGAAGCGGATCAGCTCGGGGATCAGGCTCGTGTAATCGTCGTCGCCCAGCAGGATCTCCCGGTGGTCGGTGCCGTACATGTCGGCCGCCAACCGGGCGTACCGGCGCTCGTTGTATCCCTCCTCCTCGAATCCTATCGTGTAGGTCTTCACGGGGGACCGGCTCATGCCGGCCATTAGGGACACTATGATCGAGCTGTCGAGGCCCCCGCTGAGGTATGCGCCGATCGGAACGTCGCTGATCATCCTCCGCCTCACAGAGCGCTTCAGAAGTGACCGGATCTTTTTGACGTAGTATTCCTCGCCTCGGTCCTTCCGCTTTCCATCGAGGGGAAGCTCCCAGTACGATATTTTGGATAGGTAGCCGTTCTCGGCGACCAGCATGTGTCCCGGGCTCAGCTTTTCTATCTTCTTGAAAAGAGTCTTGTCGCCGAGCGGGCACCTGAATCCGAGATAGGCGGAGATCGATTCGGGATCGGGTTCGCGGCGCACGCCGGGGTATCGGAGCAGCGACTTGATCTCGGAGGCGAATAGGAGGGCGTTTCCCGCGACGGTCGTGTAGAGAGGCTTGATTCCAAGGCGGTCCCTCGCCAGCACGAGGCGGGACCGGCTGCAATCCCAGAGGGCGAGGGCGAACATGCCGTTCATCTTCCCAAGGAAACCGGTTCCCCACTGGTTATAGGCCTGAATTACAACCTCAGTATCCGATCTGGTCCGGAACGCGTGGCCGAACGATCTCAGCTCGCGCCTCAGTTCCTTGAAATTGTATATCTCCCCGTTGAGAACGAGCCAGACGGTGCGGTCGTTCGACGACATCGGCTGCTGACCGGTCCGCAGGTCGATTATGGAGAGCCTCCTGTGGCCGAGACCGATCCGGCCGTCAACGTAGAGCCCGCTGTCGTCCGGGCCCCTGTGGGCGAGGATATCGGTCATCCCGGCGAGGAGGGACCGGTCCGCTTCGGCTCTGGGGTCGAGATGAAATATACCGGCTATGCCGCACATTAGCGGTCCTTTCTTGAATAATGGCGATCTTCGCTCACTTACCTATTCGGATCCTGAAACAGGGACTTTAGTCTTTTCTATTCCGGGACTTAGGTCTTTTCCCGGGGCGGTCGCTCCGTTCCACGTTTCCCCGTGGAGCCGCCCGTCGTCCGGTTCGGGAGGGAACTCCTTCAGCGCCCGTTTTTTAAGACGTACCCTTCGAAACTTGCGCCTGAGCTCCCTGGCCTTCCTGGACCTGCCGATAACCTTTCTCAGGAAGGACCTGTCGTCGGGAGGATGATCGAGCAGGGCGCTCGGGCAGGCTTTGTCCCTTTCCTCAGAAAGCTCGAGCGTCTTGCCCCGCTCCCCGCACAGCTCGGCGAATCTCCTGAAGGCGGCGAGCCAGAGGTAGACGCTGTACGGTTTGAAAGATCCGCCTTCTCCTCCCGCACGGCCGGGCGAGAGGCGTGCCCCCAGCCGCTCGACCTTGTCCCCGTTGAAGATTCCGGTGGAGGCGAACCAGGCGGGATCGACATACTCCGATATCCGCTTGTAAAGCTCCCCGCTTATCCAATCGGAGTAGTTGTGAAACTCTTTTTGTAGACCTCCGAGCCTCCCGACGGTTTTCCCACTCATGGCCCGGTTGGTTCTGGCCCAGGGGATACGGGCGAGGCGTCGATCCAAAAGCTCAAGAAGTGAGGCGTAGATAGCGTTTCCCCTGAGCGATGGGTGGATCGACCAGATGTAGGAGTAGACGGAGGGATCTGTGAAAAGCTGATAGACGTCGCACCATGAGGATACGATGCTGATAGCTTGATGGATCATCCCCCTCATGTAATGCGCCTGCTGCTCCAGCTCGCACACGGCGTAGACGGGTCTACCTGCGCCTCTGCCTCGAAGCGCCGTCAGCTCCTTCTCCACCCGCCGGGCCGCCGGAGCGCACAGCTCAGCACGGACCAGGCCGAACAGGTTAGACGGATTGTGATACCTCAGCTCCAGAAGATGCTGCCCGCTGTATTCGCCGCGGCCGATCGAGTCGCCATAGCTGCCGGCCAGGACGAGGGAGGCGGGAGAGAGACGCCTGAACCAGGACAGGCAGTGAAGGTCGGATGGGGGGAGGAGGTTTCCGTTGAGCGCCGAGAGCTCGATGTTCTCGATCAACGTCCCGGGGCCAATATCTATGTGTATCCACTCCAACCCGAGTGTCCGGGCGACGGCCCGGCCGTACTGATAGTCGCGGGAATTCTCGAGACCCCATGTCACGGCCGCCGGCCTGTTTTTTATCCTGCCCTCATCGTACAACCGGGCGACCGTTGAGGCAACGATCCTGCTGTCGAGCCCCCCCGACAGAAGGATATAGATATCGTCGCGTCCGCGGCACGCGCCGGCCGCCTCATCGCGCAGCTTCTCCAGGAGGTTCCCGGCGATCGTCTCTGTTTTTTCGATACGGCGGCCGTGAGGCGGGATATCGAGAAGGTAGGGTTCCTGGCCCTCGTCGATCCGGGAAAGCCATGGATCGCGGCGGATCTCCTCGAGGAGCGTCATGTCTCCGACGGCGTAGTGGAACGAGATCGCCGACAGTATGGCCCCAGTGTTCCAGCGGTAGACCGGGCGGCCCCCGTCCAGCGCATCGAAATACGAATGATGCCAGAGGCCGCCGGGCCCCCTGTATGACGGGCGGCTGCAGAGGTGTCCCCGGAGGCGGGGATCGTCCGCCGCGGGATCTCCATTCGCCGAGAGGCGGTATTTTGAGACGATATCCTTTCCCGTTTTCAACCTTCTACATCTCCTCCGAAGCGGCCGCGGTGGCGAGGGGCCCGCGCTTGGTCATACTACCGCCGGTTCCGTTCGCGGCCGATCCTGCTCAACCTTCGAATATCCTTTCCGCTCAGGCCTCCCACCAGGAACAGGAGGGGGAAGTAGACCGATGCGCCGAGCGCTACTCTTCCGAAGATGTTCCATCCTCCCGTCTGCAGGAGGATACCGCCCATCGCCAGTGAGGCCGCCAGGGGCCTGGCGATTACCCTCCAGATACGGGTTTTTATAATCTTTCCCGTTTCCCTGCGGATCGAGGCGAGGACGACGAGCTCGGAGAATATCGTCGTGCAGGCGGCCGCGGGCATACCGAAGCGCGGGATGAAGATCATGTTCAGAACTATGTTCGTCGCGGCCCCCAGGGCAGCGCAGTACATGTACCGTTTTTGAAGGTTGCAGGCTATCAGCGTGTTGCTGTAGTGCTGCCGTATATTTATAATGACGACGTTCCAAATGAGAAGCTGGAGGGGCAGCACGCTGGCCGCATACCCGCTCCCGAAGGCCGTCCGTATGATCGGTCCGGCGAGCACGGTTCCGCCCACGGCAACCGGGAAAAGAAGGATCGTCACATATTTAATGCTGTTCGATACGAGCGCCTGGAGCTTCTCCCTCGAATCGAAGAAGATTCTCGAGAGGTTCGGGAAAAGGCTGAAGAAGTAATATGTGCCGAACATGTTGATCGTCAGAACGATCCTGTTCGCGGCGTGATAGAATCCCACCGTCTTCTCTCCATGCGTGAAACCCAGGAAGATCATGTCGAAGTTCACGTAGACCTGGTTGAGAACGTAGCTGGCCGCCATCGGAATGGATTGCCTGAATATTTCCCTCCAGAACGGCATGTCGATGCTGAATTTCAACCTCCGTCCGCTTCTAAGATAGAGGGCCAATAGGATGGCGGTTCCCGCTGCGGTCGAGGCCACCTGCAGTGCGGGAACCCTTAGGACCTGCTCGCGGTGTTCCACCAGCAGGAAGACGGCCGCCGCGTAAAAGAGCTGGGGGACGAATCTGCTGACCGCTATCCATCCCATCCTCTCCTTGCCCTGGAAGACCCATCTGAGGTTGAAGGTGAGGCTGAAAAGCTTCAGGCCGAGTATGAGGATCGCCGCTTTGACTGTGAACGGTTTCGAGATCGAGTAGGCGAAGAGAAAGAGCAGGGCGTAGCTCACCGCGGCGAGAATGGTCCTGATCGTGACGATGTTGTTGACGTAACGGTCGACATCGCCCGGCCTGCGGGCGATCTCCCTCACCCCGTAATGGGCGAACCCCATGTTGATCAGGAGGGTGAAATAGGTCATCGCCGCCTGGGCGAATCCGAGTATCCCGAACCCCTCGGCGGTGAGGATTCGCGCCAGGTAGGCTGTGGCGAGGAACGTCAGGCCGCTGCTGGCGAGATTGGCTCCGGTAAGCGAAAGGGTGTTCCTGGCGACACGCCTGATTACGCGTGAGCCGTCCTCAGCCCCTTCCGGCGGTTCGCATCGGACGGGGATGGGACCGGTGGCGCTTTCGCGCTCCGCGGCGATCTCTTCCCTTAGGGGCTCCTCGAGGCCGGTTCGTTCCGTCAAACCCGTTTCATCTCCCGTATTTGATTGTCCGTTCTTCTCGCGGAATCGAAACGCAAGAAGGTTGCCTGAAAGGTGGGCGGCCAGGGCAAAAAGAGACGCCCAAATAACAGCCTGTAAACAAAAGGGATTAAACGATCCCCGCTATCCGTGATCCATTCCGGCGGCGGGTCCGGTCAAGATCGCGGGAAATTATTGCCTATGCCGGGGCTAAAATATCTGGGGTAAAGAGGTTCGAAGCGGGCCGACCCGGTGGAAGGATCATTCCTCCGAAGACCTTCCCGAGCCGTCGAGAAGCCTTATTGATATGTTGAAATCACCGATAAGGCTTTTCAGGTCGGCACCCCTCTGTTCGAAGGGGAATTCCACAAGCCTGGGGGGGGAGGCGGGGCGCAGCTCTATATCCTCCAGGATTTCCGCGCATTCCCGTATCGATTCGGGAAGGGTCGCGAAGAAGACGTAGTCGATCAGCGAGAGGGCGTCGTCGGCGGTCAGAGCACAGTAGACTGGATTGTCGGGCAGCTGGACCCTTGACGGCTTGAACGAGGGCTGGACCCTTGTCAGAAGCCGGCCCACCTTGAGGTAGGCGAAGCCGTTGACCGTATGGAAGGCCGGAACGTATACGAACGAGAAACCCGGGCCTTCCAGTTTTCTCAAGAGGAAATTGATCTCGCTGTCCGAGACGGATTTCTTGACGCGCACGGCGTCGCCTATCATCGCCGTTTTGGCGCCCGGGCTGGGATCTCCCTCGATCTCGCCGGTAGTTATCTCGACCTGGGCCCGGCTCTCCTCAAGGCTCTTTCCGGCGATGATCATGGCTGCCTCGTTGAGCCTGGCGAGCGACGAATCTATTCTTCCACGCAACTCCTCCTTCTCTATCTCGATCATCCAGAAGGGGAGAAGCAGGGGATCTCCCTCGTAACCTTCGGGAAGGGGGGCTCTGTAAACGGCAAGAGGGGCCAGCCTGTCGGAGTTTATGATCCAAAACCGGAAGCAGGTAGGGCACTGAAAGGTCACGAACCTGCCCATAACGGGCAACGGCGTTCCGCACTCTTCGCACCTTAGGACCTTCACGCCGATCTTTCCGTCCATCCTACATCTCACCCCCGAACCAGTCATCGAGACGCCCCAGCAGCCACCTGTGCGGAGGCTCGAATGCGGATGCCTGGAAAGAGTCCCAGGCGTATACTCCGGCTGCGGCAATAAAAATGAGCGGAAACCAGGTGGACGCGAGGAAGGCGATTCCGGCTGGGATGAAAAAGAGGGATCTCGAATCTATCAGCTTCCTCTTAGGAATATCGCCACGGATTATCCGTCCGTCGCCGCCGTCTATGGTGATCGCGTGAATCATCCCCCTGTGCCTGTAACGGAGGATGTATACTGGGTAGTAGTACAGCGAAAGGGTGTTGCCGAATAGGTGAAACCTCGAGCCGCGGACGTTCGAGCCGGTCGGCATGGAAAGGCGTGACAGGTATTGGAACCCCTCTCTTTCGGCCCGCCGGACCGGTTTCATGGGAAGGGCGGTGTTCAGTTCTTCCGTCATCTTATGGTCGAACACATCCCACTTGAGGAATCGCGCCTTGAGGGATATCCCCTGCAGTCCCAGGTGGCGGACCGAGCAGGCAGGCGACGACCAGTCGACCTCCTTGAATATCAGCTTGGAGAAAGGATGCTTCTCCTCCTGGTAGGTTGTCTTGACCTGGACTCCGTTTATCGTGGGCGTTACCGTTTGGACCTCCTTCTGGCTGGTCATGTCGCCGGCGATCCATCCGGTCAGCTTGCCGTGCATGCGCCAGAAGGGGACGTGTATGAGGCGGAGGTCGATTATCGAGGCGTGGCGGGCCTTTACCCTGCCGTTCGTCTTCTCCGTAAGGTGATGAAGCGCGGCCATCCTCGCTTTACCCGCTGATATCGCCGGCGGAAGAATGAATCTCTTGACCCCCTTGGGGCAGGTGACGAAAAGGGCCGAGCCGCAGTATTCGCACTCGAGGCTTCTCTCTCCCTCGTGGAGGCGGAGCGATCCCCCGCAGGAGGGGCAGTTCACTCCTATCGTCTCGCGCGAAGCTCCGCCGGCTTGTTCGGAGGGGACCGAGGCATTCCGCCTCCCGGTCTCGATCACCGCTGAATTATCTTCTACCATCGAATATCCTTCTGCGGATAGTGAATCCGACGAATCCGAGCGCGGCCGCCGCCGAAGTCACCAGCAGGCGTCCCGCCCAGCCGTGACCCAATCTCCCCGCGAAGAGGTAAAGAACAAAGAGACAAGAGGCGGCGAGCATGTTGGTTGCGCTCAAAGGGGCGGTTTGAGCCGGCGGGAACTCGTCGGCGTAGACGAAAAGGCTCTCGCCCATCACGGCTGCTTTCCACCTGCCACCCCCGGCCCGGTACGAGATCTCGTATACGGGGAGATGAAGCATCTTGACGCCGCGCGGAATTTCACCGCCGGGCTGTACGATCGTTTCTTTTCCGGCCGCCTCTTCATCGAAATAGCGGTAGTTGCCGGCTGGGGGAAAAGCGAGAACGCCGGTCGGATCCGCCTCTCGGGAAGCGGGCAAAAGCACGGGGCGGCCCTTATCGTCTTCGCCCGTGGTATACGGGATATAGGAAAATCCGGTCTCGATCTCGCGGGGACGCGCGAGCCCCCTCCCTGCCAGGAAAGACCGGAGGGCCTCTTCGGCGATCCGGTCGTTCCTCTTGTGCGGGAGAATCAGATGTTCGCTCTTTTCTCCGCCGCCTATCGCGAGTGAGGATCCGCAGTAGACGCAAAACAGCATCTGCTGTCCTGGATGTAGCTCGTTTTCGCCTCCGCAGAGGCTGCATTTAACCTGCATCGTCCTCTTTATCCACCTTTTCCCCGCAATTCGTGCAGAACTTGGTGCCGGGAGGCAGCTTGGCGCCGCAGTGAGGACAGTTCAATTCCGCTCCGAGTCTGCTGCCGCAATTCGAGCAGAATTTCGCCCCGGGCGGTAGTTCGCTCCGGCACTCGGGGCAACGGTTCATCACTACGATCTGCGTTCCGCAGTTCCGGCAGAAGCGCGACTCCTCGTCTATTTCATTGTGGCATTTCGGACATTGGAGGCCGCTGCCCGAGGCGGTGGCCGTCCCCGCCGAACCCGGCTGTGCGCTCTTCGCAAGCATCCCGGGGATCATCATCCCGAGACCGGCCCCGACGCCGATCCCCATGCCGCCCGAGGCGGCGGAGCCGGTCGCTCCCGAACCGCCGGATGAAGCGGCATCGCCCATCGCCTTGGCCGCCTTGAACTTGAAGAAATCATCGAGATTTCCCACCGCCTCGAGTCCACTTCTCTCGTCGATCATTTTCTGGACCTCGGGAGGGGGGGTTATCGAGTTGATGAAGAAATCGTTTAACTCCATTCCATACTTGGAAAAATCGTTTACGAGGCGTTCCTTTATCTCCATCGCCAGCTCGTCGTAATTCTGCGGAAGATCGAAGATGGTGTCGAGCTTCTCGCCGAACAGATCGTTTATCCGGGCGACGATGACGTCGCGCAGGTAGTTGCCTATCATCTCGCTCGTATAGACGCCCTGAGTCCCCACGACCGTGTTTATGAAGAGGACCGGCTCGGTGATCTTGAACGTGTAGATGCCGAAAGCCCTCAGCCTGACGAGCCCCAGCTTGCTGTCCTTGAAAGCGACGGGGTCTTTCGTGCCCCATTTCTGATCGAGGAAGCACTTCATGTTGACGAAATACACTTCCGCCCTGAACGGGCTCTTGAATCCCCAGGGGAGGGCGAGGATTTTGGTCAATATCGGAAGGTTCTTCGTTGTAAGGGTGTGACGTCCAGCGCCGAAAATATCGAGTCCCTTGCCGTCCTTGAAGAATACCGATGCCTGGTTGTCCCTGACGATGAGCTGGGCCCCCATCTTGATCTCCGCCGATCCCTCGGGCGGGATCCTGTGCACTATCTCTTCTCCCGTTAGATCGAACCATTCCAGTACTTCCATGAATTGTGACATCGGAGCCTCCTATCGGTAGAAATCGGCCACCCTGTGCAATGAAATCCGTAATTTTTTTGTGTCATGCTGAACCGTGGGGGATTCGTGCAAACCTGGTGCCAATCTGCAAGTTTTGTTTGAGATCGATCCGAAAAATCTGTATCTTAGATCATGAGATTCCATAACGGCCGTGTTGGCTGTGGATTTCGGCTTTTAGGCCTTGATTTTACGGAGCGGGAAGCGGGGTGCGCCGACTGTCAACGGACACTGTGGAAATTTCTACGGGCCTTTATTATTTTGTGGCGGACGAGTAAATATATATTTTAGGATAAAGGCCGACGACCTTATATCGGAGGCAGTATGACGAGGGGGTGATCTCGAGAGGGCGATAAGGGTGGATACGCAGTTGTTGCGTAATCGAAGGGCTATTGGATATTTTCCCGGAGAGGATGAATTGATGAAACGGATAATCTCTTTACTCGCGGTTTTGATGATGCTGAATACGGCCGCTGCGGCCGGCGAGCTATCCTTCGGTGCCAAGGGCGGAATATACTCGGCCAATATCACGACCGTTCCGCTCGGCTGGGACGACACCGCTTTCAAGAACGGATGGGTGGGCGGAGCCTTCGCGAATTACGCTTTCACGAAGAATTTCAGCGTTCAGCCGGAGTTCCTCTACACGATGAAGGGATGCGAGGGCGAGATCATGTTCCTGCCTTTCGGGGCGCTCAAGTTCACCGGTGAGTACAACTATCTCGACATACCGATACTGGCGAAATACTCGATTCCGACGGAGAGCGGATTCTGCACTTCCTTTTTCATTGGACCGGATGTCGGCATACTTCTAAGCGCAGACATGAAGCTAGAGGGGGAACAGTTCGGGCAGCAGGTCAACGGCTCTTTCGACATGAAGGATGTCATGAGCAGCGCCGACTTCGGCTTCGTCTTCGGCTTCGGCTTCGCGTACGGGATCGGGGGAGGAAATATCCTCGTCGACGGGAGGTTCAACCTCGGTTTCGCCAAGATAATCAGCGGGGGCACTGCTTCGGGACATATTAACGGCATCGCCGAAACACAGGTTTTGGAAGAGGAGGAGACGAAGAATATCGGTTTCGGTCTCCTTTTCGGCTACGAGTTCTAGAACGCGGCGTTTTCTCCGGTTCCCGGGCAAGAGTACGTCGCCGGCGAGGCGTGGTTACAGGGCCGCGATGGGATGTCGCGGCCTTTTCCTATTATTTCCCGCTCTGGATTCACGGTGATACCGGTGCCGCCGCGAAAAACCTTTGATTGAACCGTGAGCGGGGGTATCATTACTCGCCTGATGCGGCAGCCCCCTACGGGGGGCGCTTTAACCGTGCGTGGAGGGTGAGATTGATAGAATCCGGAAGAAAGCTGAAGGTCTGCGTCCTGCTTCCGCGTTTTCATATCGGGGGGGCGGAAGTTCAGGTCCTGGAATTGTTGAAGCATCTGGACAGGGACAGGCTGTCGGTGTCCCTCTGTCTTTTCAAGCGGGGTGACAGGGAGATGGAGGCGGAGGCCGCAGGCGTTGTCGAAACGGTACTTTTCCTCGATTTCAGAATGAGATTTTTCCCGGCGGCGTTTTACAGGCTTGTGCGTTTCTTGAGGAAAGGCCGATTCGATGTAGTGCACTGTCACCTGGTGCTCGCCGACGTGGTGGGGAGATTGGCGGCGCGGGCGGCCCGGGTACCGGTGCTCGTGACGACGGAACACGGCAAGGGGTTGTGGAAGGGCAGGGCCTACCTTCTCATGGAGAGGCTGCTCAACCGGATTACCGATATGCGGATATGCGTAAGCAGGGATATCCTCGAAATCAGGAGGGACAGGGAGAAGACACCCGCCGGGAAATTGATCTATATCCCCAACGCCGTCGATCCCGCATCTTTCGCGGGAGGCGGAAAGGGAAAAGCCGCCGTGATGAGTGAGTTCGGATGGGGAGAAGAAGACAGGCTGATCTTCTCTGCGGGGAGGCTTGTCGAGGAGAAGAATTACACCCTCCTGGCGGAGAGCTTCTCGATCTTGAAGAAGAAGGTTCCCGAAGCGAGATGCGTTATCGCCGGGGACGGTCCCCGCCGGGATGAGATACTGGCGAAGGCTGCGGAACTCGGATTGGAGGGGAGTTTCGTCCTGCCGGGATCGAGGCGTGATATCCCCGACCTTCTTGAAGCGGCCGATCTGTTTGTATTATCATCCATCCGCGAAGGGCTTCCCGTCTCGATGCTGGAAGCGATGGCCGCCGGCAAAGCGGTCGTCGCGACGGCGGTTGGGGGGATCCCCGAGACTATAGAGAGTGGCGGAAACGGCATGCTCGTTCCGCCGGGCGATGCGGGGGCCCTCTCAGAGGCGATGGAGAGGGTTCTGGCCGAGCCGGATCTTTCCGCGCGCCTAGGTCGAAAAGCGGCCGCCGATATAGAGGCCGGCTACGGCATGAGGAGCGTGGCGGATAGGGTGGGGAAACTTTATCTCGAATTGTACCGGGGGAAGGGCCGGCCCGGTAAAGGGACGGAGACCGGGGGATGGAATGAAGAGTAGCGGACCGGCAGGGATTCCGGTAGTAATGTACCACGGTGTGGGTCCGGAACACCCCGATTGGATATGGAACCACCTCGTTATCCCGCTCGACGTCTTCGAAGGGCAGATGAGGATGCTCAGGGATGAGGGATGGACGGCGATCACGCTCGCCCGGCTGCACGATCATATGAAAACGGGCGCGCCGCTGCCCGAGAAGCCCGTGGTGCTCACCTTCGACGACGGATATCTCGACAACTGGGTATACGCATACCCGCTTCTCAAGAAGTACGGCCATCGCGGCGTCATCTGGATGACGACCGATTTTATAGATCCCTATGCCGGCAGGCGGCCGACGATCGAGGATTGTTGGAACGGCCTCATGGTAGAGGATGATCTAAGAGCGACGGGGTTTCTTTCCTGGGCGGAAATGAAGGAAATGACTGCTTCGGGGCATATCGAAATACAGTCCCACGCGAAAACACATACCTGGTATTTCGACGGCCCCGAGATACTCGATTATCACAGACCCCGCGGGATCGAGGGATATGCAACCCCGCCCTGGCTTTTCTGGAATCTCTTTCCCGGAAGAAAGCACGAGTACATGAATCTCGACATCGGAAAGGAAATCCCATACGGAACGCCCATATACAGTCACGGCAAGTCTCTTTCGGGAAAGCGCTATTTCGAGGACCGCGATCTTACCGGAAGGCTGGTTCGCCATGTGGCGGAGAACGGTGGGCCGGAGTTTTTCGAGCGGCACGGCTGGCGTTCGGAGCTCGATGATCTCTCGAAGGTGGCAGGTGAAGGGGGGAGGATGGAGACGGACGGGGAATTCGAGAGGCGAGTCCGCGACGAGCTGGCCGGGTCCCGTGAGATCCTGTCGTCGGGATTGGGAACCACCATCGATTTTCTGTGCTGGCCGGGCGGCGGGATCGGCCCCGTAGCAAGAATGATCGCCCGGGAAGCCGGATATCTCGCGACAACGACCCACTTCTGGGACCCTGACAGGAAAAATGTTTTCGGCCAGGAGCCGTCGGAGATCAACAGGATCGGCTGCTGTTCCCCATGGTTATGGAAGGGGCGGCAGATAACCAAGCGCATCGATCCGGCTTTTTTCATCGCGACCCTGGATAGATTCGCGGGGAGGGAAGGTTCCGCCTGGAAAATGCGCCTTTTCAAAATGAAATATCTAATGCTCTATCTTCTCGGCTTCAACAGGATGAGGGGATAAGCCGGCCGCTCGAGCTCGTGCGGTCTTTGCGTACCTCATTCGAAATACGATTTGCTCCGAAAGGCAGGCCGAAAGGCAGAATATAGATGAAATCAAGCGGTCGATCTGGTATAATACGAAACACGCGTTGATTCGAGCCCGTGACGACGCCGCGTTCGCACGGCAATAGGAGAACTCCATGAAACGCCTTTTGTTAAAATCGATGATCCTCAAAGCCAAGATCACACAAGCCGACCTGAGATACGTGGGGTCCATCACGATTGATGAAGATCTGATCGATCGCGCCAATCTCAGCGAGCATGAGAACGTTCATGTCGTCGACCGCACAAACGGTAAGAGGCTTGAAACCTACGTGATCAAAGGCGGGAGGGGATCGGGGATTATCTGCATGAACGGGGCCGCCGCCCACCTGATCAACAAGGGCGACCTCGTCGATATAATGGCCTTCTCGTGGTCCTCCGGCCAGGCTCATCCGATCTTCATCGAGGTTGACGGAAAAAACAATTTCGTCAAATGCCTCGAGGAGGATGAGCTTTAAAGGACCGATCGAGGGTTAAATCTCACCCGGGTGATTCTATGTTCAAGAGTAGTGTGCGTCTGTTCAGGCTTTGGGGCATTCCGGTGGAGCTCAACGTAAGCTGGGTGCTCGTGCTCGTGCTCGTCGTATCGACCTTCGCAACCGGTTATTTTCCGGAAAGCTACCCGGGGGTCTTTACCGGCTTGTCGCTGTGGATACTTTCTCTTCTTACGGCCCTGATGCTTTTCGCTTCGATTCTCATTCACGAATTCAGTCATTCTCTCGTGGCGATGAGGAACGGGCTCAAGATCAACAAGATAACGCTGTTCATGTTCGGAGGCGTCGCCAGCATGAGCAGGGAGGTGGATGATCCGCACCTCGAATTGAAGATAGCGGCCGCCGGCCCGGCCATGACACTTCTTCTCATCGGGGTATATTTACTCCTGGCCTGGTTGTCGGCTCCGGTCTTCCTCATAAAGACGCTGTTCGTGACGGTGGCCGGAATCAATATAGGGATATTCATTTTCAACATGGTTCCCGGCTTTCCATTGGACGGCGGCAGAATACTGCGGAGTATCCTATGGATGAGGAAAGGGGAGATGATAGCGGCCACCAGAACGGCGGGCAGGATTGGAAGCGGATTCGCTATTTTGCTGATAGGCCTTGGAGTCGTGAATATCCTCTTTCAGAATAATTTAATCAGCGGAGCATGGATGATATTCATCGGATTCTTTCTAAAGCATGCGGCATCGACGGGCTACAGGAATGCCGCCTTCGCGCAGATACTCGCAGAGAGGAAGGTATCCGACATAATGAGGAGAGAACCGGTGTCGGTAGACGGCTCGCTCGATCTCGAGACCCTTGTCGAGGAATACTTTCTCAGGTACAGGTACGATTCTTTTCCGGTAGTGATCGGAGGGAGATTTGCAGGCCTTGTCAAACTAGAGGATTTCAGGGATATCGCCAGGGATCGGTGGTCCGACACCGCGGTCGCAGAGGTAATCGAGCTTCCCCGGCTCCTTGAAAGCGCAGAGGGCTCGGATCCGGCCGAGGGATTGTACCGGCTTATCATGGGCAGAGGATACAGCCTCGTCCCGGTTACCGACGAAAAGGGGTCTATCGTCGGTATAGTGACGAGGCAGGATTTGTTGGATGCTTTAAAGTGAATCGCTACTCGGGAAGGCTCGTGGCAAGGTCTCTCTCCTCGTTGCCGTTCTCTCCCTCCTCGAAGTTTCCGTCTGTCAATCCGTATTTCCTTATTTTCTTTTCGGATTTATCGATGGTCCGGTTTGTTCTTCGTTCTTCCTGTGATTTACGATGAGCATGTTTCGGCTTGTGTGAGTTGATTCTCCGTTTCAAAACACCCTTGCTCCTTTCAAACTGCCGGTTTTACCATTAATGACCGCCGCTCGCGGGGATTTATGCAAGAAATATGACAAGGCCGCCGCTCGGCGTCCGCCGCGCTGCTGTCGTGCTCGGGGGGGGATCCGGATCTTTACGAATGACAAAGAGTTTCCCGGTAGCCCCCGGGTAAAAAATGTAAAGGGCCCGGTCTTTCCGGCCGATAGAAAAAAGGAGGGGATACCGGGCGTGATTATGGTCGACGTGCCTGTACGTAGGATCGACCGCTTCACGCCCCGTTACCAGCCCGGCTCTCGTTTTAAAAGAGGCAAGACACATGCGAAACGACGGGATAGAAATGGAAGAGCTGGAGTACAGCCGGACCATTTTCAAGGAAGCAGCGATAGCCATTCTTGTCATAGACAAGGGAGGCGTCATTATTGATGTCAATGACGCTTTTTGCAAAATGGTATCCTTCACGACCGAAGAGCTGCTCGGTTCAACCCCCCCTTACCCCTTCTGGCCCAAAGAAAGAATAGAGGAAATACCCGGAAAGATAAGATCGATACTGGAGACCGGATCCTCTGAAATCGATATGGATTTCAAACGGAAAGACGGCGTGATCTTTCCGGTGCGGATCACATCGAGCCCCATATTCGATTCGAAGGGGGATCTCGCGGCGATGACGGGATTCGTCATCGATCTCGATAAGGCCGACAAATTCAAGAAGGCCCTTGCGGAAAGAAATGAGCTCCTCAAGGCGATATTCGAAGGCGTCGACGATGCGATATTCACTAAGGACTGCGACGGCATCTATACGCTGGCCAACAAGGCTTTCGCCGATATGGCCGGGTTGACGGCCGGGGAGATAGTCGGAAAGAGGATGACAATTCTTAATGCGATAGAGATCGAGAAAGAGGACGGCACTGATGAAATCGTACTCTCGGGCAAACAGGTACGTTACGAAAGGACGATAGTCAAGAATGGGCGGAAGACGGTCCTGCAGATATCCAAGGTGCCGCTCTACGACGGCGAGCGCCGGAAGGTGATCGGGATGTGCGGTATCGTGAGGGATATAACCGAACAGACTAGAATGGCTCATAACTATCTGAACACGCAGAGGGTCGAAGCCCTTATCAATCTGGCGGGAGATATCGCCCACGATTTTAATAATATCGTATGCGGGATCACGGGTCTGGCCACACTGGTCCTTTCGGGACTGGAAGATGATAATCCGATCAGGAAAGATCTCGAGGAGATCCTCAACGCGACCGAGCAGGCCGGCGAATATACGAGGAAACTCCAGTCGCTCGGCAACAACACGTTGCCCCGCAGAAAAGAAGAATCGGCCGCGGAGATCATACAATCTCTCAGCCGCCTGCTCCAGAGGACCTTTCCCCCCGGCATAAGGATAGTCTGCCGGTGCGAGGAAGGGCTGGAGACCGTTTGCATCGACAGGGGACAGATCGAGAGGGCCATTCTCAATATCTGCATCAATTCCGCCGATGCGATGCCTGAAGGGGGGCTTTTGAGGATCGAAGCGGCGGCGGCTTCGTTCTCACCGCCCGATACGGAGTCCTTCACTAAACAACAGCCGAAAAAATATCTAAGGATAAGTGTTATCGATAACGGCGAGGGTATGTCGGAACGTGAAGGCGACAGAGCCCTCGAGCCGTTCTTTACCACTCATAGAAGGCAGGACAGAGCCGGGCTGGGACTACCTATAGCGTACAGGATAATCAAGGATCACGGTGGCACCTTCAAGCTCGAAAGCAAGCTTGGGGAAGGCACCAGGGCCGATATACTCCTCCCCCTGCCCGAGGCGGGCGTGTAGCAAGCGCCGGGACACCGTTGAGAGATCCCGTCACGGGCCCCCGCTGTCTGCGGGACGGTTCTTTTCGAAGATCTCAGGGTCGATTCTGGAACCGAAAGAAATCTCCTCCCATCTGTACTCTGACGCCTTTCGGCCGTCCCTGTAAACGGTCAGGTGGAACGGGACTTTCAGACCTCCCGTTTTTCTGTAATCATCCAGTATGGTGTGAAGGAGGCTTCCCCGCTCCTTCGCTATCATTCTCAGCGGGAGGTGGGTCTCCCTGCAGATATCGAAATAGGCGGTGTCCCCCTCGTCGACGCATCCGATTCGTTCCAGCCTGGAAGCCGTGAGCAGGGAATCGTCTTCGACATCGGTAACGATAAAGAATGTATCGCAGCCGGTAAGATAGTATGCCGCTCCATCGATCGTTTTCAGCTGCCTCTCGAGGTATGCCGTCGTGGCGGGATTCTGCCTTATACCCATGTTGACCTCCTGCCACGCGACGCCGTTATTGTACGTATAAGAGAAATAGAACGGATTATCGAAAGCGCTGTAATCCTGATCGATGAATATCTTGTCCGGCTTCTCGACGTACCTGGCGCATTTGGCCTGCAACCTCCCCCAACCGGGAAAGTCCGAGAACATCTCGCCCTTCTCTATCCTCGTTTTCCATCCCGAGGCTCTCTTCAAACCGCCCATCGCCTTCACCGACTCCGCGAGGACTTTTCGGGCGGGATCTTTCGTATCTATCTCTCCGCCGGAGCAGCCGGATATAACAGCTATGAAGGCAAGGCAGGCGAGCATCGCCGAGCGCGCCGTTCCCGGTATCGTTACGTATTTGTTCATGATAGTCCTCCACTCTTTCTATATGACGAGATCGGAATGAGCCTCGACAAGCTTACCTCTTATATCCAGACCGAACGGACATGAGCCGGAGCATCTCCCATCGCAGGAGAGGCAGCTGGACGCTTTCTTGGAATCGGGCAGCTTGGCATACATCCCCATCGCGTATTTTTCCCTGCCGTAATTGTTGAAGTAGAGCCTGTACCTGAGTATGTCGTGGATCGGAATACCGATCGGGCACGCATCCAAACACCCGTCACATCCGGGACGGCAATAGTCGTGGTCGAGGAGCGAGCAGTACCCGGTGAGCACCTTCGATTCCGCCGAGGAGATCTTAGGATTTCCCGATACGGCTACAAACTCGTCGATATCCTCGAAGGTGCGCATCGTGATCGTTATCGTGTCCATATTCTGCTGGGCCAGCATCCATTTGAGAAGGGCCTGGCGCGCCGTCGTTCCCTCCTTCATATACTCCGAATAGTCTATCTTCCTTGCCGCGGAGAGCGATTTCATCGCGGCGACGGCGATATCCTTCTGCTTAGCCTTGGCCAGAACGGGTTCGAGACCGCGTGTCATGCGATTCATACCGGGCATGATCAAGTCTATCTCCGTGTTTTCGATAAGCCATGTGAAATCCTCGATCATCAGGGGACCGTGGGAGCTGGCGCCCCAGAATCTCGCCTTCCCCGCTTTTTTAGCCTTCTCGAACGCCTCCTGTATCGCCGGGTTCCGGATCCTTTCGGGGCCGCCGAGGTTCGGGTCGCCCACCGAGTGTACGAGGCAGCAATCGACGTAATCGGTGTTGAGCCGCTGAAGGCTTTCCTCGAGCGCCTTGGTTATCTGCGCCTCGGTCGTTTCGGCGGTGAAAAGTTCCGGTTCCAGCTTTGTTGTCACAAACAGCTTGTCCCTCTTGGCCGGAAAGAGCTTTCCGATCAAGACCTCCATGTCGTAGTACTGGCGGGCCGTATCGACGTAGTTTATTCCGCGCTCCATGGCGTATTCCAGCAGCGATGTGTCCTGCATGCCGGCGTTGCCGAAAGCCAGGTCGGAGACCTTGTATCCCGTGCGGCCGAGCCTCCGGTAGCTCTTTATCCGTGGTTTCTCCTCTTTCTTGCTCTTTTCATTTTCCCGAGGAGGGTCGGTCTGTCCCTCCAGCAGGACCGGGCTTCCGGCAATCCCCAGCCCGGCACCGACGATCCCCGCGATCCCCGTTCCGAGAAAGGACCTTCTCGAAAAAGCTTCCCGTGATTCCTTCATCTTGCGCCTCGCTTTCCTTCCTTTACGCCCCACCTGCAGCCGTCTGCGCCGAGTCGCGAGTATCCGGCTGCATGGTGGAGTATAACCTCTAAACCGCAGTGCCGGTCAAGGATTTGCTGCCCGCGGCGCCGCCGGAGTCCCGCGTGAAAAGGCTGGCCGGCTCATGACGGGAGTGATATGATCTTCCCTCGATATCGAGCGAACCGGGGCGATAGGTTTGACTGGTTCTTGCCCGGGGCGCCGGGTGCGGAAAATGGAAAAACCGGAGAAAGGATTTGCGATGGTTGACGTTCCGAAAAAGCTTCCCCCGGAAGCGTACAGGACCCTGGGCGAGGGTGAAACATATCACCCGATAGTTCCCGCAGAAAGCTCTCCCTTCGAGGTCACGCTTCGATCCGTCGGGATAGGGCTGATTATGGCGATGATATTCTCGCTCGCCTCCGCGTACCTGGCGCTCAAGACCGGGCAGGGGATGGAGGCGGCGATACCGATAGCTATCCTCGCCATAGGGCTGGCCAATATATTCGCCCGCAAAAGCACGATCCTGGAGAATGTCATCATCCAATCCGTCGGAGCCGCCTCCAGCGCCGTAGTGGCGGGGGCCGTTTTCACCATACCGGCGCTCTACATGCTCGACGTGAAGGTTTCCTTCTGGCATATATTCCTTACCGCTTTCTTCGGAGGATGCCTGGGCGTCCTATTCCTTATACCGCTCAGGGACTACCTGATGGTCAAGGAGCACGGAAAGCTCCCTTTCCCCGAGGCGATGGCCACGACGGAGATACTCGTGGCGGGCCAGGGAGCCGGGAGGCAGGCGACGATACTGATCTGGTCCGCGTTCGTAGGATTCGTTTTCGATCTATGCATTTTGACTTTCGGACTCTGGCGCGAGATTATCTCGTTCAAGGCTGTATGGATCGGAAAATGGCTCGAACGCCGGTTCGCCATGGCCGTCAGGGTCGACGGGCTTTCGGCGATAATCGGGCTGGGCTATATCGTAGGGATAAAATACGCATCTATTATCGCCGCGGGATCTTTCCTCTCATTCCTGGTCATCGTCCCTCTCGTTCATTATTTCGGCTCGCACCTTGCCGGGATCATTCCCCCCGCGACCGTGCCGATCTCAGAGATGGGCGTTGATGACATATTCGTCAGCTACGTCCGCTTGATCGGTATCGGCGGCATCGCCGGCGCCGGTATTATGGGAATTATAAAGAGTATTCCCTCGATTGGAAAATCTTTCATGCTGGGGGTCAAGGGGATGGCTGCCTCTAGAGGGGAACTCCACGAGAAGCGGACCGACAGGAATTTGAGCATGCGGGATGTCTTGATCGGGGTGGCGGCGATAGCCCTCTGCCTTTGGCTCTTCTTCAGGGGGGGGCTCGCAAATTCCCAGGTCAGCACGATAGGAATACTTCTGGCCCTCGGCATATCGTTCCTGTTCACGATGGTCGCAGCCAGGGCCATAGGGTTGATAGGAACCAATCCGGTGTCGGGGATGACACTGGCGACGCTCATTATAACAAGCGTAATATTGACCAGGGTGGGACTCTCCGGGAAGCCGGGAATGTTCGTGGCGCTGATAATCGGTGGAGTGGTCTGCACTGCGCTGGCGGTCGCCGGCGCCTTCGCGACCGACCTGAAGGTCGGATACTGGATCGGGGCGACCCCTAGGAATCAGCAGGTCTTCAAGTTTCTCGGAATAACGGTTTCGGCCGTTTTCTGCGGACTGGCGATGATGTTGCTCGCAAGGACCTATACTCTGGGATCCCTGGAGATGCCGGCTCCCCAAGCATCCGCGATGAAGGAGATCATCTTCGGGCTGATGGGACCGGAAGCGGGGGTACAGTGGATACTCTTCTCCTTCGGTGTGATAATATCCGTGATACTCGCGATGTCGGGTGTACCCGCCCTGGCCTTCGCGCTCGGGATGTATCTACCGATACAGCTCAATACCGCCGTTCTCGTCGGGGGATTTATCTCCTACCTGGTAGGCAACAGCAGCAGGGACGAGAAAAAGGCGAAAGAGAGAAAGGAACGGGGGATACTCGTTGCCTCGGGGTTTATAGCGGGAGGTTCGATCGCCGGGGTTGTAGCCGCCGTCATAGCGGCCTTGGGCTGGGAATCGTTTTTGAAGCTTTCCTATTCGGAGAATTCCGGTGAGATCGTCGCGATCGTGATGATTATCCTACTTTCCCTGTTCATGTACCGGTACTCCCTGGCGGGCGGGGACGGAAAGTAGGGGAAGGCGGGCGTTCAGCCTAGAATATGCAGCGCCCGCATATAATTCTGAACGGGAGTGTTATCAGGCCCCAGATAATTCCGAATAGGCCCGCGATAATCGCTCCCGCTATCCTGAAAGGCAGCGCTATCAGCCACAGGAGAGGGAAGAGCAGCAGTACGATCAGGGCCAGCGGCCAGCAGACGACCAGCAGAAGGCACCACAGCAGAAAAGAAACCATCGTTATCCCCTTTCATCCTGAACCGGCCCGTGGCCGGCTACAATTTCGATACGGATATGGCCCGGTCTTTGTTTCAGCTGGCCCCGGTTCAGCGGCTTTCGACAAGCCTTATGTCGTCGATCCAGGCGGTGCCGGTGCCGTGGGCGACTACGTTCAGCCATATGATATCCGGCGTGGAATCCTTTTCCGGACGGATCGAGGCCGTGACGGTTTTCCAGCCGGCATTTCCCGACAGCGAGTCTTTAAGGCCCCTCCGTTGAAATTCGCCTTTCCCAGGTACGCGGTACTTCAGCTCGAGGTAGACCTTGCCGTCGAAATTCTCCGTTTTCAGTGAGGCCTTGTAGGTGAGAAGACGGTCTTGGGTCGCGGGGGCGCCGAGCTGGTAGAGCTGCACCGTCCTGGGCCCGGTCGCCTCTATCCTTATGGAGCCGTTACCGTCGCTGGTTACCTCTCTGTCAAAGCTCACTCCCGATTTCGTGATGATATCGGACGAGCCGGTTATCGGAAAGCGCCTGAGCACGTTTTCCTCGTTACCGGTAGAGGGGCCCGAGCATCCTGCCGAGGCCAGCACCGCCGCGGCGGTCGAAGCCAGAATCAACCGGCGGATCGTTCCCATAATTATCCTTTCGAAAGAGATGATTTCAGGGAAGATCTTATCATGAGGACATAGAGAAGGACAAGGGACGTGATGATTCCGATCAGGATGAACGGGGTGTGGATGCCGTACAGGTCCGAAATGCGGCCCGACAGGTAGGTGAATATCGAGTTGGCGACGATCATGATATTCGCCGAAAGGGCGAATGTGGGGGTCCGGTTTCTCGGGTTGGATCTGCCGCCCAGATACGAGAGGATCGCCGGGTAGATGATGAAGAGGGCCGCTCCGTAAAGTGTCATGGCGGCGATCGATATCGAGACATCCCGCGAGAATCCGATGACAAAGGTGGTGCCGGCGATGATCGTTAGAGCGAGGATAAGCGACCTGAGCCTGCCGAACAGCTCCGTTATCTTTCCGTAAAACAGTGACGACAGTGCTCCCGCGGCGATCCAGAAGCCGAATACGACACCGGTTTCCGACAGGGATAGTCCCAGCCCGTGGTCCATGAGGCTGGGAGCGAAGTTAAGGGTGATGCCCCAGGTGAGGCCTCCGAGAACGATCATCGGGACAAACGTTCCGAGGGAACCAAAAGCTTTGATCCAGGATACAGGTTCCTTCTCCTCCTCCTTCTGCTCGATCGCTTCCTGTCGGCTGGTCGTCCTCCTCGATATGAAGAGACCGACGACCATCGCGGCGAAGTTCAAGAATCCCCATAGAAAAAGCGGGATTTTCCATCCGAATTTCTGGGCGAGCAGTCCCGTTGTCGAGAATGATATAAGGACCCCGAGGTCCCCGAACGCCGACTGCACCCCCATCGGCTTGTCGAGGTTCATTCCTCCGAACGTGTGGGAGAGCCAGGATATGCCTACCGGGTGATATATGCTGGTTCCTATTCTCATGGCGACGAAGAAGACGACCAGCATCCAGTAGTCGATCGATAGGGTGAGCAGGAAAAGGGATACCCCGGTGATTAGGGCGTCGGCCGCCAGGTAGTATCCTGAATGCCTTCTTCTCGCCCAGTGTCCGAGGGCGGCCTGGAAGCTGAAGGCGACTACGAGGCCGACAAGATTGAGCCTCCCGATGTCGTCATAATTTCTGATCAGGATGCCCTGATCGAAAAGAAGGGGGAAGAGCATCGGCAGGGTGACGACCGATCCGTCATTGCATGCATGGTAGAGGGAAATCGCCGTGAGGATCCTTTTTCTTCTCTTTTCCGTCATCGTTCCTTCCCTAGTGCCGGGGAATGCCGCCGGTTAACTCCGCCTTGCTTCGATGCCGAATCGATTTTTAATCCGTGACTTTCGGGCCGGTTTGCCGCGGCCCGAGAACTGAATATATTTCCCTGGAATGAGAAAGTTAAGCACTTTCGTAGGAAAATAATTAAAATATTCACCGGCAAGAGGCCGGAGAAAAAACTGAAGGTCAACGGTTCCCCTCCATCGCCGGATCGCCCTTCACGTCCCGTCCTCCAAGCTAATTCGACCATACTGGACGTTCGTCGAATACTGTTGTATCCTGAGGGAAAGATATGGAGGTGTATTATGGATTTGACTAGGGTTTCAGCGCGGCGCCGCATGCTCTGCGTGTCGGCGCTCTCGCTGGCCGCCTGTATTTGCGCTTCCGCCGCGATGGCCGGGGACAGCATGGTGAGGGTTCCGATCGACTCGGTAGGTTATGCCACGGAGCCGGGGCAGCTCGAACCGCTTATAAGGGCCGCGAAGGCCTATCTTTCGAGTGAGGGGGAGAGTGCCGCGGTGAATCTCCCCGGAACCGCCATGATCGGCGCCGTCTGTCCCCACGACGACTATATCTACGCGGGTGTTGAATATCTCAGGGTAATGAGCCGGGTCAGGGCGAAACTCCTGATTCTGATCGGGGTCTGCCACAGGGCGAGGCGCGAGGGGATAGAGGGCAAGCTTATCTTCGACGGCTTCGACGCATGGGCCGGTCCGTACGGGGAGACGAAGGTCTCCGCGGTCAGGGATAAAATCATCGCTTCCCTTCCCGAAGATATCGTTCTCGTCAGTAAGGAGATGCATGAGCGGGAACATTCGCTCGAGGCTTTCATCCCTTTCATCCAGTATCCCGGTTTCGCGGATGATTCCGGTAAGGGCGAAGGGGTGGAGATACTGCCAATTCTGGTTTCCCGCCTCCCCGGCGCCCTCATGGGCGATGCGGCGGGCGAACTTGCGGATATAATTTTCCGTGAAATGGAGGAGAGCGGCCTCGAGCTGGGCGCCGACGTGGCGGTTCTCATCTCGGCCGATTGCGTACATTATGGAGATGAGGGGTGGGGTGGAACGAACTATGCCCCCTTCGGAGTCGACAGCGCCGGTTACGCCAGGGCCGTCCGGCAGGACAGGGAAATAATCGACTCTTCCCTGACCGGTCCGGTGAATGGAGTGAAGATCTCCCTGTTCAGGGATATGGTCGAGCGGGACGACCTGCAGTACCCGTACAAAGTGACCTGGTGCGGAGTCTATTCGATACCGTTCGGCTTGGACCTCCTATGCGACCTCTGCTCGCTCGAAGGTATACCGGAGCCCGATGGGTTCCTTCTCGGCTACAGCACAAGCATCGAACCCGTTATGCGAGGCCCGGAGGATGTGGGGCTTGGAGCGACCAATATAGCGACACTGAGGCACTGGGTCGGATACGCGTCGATCGGGTACTGGGCCGAGCCGGCGGGTGGAATGTAAGGAAAAACCATTATTCGATATCGAACTCGAGGTCATCGCCTATGCGGGTCCCCGTCTCGGCGAGGACGTCGGCCGGCAGCTCCAGCGCGCTCACCGCGGCCGGCACGGAGTCGGCATAGCAGTCCGGCGGAAAATTCCGGAGCATTTTGACGACTCTCCCTTCTCCGTTGAGAAAGGCTATGTCGACCGGCTTGCTGTTGCCAACCGTGTATATGCCGTGACATGGAGTGATCCACAGGGCGCATCCGGCCGGGATACCCGTCCGGTTGATGTATCGCAGGGTCCGGCGAAAATGCCGGTTCAGGGTAAGGAGGGTTTTTCCGAGAACGGTTCTGCGGGTTCGGTTTCTCACGGACATGGATTACTTCCCGCTAAATAAAAAGACCGCTTATCAGGATTGATAGAGTGGCGAGCGCCAGTCTCGCCCGCCATGGAAGGGTGAGACTATTAAGTTGGGGCGGCGCGTCAAGGAACTCGTGTTCCCGGCGGAAAGAATCGCCTCCCATCTCGTCGATGATTCGGTATTCGTCTATCATGACCTTCTTTGCCTCTATCGCGGTAAAAGGCGAGGACTGGGCATCGGTGGTAAAGGACGATGCGAAGCTGAAAGCGTAGCCGGCAAACCGGTCCCTTATCGATGTGGACCGTCCGCCCACCAGCCATTCGACCACCTGTAGAATCAACGCTATCGCGAAAACCGCTATCGAACCGGTCGGACCGAAGATCGTTCCCACCGCCGATGCATCAACGAAGCCTGAACGGGGAAGCCTGTTCCATAGCGAAAGGGGAAAGAGACAGAGGGATGCGACGGCGATTCCCGAAAGGGAGAATAGAAGCCCGCCGATGCCTCCGGACAACCAATTGAGGGCGATCGAAACGGGGATGATAAGGGGGATCAGGATCCTTCTCGGTCCCTTTCCCCTGTATCCCCCTGTCGCCATGGCGAGGAGATAGATAAGGGCGGCTATCTTGGTCAGGTTGGTAAATATCGTCAACTGGTGCATAATCGCCTTTCCGTCGGCTACGCAGGGATTCTGTATCGATATGTACAAGATATATTCCATATCGGGGCGGTGGGGCTCCTACGGGGAAGCCGTTTGTTGGAGGAGCGGGGCGCGTCGGCGTAACAGATTCGGAAAAAGAAGATTACGTGGCGGCCCGACCGTTCGGTTCTTTCCATACCGGCGTTGAATCTCGGCCTAGATACAGGGCAGGAAGCTGTGAGGAGGGGAATAACACCCAGTAATTTCGCCCTGTAAGACGCCCTGTGGGGCCGTTTACACTCTAGCGGTCCTCTTCGGTAGCGGAGTTTACCTTGATGTCCCGCGGCGGTCCGGAGTTTCCCCCCGCTGACCGTTCTTCCTTCTCTATTATTCTGCCGGCGCCGGCAGAGGGCGCCGCCGCCTCCCGATCCGGGACGGCGGGGAGGTCGTCATTGAAGTAGGTATATATCGTTCTGCTTCTGAAAACGAGAAAGGCGATGATCCCTCCGGTGAAGGACGGGAGTGTATACTCGGGGCCGAAGATGCCGATGGCCAGAACGGAAGCGGCGATGGGGATATTCAACGTGGCCCCCATTATTCCCGATATGCCGCATGCCATGAAAGCGTGGTACTCCACGCTGCCGGTGACCGATCCGGTCAGAATGGAAGAGAGGGCCCCCACTCCCGCTCCAAGCAGTAGGAGCGGCCCGGTGAACCCGGCGCTCATCCCGCTTCCCACGGTGAAAGATGTCGTTAGGATCTTTAGAAGAATCACGAGCAAAAGGATGTAGGCGAACGACTGCCCCTGAAGCGCGGGGACCGAAATCTCTGAAAGGTTGCCCCCCGTGATCCGGCCGAAGAGGGGCATCGACGTGCGGAGCACTTCCGATCCGCCTAATATCCAGACGGTGGCGAGCACGCCGCCGGCCGTCAGGGCTCGTACCGGCTGGCGGCCCGGGATCCTGCTCAGGATTCGGGTCACGCTTTCGAACCCGAAGATGAAGAGCATACCGGTGCCACCCGCCAGCAATGCCACAAGAGGCATCCATGCGTACACGGCTCCTCCGGGGTGTCCCGGTGGGGCCTGTACGGAGAAGACCGGCGCTTCCCCGAGAACGAACGCCGATACGATATAGGAGATGCAGCCCGTCATTACCGCGGGGAAAAGGTCCCTGTAGCGCATCGATTCGCGCTTGAGCACCTCGGCGGCGAAAAGCCCGCCGCCCAGCGGAGAATGAAATATAGCGCTTATCGCTCCGCTCACCCCGCAGATAGCGGCGGTGCGCGGGGTATCTTCGGAGTAAATACGCAGCGGCCTGAAGATCTTGTAGGCGATAAAGCTTCCCGCGCCCGCTCCCATCTGGGCCAACGGGCCAACTATTCCGCCGCTTCCTCCCATTCCGAGCGTCAGGATGGTCGCCGGAAATTTGAGAAGGGCCTCGAGGTAGCTCATCTTTCCCCGGGCGCGGTTTATGGCGAGAATGTAGCTGGGTATTCCCTCCCCTCCCGCTCCCGGCACGTACCGGAGTATGAGGCCGCCTTCCAGCAGCGCCGCGGTGATCGGCAGCAGGAAAGGCGCTCCCGTCAAGATGAGTGAGGATCTATCGATCGTCAGCCCGAGCAGCCCGTTGAAAAGCGCTACTATCACTGCGCCGGCGGTCCCTATGACCAGGGCCAGCAGTACCCATCTTGCCAGCATCGTCAAATGATTGTGTTCCGCCCGGACTTTCATCTTGTATCACCGCCGGTCGACGAGATCCTGAAACGCCCGCTCCACCCGCTCCATGTTCTCTTTCCATAGTCCCTTTTTCCTCACAAGCTCGATATTTATCCGTGAGAAACCGCCGGAGGTTTCCCGGTCCAGCGCCGTCTTCACGACGGCGTCGGCCAGGGCCCGCGGGGAATCGGGGGGAACCAGAAACCCGTTCTCCCCGTCTTTTATCCACTCCCTGTTCGCGGGGATATCGGTCACCACGGGAGGCACTCCGCAGGCCATAGCCTCAAGAAGGGAAACGGAGGTCGAATCGGATCGTGAAACGGATACGTAGACCGATCCCTCCCTGAGGATCGAAGCGATCCCTTCCGGACTCTGTTTTCCCGGAAAGCAGAAGACCGGGGCGAGTCCCATGCGGGTGACCTTTTCCTCGATCTTCTTCTTCAGGGGGCCGTCGCCGCAGATGACGAACCTGGCGTCGATCTTTTCCAGAATAATGGGGGCCGCGTCGACAAGAAGATCTATGTTGTAAACGGGGTAGAGGTTCCTGGTGCTGACTATCCTGGCGGGCGATGCGCCGGGAAAAAACTCCCCACCGGATGGGGGGAAAAACAGGGAATCGTCTATTCCGAAAAAGGCTTCGAGCAACCTGTCTTCGCCGGCCCCCGCGGAGAGCGCCGCCCTGGATAGGATCTCCGCGTCGGTAGTGACAAGATCGGCCCTTTTAAGCGCGTACCCTATCTGCCGGCGGTGGATCGGGTTCGACGGGTAATCCACCAGCAGATCGGAACCGAGGGCCGAGACAACGAGCGGTCTCACCCCCGCCAGCGAGCCGATGAATCCGTAGCCGGCGATGTAAAGGGCGTTGAGCAGATCGGGACGAAAGCGGGATATTGTTTTTTTAAGCTTTGGAAGGGAGAGGAGATACCCTGCCAGCCTGGTCGGCAACCGCCTGGGCAGCCGAACGGTGGGGAAAGGGCATTCCGGCATCTCCTCGAAGGAGACGAGCAGTATCTCGTGCCCCTTTTCGTCGAAATACCCGGCCCACCTCCGGACATGATTTAGAGAACCGTCACCTAGAAACGCTATCCGCATAACGAACCTTTTCCCGCGTATAAGACCTGCAACGCGCCTGGAAAGTTTACGGGCTGACGCTATAAAAGTATATTGTTTTATACCGCGGTGCGGATCGATCGGATCCGAATACCGCCGGGCACCGCCTTTATCCAGGGAGATCTCTACGATGACTCGATCAGGGAGATCATACCCGTCCCGTAACCTGGGACCTCTATCTTAATATCGAGGCGAGACCCCGGCTTGGATATCAATCTCTCGACCTTGTCGGGCAGGGTGTCGGGTGTGATCTTAAGGACTCCAGGCGAGAGGTGAAGTTTTCCGCTCTTGTTAAAGAGGTTAGCCGATTCGTTGATGACTTCCTGGAAAATCTCCGCGATATTGTCCGGGATATTCTTCGAAGAGATGAATTCGTGCGCGAGGTCGGCCGGCATCACCGCCATCCCGGCTCCCAGATATATGATGCCTTCAAGATCACAAAGCAGGACGGTCTTGACCCTTCCGGCTTCGTTAACAAACGTGGCGACCGCCGTCGGCTTCTCCTGGTCGAGCTGCACCGGCTGACCCGGTTCGACCGCGATCTTCATATCGAGAAGGGAGTGCAGCAGCTCCGCGATCTCCTCCAAGGGCGGAAGACTGCTTCTGCCGTGTCTTCGCTCCTCCGCAACCGGCGGTGCCTCCCGGCCGGCCGCCGGATCGTCTCCGTCGGCGGGGCCCTTTTCCCGGCCTTCTTCCATCTCGAGCACGTGTATTCCCAAACCGACCGGTTTTCCGGGGAGGGAGCCGTCGTTGCCCCATTCGATGACTCCGGACAGCGTGTATTGTCCCCCGCCGGGAAGATCGAGATGGAATCGCACATGGGAACCCGGTGGGCAGCCGGCGCTGGTTTCAACGAATACCCTGCTGGAAACTGAGTTCCCGTGCTTTTTGCACCCGACGGCCCTCTCGGCGGCCGACAAAGTTTTCAGGTCGGTGATAAATCCGCTCTCGATCTTCTTGTACTTATGCAGCTTTTCTTTCACACAACAGTTATCGACCGCCCTCACTGAATCTTTAACTGATAGCAGCCGGTGACCCCCGCGGGCTTTTACGGGAGATGAATAGGCGCATCGGGCCCTGTAGGTAGTCCGAGCAGCATCCAAACGGCGAGAAGCGCTATCCAGAAGAAACCGAAGATGATCGAGTACGGCAGCATCGTCGCCGTGATCGTGCCGATACCGTAGCGCTCGTCGTATTTCTGGGCGAATGCGACTATCAACGCGAAATAGCTCATCATAGGGGTGATAATGTTCGTTATCGAGTCGCCGATCCTGAAGGCCGCCTGCGTGATCCCCGGATGATAGCCGAGGAGCATGAACATCGGAACGAAGACGGGGGCCATGATCGCCCATTTCGCCGATGCGCTACCCATGAAGAGGTTGATGAAAGCCGAGAGTATGACGTAAGAGATGAGAAGCCATATACCGGTGAACCCCAGGGTTTTCAGCAGATCGGCCCCCCTTATGGCGAGCAGCACCCCGATGTTGCTGTGCTTGAAATAATAGACGAACTGTCCGGCGAAGAAAACCAGGACTATATAACCGGCGAGTCCCTTCATCGAGGAGGTCATCTGTTTTACGACATCCTTGTCGCTGCGGATCGTGCCGACCGCTATACCGTAGGCGATTCCCGGGAGGAGAAAGAATATCATGATCGCGCTTATCCTGCCGCTCATGAAGGGAGAACGCAGGATCGAGCCTGTCTCCGGGTCACGGAGGACGCCGTTGGAGGGGATCACCATCAGAAGAAGAAGGGCGATCACGACGGCGCAGGTTATTCCGGCCCAGGCGAGTCCCTTTTTCTCTTTCGGCGATACAGACTCGAATTCCTCGTGCTTCCCCTCGTAGGTTCCCAGCCTCGGTTCCACGATCTTCTCGGTGACCCAAGTCCCCAGGAACACCAGGAGGCAGGCGGATGCGACCATGAAGTAGAAGTTGACGGCCGGATTGATATGGATCCCCGGAACGATAAGCGTCGCGGCCGATTCGGTGAGCCCGGCAAGGATAGGGTCTATCGATCCGATAAGGAAATTGGCCCCGAATCCTCCCGAGACTCCGCAGAACGCGGCGGCGATCCCCGCTATCGGGTGGCGCTTGAAAGCCATGAATATCATCGCTCCCAAGGGTATGAGAACGACGTAGCCGACGCTGGAGGCGAGATGGGAAAGGATGCCTGCAGTGACGACGGCCGCCGTTACGAGTCGGCGCGGCGCCGCCGTCACGAGATGTCTCAGGAGGGCGGATATCAGGCCGGACCCCTCCGCCACACCTATCCCTATCATCGCCACCAGCACTATTCCGAGGGGAGGAAAGTGGACGAAGTTGTCGGTCGTCCTGGAATAGATGAAACGGAGCCCGTCCGGATTCAGCATGTTTACCGCCTCGATAACCTTTCCGGTACCGGGATGAACCGCCGTGATCCCGGCGCGGTGGACGATATACGACAATACCGCCACCGTTGCGGCGAAGATTGCGAAGAGGGTGGCGGGGTGAGGAAGCCTGTTTCCAATCCTCTCTATCCTGTCAAGCGCTCTTAGGGTCGCCGAACGGTTTTTCGCGCCGGCCTGGAACTTCTCTTCATTCATTTGGAGCTCTCCTTCGAATTGAATCTAAATAACATATAAGGACAATAAGCGGACTCTTCCACGGCGGCAAGGCATTTTAGAATCTTTGATCCCCGCTATTGATTTCTGGTAAAAGCCGGAGTTACGGGGTATCCTCTCACCGTGTCTCGCAATAGGAGGTGGCGATCAAGTTGGGAGGCGGGTTCGATAAAAGACCGGGAGCGGTGGTGGAGGCCGTATACACGTTGCTGATGGAGTCGTACGGGCCGAGGGGATGGTGGCCGGTCACCGGAGCGGGAGCCGATGAGCCCAGGTATACCGGAGGACCAGAGACGGAGGCGCAAAGGTTCGAAGTCGCAGCCGGAGCCGTTCTGACGCAGAACACCTCGTGGAAGAACGCCGCAAAGGGAGTGGTCAACCTGCTCAGGGCGGGGCTGCTCGATCCGGAAAAGCTCTTATCGGCCGACGAGGAAACCCTGTCGGCCCTTATCAGGCCGTCGGGATACTATAACCAGAAGGGATTGAGGCTTCGGAGGCTGGCCGGTCTTTTCGCCGAGAGGGAGCCGATAACGCGGGAAGGCCTGCTGGGATTGAATGGAATAGGTCCCGAAACGGCTGATTCGATCATGCTCTACTCTTTCGGAAAGCAGTTTTTTGTTGTAGATGCGTATACAAGAAGGATATTCTCTCGGATAGGAATCTTGACGGGAGAGGAAGGATACGAGCAGATAAGGGATCTGTTCGAGACGAACCTTCCCGGCGACGTCCTGATTTACCAGGAGTACCACGCGCTGATCGTAGAACACGGAAAAAGGTTCTGCGGGAAAAAGCCGGTTTGCGAGGGGTGTCCCCTCGAGACTATTTGCGGCTACGGGGGAGGTCCTGCGGGCGGGGTCTCCGGCGGATGAGATTAATAATTTAATATTTAATAAGTTGTGTTCTTATTAAGAATTATTATTGACACTGGGCCGCTCCGGATATATCCTTGATAGAGCGATAGGGCCTAGGATGGTGAACGGAAGGGACTTACAAATTGCACGCTCTAGATGAAACGATCGCCCTTCTTAGAAAGAAGGGGTTCAAGCTTACGCCGCAGAGGCTTGCCGTCATAAAGTATATGATCGGGAACCGCAATCACCCTGCGGCGGTCTCGATCTACAATGAGCTGAAGCGTAAAAATCCGGGCCTCTCCTTCTCCACCGTCTACAATACCCTGGAAATGCTCGAGAAGATCGGGGAGATCCAGGCGATCTGCGTTTCCAAGGGTTATCTGAACTACGATCCATTCACGGAGATGCACAATCATTTCATATGCGGCAAGTGCAACAGAATCTTCGATATCCCGGTCGATAGCGAAAGCAAAAAATGCTACGACACGGCCGAGATCGACGGACACCGGGTGGAATCTTGCAGCGCCGTCTTCAGGGGAATCTGCCGGGAATGCCTGTAAGGAGAATCGTATGGTTGCACAAAACTGGGTGTGCTCTTCCTGTGGTCATGTGGTAGTCGATTCTTTCCCGCCCGATAAGTGTCCCGCCTGCGGCAAGATGGGATCGTTTTCCTCCCAGTCGATCGAAGCCGCGATACCTACGGACAAGATACGGGCGATAATCGACGTGTGCCTCAAGATCGTTTACGGTCTCTATGTCGTCACGTCGATCGACGGGGAGAAATCGAACGGGCAGATATGCAATACCCTCTTCCAGGTAACCAGCGAGCCTCCCCGCATTGCGATCGCCATCAACAAGAAGAATCTTACCCACGAGTATATCGAGAAGAGCGGTCTGTTCGCCGCCTCCATCCTGGGCGTAAACGACCATAAGATGGTAAGGCGCTTCGGATACAGGTCGGGAAGGGAATTCGATAAGCTGAAGGGAGTTCGGGTCAAGAAGGGCGAGAACGGGTGTCCCCTGCTGGAGGATTCGGTGGGTTACCTAGAAGCTTCAATAGTTCCAAGCCTGACGGCGGACGTGGGAACGCACAGTATCTTCATCGGCGATATACTTTGCGGCGGATTGCTTAGCGGGGGCGAGCCGATCACCTATGCCCAGTTCCGGGAGAACAAGAGCAGGCCATAAATCGACCCGCGCAGATTTCCGTGACGCCCGGCGCGGTGCCGGGGAAGCCTTTAAAGACAGGTCATGATGCAGGCGGAGATTAAAAAAGAGATACTGGAGATACTGTCGAAGGCGATGATACGGGAGACCAGTTCCTTCAATTACTATTACAAGGGCAGCGAGAACCCCATAACGCCGCCTACGATAAAAGCTCTTCTATCGAGACTGGCGGAAGAGGAGAGGGTGCACAGGAGGCTCCTCCTTAACGAGTACAGGGCGATCGAGAAGAGCAAGGAGGCTCCCGAGGAGAACGGCGAAGAGGAGGCTATGGCCTATTCGATCTCCGGCGAGCTTTCGATAAACGATCTCGGAACCGACGACACGATCGAAGGGGCATATCTCTGCATCCCGTCCCGGTTCGTGGGTGGGGATAATATCCATACCGAGACCATAGGCGATCGCGGGAGCGGAACGAGAGGGACCCTGCTTTATATCTATGACGTGATGGGACACGGTCCGGCCGCTGCGGGGCTGAATGCCTTCGCCGCGAGGATAGTGGGGGAGTATCTCGAAGGGTCCGGGCCCGCGGGGGCGGACAGCGGGCTGATAAGTCCCGGCAGGATTGTGGGGCTTATCAACTCCAGAATGAACAAAAAATATGAAGGAAGCGGTATCTTCCTGACGATGCTCTGCGTTTTCTTCGATTCAAGAGAAGGGATGCTGTCCTTTACCTGCGCAGGACACGAGCCTCCTTTCCTGGTCGATAAGAAAGGGCAGGTGAGCTCCCTTCTCCAGACGCAGCTGATCGTGGGCATCGACGCGGACTTCCGCTACAGGGAGCATTCGATCCCGTTCGGCGGCGGCGATATCCTGTGCTCGTTCTCGGATGGGATCATCGAGGCGCGCAACGAGGCGGGGGAGATCTTTGGGAGGAAGAGGGTGGCGAGCCTTCTGGAAAGGAACCGCGGCGGTTCTCCCGCCGATATAATCGAGGCGATAATCGACGGTGTAAAGGATCATGTCAAGGAGAGGCCGCTTGAGGACGACATCTCCGTTGTCATAATGAAATCGAAAGGAGCATGAGCTTTGAGTGGTACCTCCGAAGATCTCAGGGAAGCTATGGAAACGGCCATTATCGCCGAAATAAAGGCGATGAATTTTTATTCGGAAATTGCCGGCAGGATTGAGAATCCGGAAGGGAAAAAAAGGTTTCTGCAGCTCTCGCTCGATGAGAAGGGGCACAGGGACAGTCTCGGCAGATGGTACGAGAAGCTGTTCGGCACGGTCCCGGCGCCCGGCGTCGAGAACGAATCGTTCGCCGAGATTCAGGGCCTCTCGATACGGGAAGAGACCGGTGCGATGCAGGCACTCGATATCGCGATTGAGGCCGAGCTGAAAGCGCATGAATTCTACAAGAAGCAGGCGGGAGCGACCGTGTCCGCCGAGCTGAAAAAATTCTTTTTGGAGCTTGCACAGATAGAAATGGGGCATTATAACCTTTTAACTGCCGAGAAGAATTCTCTGGCGGGAGGGTTGTACTGGTTCGATTTCGATTCGACCTCTTTTCTAGAGGATTGATCGATCGAAAGAATGGGGCCTGGAAAGGAGAATACGATGAAAAAGTGGAAGTGCACCGTGTGCGGGTACGTGTATGATCCCGCAATCGGGGATCCGGATAACGGAGTGCCGGCCGGCACCTCTTTCGAGGATCTCCCGGGTGACTGGGTTTGTCCCGACTGTGGGGTCGGTAAGGATGAGTTCGAGCCTCTCGATTAAGTGATCTCACCCGGTCGGGGCGCCGGGAAGAATGATCGGCCATGATCCCAGCATCCGCCGCGGCTCGTCAGGGAGGCCGGTGTTTTTAGCTTAGGAGGATAAAAATGGGTATTTCTTTCAATGCCGATGAAGTATTCGAAATGGGAATGAACATAGAGACTAACGGCATGGCCTACTACAGGAAGGCTTCTGAGATTACGAAAGACCCTGCTCTGAAGAAGATTTTCGACATGCTCTTCTCGGAAGAGCAGAAGCATCTCGAAGTTTTCAAGGGCCTTCGCGATTCCCTTCCCCCGGCGGTGACATCTCCGACGGCTTCCGATCCCGATGACCAGGAGTATCTATATCTAGACGCCCTGGTAAAGTCGAGATTGTTCGGTACGGCCAAGGAAGCCGAGGCGGTCGCCGCCAAGGCTGGCGGACCGGTACAAATTCTGGAAGAGGCCCTGAGATTCGAAAAGGATACGATCCTCTTTTTCGACGAGATGAAATCGCGGACACGCGAAGATTTGGGAAAGAAGGAGATAGACAAGCTGATCGGCGAAGAGAAAAGACACGTCCAGCTGATCTCCAAGGAGATCAAGAAGATTCAAGGTTGATAGGCTGGGGCAGGGAGGGATTCAGTTTTTATGGGTCAGCGGCCGGCCGGTATGGGCCGGTCCGCTCCTTATAACCCCGGGACGGCATTACAGAATGAAGCAGAGTGTGGGGCATCGCGTATCGTGGTGCCCTTTTTCCAGCCCAGCTTTTTTTACCGACTCCCCTAATCTACCCCCCAATGTGAATGGTTCTTGCAGCCCGGAACTATAAAGGCCGGCGGCTTTGAAGAGTTCGGTAAGGCAAGATGCCGTCCGACAAGCGGTTAGACGAAAACAGCCAGCGGGCCGTCCGGCTGGGAATCGCCGTAACCTTATGATTCACAGGGTTTTGCTCTCGGGCGACGAAAACGAGCGCCACGACCGATATCGAGTAAGATTTCCATGCGGGTGTGGCCGGTTTTCAGCCTCTGGAACCGGTACTTAAAATGGATGAAACCACTTCTAAAAGAAGGAAGGCTGCCGGCAGGTCGAGTGTCGGGATGCTCGAAAAAAAGCTGGAAAGGAAGATATTCGCCTTCGATACCCTTTTCAGGCTGTTCGAGAAACTGGCGGGCAGGCTTGACGCTGAAGGGATAATCAGACTTTTCCTCATGACGATTGTCGAGCAGCTGGGAATCGGCAGGGTCGCCTTCTACCGGGTCCTCCCCGGGGGCATGACGATAGAGCTCGGCCATGTTGTGGGAAAGGGGCGAACGGAATTACCCCGGCGCATCCAAGATGCTTCCCACTTCATAGCCTGGATTGAGCAGGAGAAACGGCCGGTCGATATTAAACGATATCATGCGGGAGAGCTCCGGGGCGACGCTGAAAGCGATCCGGTGAGGTCGCTGCTCGAAGCCGGATTCCCTTACTGTTCGCCAGTTTACGCGAAGAGGGAGCTGCTGGGGATCCTTCTTGTGGGCAGAATGGAAGGCAACAAGATATTCAGCGATGCGGACGCCGAGTTTCTCGGGATGATCGTCATGGTCGCCGGAGCGGCCCTTGGGAATGCGGCCGCGTTGACCCGGACCGCCGCAGGCGGGGAGAAGGCCGGCGATTTCTCGCGTATCAAGGGAGAGTTCATAAGGAGCAGCTCGATAGAACTGGCTCCACCGGTCGGTGTCCTGAAAAGCGCGCTATATTCACTTGAACCGGGAGAGGTCGGCGGGGAAATCCTCGTCGATATGGCGAAAGACGCTCTTGTCAATCTAGAGAAGACCGTCGACCAGCTGATTTCGGTCGCGGAAATGAATTTCGACGATGTCGGGATCGCCCCGGAGGATACCGACATCTCATCGCTGATCGAGGATTGCCTCCGTGAATACATAGCGGAGCTGGAGGAGAAACGGATCACCGTAAGGTTCGATGACGCCGCAGGGCCCGTTGATATTCCGGCCGACCCGTCGAAGATGAAGATAGTCATAAGATCGATCATCGACGGCGCTCTCGCTTCTTTTGGAAGCGGAGGGGTCATGGAGATCGTAACGGCGGTAGAGGATCGGCCTCCCGCCGGTATCGATACCGGTTTTGCCGGGGGCGGCCGCTCCGGTATGGACGATTGCATAACCGGAAGGATCTCCGCCGCCGCCGCCGCGGATTTCCCGGAGCTCGCCCGGGTCAGCAATGAGATCGGTTTCGCCGCCGCAAGGGCGGACCGTTATTACAGGGTCGATATCGGCTCTTCCGTGGGGGATGCGCCGGTTGCCGACGGCGTAAAATCGAGCGGGCCGTCGCCGGACGGGGCGGACGAAACCGCCGGGAATAGGGAGGGCGGCGAAATCCGCCTGTCGCTTGCGCGCACTATCGTAGCCGGACACCGCGGCCTTCTCCAGCGCCTCGATGGCAAGGACGGTAAGAACGGCTTCTCCCTATGGCTGCCGATGGGACGTTGAGAGACGGCCCGGTGGCGTTCTTCTTGCAATTTTCCCCATGAAAACCCCGTTACGGCCGGAGCTTTTTCCCGGCATTCCGGATCGAACGTATACGGCGGCGGGGTGCTAAGGCAACATTCATTAAATCAACGGGTTATAACCGGAACCGGCGGGTGGGCCGTTACATGGACGAATTCGGCGTGATCGGATCGATATACAGATCGCTTGCTAGGGGAAAATATTTTCTTTTATGGATGGTATTTATTTCCCTTATCGCGGGAGTTTTGAAATTCGCGCTGGCGGGCAGGAGGTACCGTTCCACAGCTACGGTTCTTCCCGGCTCCTCCGACCGACCCGGCTTCGATATGACAGAGGGCGGGCTGCCCGATCTCTCGGTTCTGATGGGAAGGGGAAGCGGCGAAAGCTCCATGATGCTGTATCCCGATATCCTCAGGAGCAGGAGGATATCGATCGATATTCTCAGGAGAACCTTCGTTTTCGAGGATCATGGAAAAACCGCCGAGAAAACCCTCCAGGAATATCTCTGCGCCCCAAACGACGATGCGGCCCTGTTCAAGCTCAGAAGCAGGGTGGCCAGGTTCTGGATAGACGGCGACTCGGGGACGCTTGTCATCCAGGTTACAACCGGCAACCCGGTTCTATCCTCCCTTGTGGCCCGCGCCTATATAGAGCGGCTCGAGCAATATAACCGGACCGAACGCAGGGCCTCGTCCGAGGAAGTATACGATTTCATAAGAAAAAAGAGGGATATGTCCCGGATCGAACTGGCCGAGGCCGACGACAATCTCGAGGCTTTCAGGAAGATGAACAGGGATTACGCCAATTCGACCGAGCCCGGTTTGCTGATGGAGCTGAGGCGTCTCGGCCGCGAGGTCGAGATAAAGCAGGCGTTATGCCTCGAGCTGGGTAAGCAGGCCGAAAAGGCGGCCTTGGATTCCGGCAGGGATACGCCCATCCTCAGTGTCCTCGATTACGGCGAGGTGCCCGAAAAGCCGTTCTACCCCGATCCCGTTCGTATCTTGATATCGTTCCTGCTCGCCGGATTGATAACGGGAGCCGTTCTTGCCGTTATCCGCGACAGGGTGGTGAGCTGGAAGATGGGAGAGGATAGGGATACGGTCGATTCACTTCTCGAAGAGCTGAAAAACGATCTCAGGGCGGCCGTCTTTATCAAGACCACCGCGGGGGAGTAGCTTGTATGTCCGGCGCGAAACCTTTCGTTCCCGTGGAGGCCGGCCGTGCTTGGTCGGCGATTAAGGCGCCTGCGGCCGCCTGCGCGGCGGTTCTCGCGATAAGCGCCGGTTTCGGCGTGGACCCCCGTTTCTTCACGCTGGCATCGCTGGGATTGGCCGCGATCCTTTTTCTGAGCCGGCCCGTTCTAGTTATCTACCCGCTCGTATCGTTGTCTTTTCTGCGGCTTGACGCATGGGCCACCTCCATCCTTTCGTTCCCCTTCGGCAAGATAGTTTTTCTTATGCTGGCTCTCTCGCTTCTCACGGCCCTCCTGCTGACGAGGACGCGGCTCAACCGGCCGAACCTGCCCGTGGTCCTTTATATCCTCTTCATCGTTACGAGCCTCTCGGCGGGCATGATAGAGGGGACCGGGGAAGGCACGGTGCTCTGGCTCAGGGAGATCGTGTATGCCTCCGCCTGCTTCACCGTGCTGTTCCTCTTTACGAACAGGCGGGAACGGCTCGAGAACGTGATTAATCTCATAGTGCTTCTCGGCATCTTTACTTCCCTGCTTAATATCGCCGAGCTGATCGATCCCGCCGGATTGTCCCTTTCACACTCTGAGGGGAGAGCCGCCGGGCTTCTCAAGAACGCCAACACCTCGGCGTTCATAGTCAATCTTTCGATGATCGCCTCGATCTACCTGATGCGTACCGCCGCCGGCCGCCGGAAGGCGTTTCTTTTGGCTATGATGCAGGTACTTTTCTTCTGCGGCGTATTCGTCACCTTCTCGCGAGAGGGGCTTCTCGTCTTCGCCCTCATTTTCGCCTCCCAGCTGCTGGTCATACGGCGTAGGTCCCGCAGGGCGCTCGTGATCTTCGTAGCCGGCACCCTTCTTGTCATCGGAGCCGAGAGAACGGTCCGGTTCATAAAGACCGATGCCGCGGTCGACGTGAGACATTCTTTCAGGAAGATAACATCGCTCGTCAGCGGAGATATCGACGATAACAGCAGGCTGTCTCTTCTCCGGTTCCACTTCTCGAGGTTTTTGGACCGCCCCCTCACCGGGTATGGATTGTATTCGGCCCTCGAGTACTCGATCCCGAAGCAGGGGATATCGACAACGGAGGTGGAGAACGGGCCCCACAACACATTCGTCATGATACTATCGGAAACGGGGATTTTCCCCCTTCTCGTCTATCTCGCCTTCCTCGGCTCGCTTCTACGAAATATCGCGGCCCGGGACGGCGGGAGCGGTGGGAAGGATCGGGCGATGAAGGAATGTCTGCTGATGCTTTTCGCCGCCTTCATCATTCATCATTTCTTTTCCCATATGATGCTGCTGTCGCGATACTCGATGGTTCTTCTCGCCCTTTTCGCCCTGCCGCCGGTCGAGAACACTGCCGAGAGGCGGATATGAGCCGGCGGGTTGAACCGGAGGGCGTTAGATTGAACCGTCCTCGGGGCGCCGGTCGCTGAGGATGCCGGCGATAAGGGAGCGGAGGCGGATCTGCATAAGGAGCGGGATGAGGATCCCCGCCAGGAGAGATCCTCCGGCCCCTGCAAGCGTGATCAGTTTCCGGGGCGGGCCGCTTTTAATCGATGGCACGGAGGCTTCGTCGAGGACTCTCACCACCGGTGTTTCCTTGAGCCTCTCGATATCGGCCAATTCGGCCTGCTTTATCAGGCCTATGTATATTTCCAGCCTCAGCTGCATATTTCTCGTCAGCCGGTCGTGTTCCGTCCTGACCCTGGGGCTTGTGGATTTGAAGCAATCGCGGTTGTCCTTCTCGAACGCGGCCAGATCGTTTTCCGCTTCCAGAAGCTCTTTCTTTGTCTTCTCGAGCTCGTCACGAAGGAAATCGTAATCGAGGGAGGCTTTCAGCCGGCGCCTGCCGCTGTTGAACTCCTCCAGAAGTGAGACCATCCTGTTAGCCAGCGTTGACGAAAGGTCCGGAATCCGGGTGGTGGCCCTGATTCTTACTATGCCGGTTCTTTCATCGGTGATGATATCGATCATCCCGGCCAGCTTCTTGCGGGAATCGTCACGGTCCCCGGCGCCTATGATCTTCGCTATCTTCTCGGTGGAGTGGCCGACCTCGGCGGGGGAGTCGAGAAGGCGGTCGAGGATAACGGAGCTCTCCAGTATCGCCGGAAACAGGAAGGAGCTGTTGGGCGATCCCTGCAGCTTCCAGTCGATATTGATCAGGCCGAGGGCGCCGCCGAGAGACGGGGCCGACAGATTCCGGCCCGAGGGGAGAATGACGGCTTCGGCCGTATATACCGGCGGCATAAGCAGCGCGGCGGCCAGCGAGAGGGCCGAACCGGCGATGATCACCGCCGCGGCGATCCTCCTTCCCCCGACGACCGCTTTGAACAACGTGGTGAACGATACCCGCTCCTCCGTTATCATTGCCCGATTCCCCTTCTCCTCTAAAGGCCCTAAGTTCCAGGGCCTAAGTAAAACAAGATTCGTACCACGGGCCGTGAAACGGTGGACTTATTTTCGCCCACAATTGACATTAAATCAATATGTTGGAAACGGGATGGCGGCGGCCCGGATAACCGGCGAAGCTGCGGGGGGAATAGATGGAAAGGAATCCCGGCGGGAGGGGGAAAGATTTTCCATCCACCATCGATCCGGGGGAAAAAAAAGGGCGGACCCCCTCGGGGAACCGCCCTCTCTAAACGGTTTCCTATTCCCTATTCTTCATCATCCGGTATATGACGCCGGATAGACTCGATTATCACGGGCTTAACGGGGACATCATTGTGGGCGCCCTTGGTTGTGGTCTTGACCGTTTTGATCTTGTCGATGACTTCCGTTCCATCAACGACCTTGCCGAAGACCGCATACCCGAAACCAGCCTGAGTGTTGTCCCTGTGGTCGAGGTTGGGGTTATCCTTGACATTGATGAAAAACTGGCTCGTCGCACTGTCCACAGCCGGCGTCCGCGCCATCGACAGGGTGTATTTCATATTTTTAAGACCGTTCCCGGCCTCGTTCTTGATAGGCGGAGCAACGGCTTTCTGGATCATGTCGGGAGTGAAGCCGCCTCCCTGAATGACAAAATTCGGCATGACGCGATGGAAGATCGTGTCATCGTAAAACTTGTTGTCGACGTAGTGTAGGAAATTCTTGACCGTCAGGGGGGCTTCTTTCTCGTAAAGCTCGATCGTGAAGGAGCCCATATTAGTTTTGACATAGACCATAGGGTTAACCTGCTTCTTCTCGGCCATTGTGTTTCCAGCCATGGCGCATGAAATTAAGACGAGCGAAATCGCTACTAGAGTTATATAACTTTGGAATTTCATCGTAGCTCTTCCTCCTGCTAGAGTCGTTACTTCAACATCCGGAGTATTATACAGATAGATCGCGATATTGTAAAATAAAAAAGTCAGCCCGGCGGATATCCGGCCGCCGGCGATCTTCTTAAACCGCTCGATTTTTTTCTTTCCACCATTCCACTCTTCATTTAACATGATGCGAAAGTTGCCCTTTACTATCATGGTCTTATCGAGGGGCTGAATTATGAGCCGTAAACTGGTATACGAGCATGTCGATGTTTTCACCAACAGGGCATTCGGCGGCAATCAGCTGGCGGTCTTCCCTTCGCCGGGAAAGCTGACCAAGAACCAGATGCAGCACATCGCCCGGGAAATGAATTTTTCGGAAACCACCTTTATTTTCACCTCCAAGGACAAGGAAGCCGATGCGAAGGTGAGGATCTTCACGCCCGGCGAGGAACTGCCGTTCGCGGGGCATCCGACGCTTGGAACGGCGTTCGTCATCATGAACAAGAAGAAGGGGGAGAAAGCCCGAAAACTTGTTCTCGAACTGGACGCGGGAAAGATATCGGTCGAAAAAACCCAGAAAACGGGAAAAGCAACCTGTATATCCATGACCCAGCCGGTACCGGAGTACGGTTCCGCTCTGCAGAACCGCGGGCAGGCCGCAAGGGCCGTCGGAATTAGGTCGGGAGACCTTCTTGGCGGAGGCGTCGTTTCAAACGGGCTCGATTTCCTCCTGGTCGAGGCAAGGGATAAGGAAGTGGTCGAGAAAGCCAACCTCAATATGGAGGAAGCTCGTAACGTCGCAGCGAGGTACCGGGTCGGCGGAATATATCTTTTCGCCAGGATCGAGGGCAGGAAGGTCAATATTCATTCGCGGTTCTTCGCTCCGGGGCTGGGGGTGGTCGAGGATCCGGCCACGGGTTCCGCGGCAGGGGCACTGGGCGGATACCTGGCGAGAATACTGAAGTTCCCCTCCCATCTCAAGCTCACTATAGAGCAGGGGATTGAGATCGCGAGAAACAGCCTGATCAGCGTGGACGTTCGATGCGAAAGGGGTATGGTTCACAGCGTCAAGGTAGCCGGGTGCGTAGTCAAGGTGGGGGAAGGAACACTTTTTCTATCCTGACGGAAAAGGTTTTGTTTTTAGCCGGGATTGTGATATACTTACGTATCTGTTTGAAGGTATGAACGCTATTTATTGAATTAGCGGCTTAAAATACAATAATCGGTATACCGGAAAAGGTTCTAGGGAGGTGGCCCGCGTGACCCTTTCATTGGATCTCTTTTCCGGTTTTTATTTGTTAAAAAGTTCGGGAGATGAAATCGCTTTCATCTCCCGAATCCAGGTTTGGCGGTATTTTCCGCGGTCATTTAAGATATTCCGCAAACCAGTCATGTAATGTATTCCACCACAATTCGGCGTTGAGGGGCTTCCTGACGAAGTGGTCCTCGTCCGGGAAAAAGAGGAGCTTCGAGGGGACACCCCGTTTCTGAAGGGCCGTGAAGAATTCGAGCCCCTGGGTGTAAGGCACCCTGAAGTCGTTTTCCCCGTGGACCACCAGGCACGGCGTGTGGAACTCGGTGACGTAGGAGCTGGGGGAGAATTTCCTGTACATTTCGGGATTCTCCCAGGGCGGACCAGCGAATTCCCATTCGGGGAACCAGAGCTCCTCGGTGGCCCCGTACATGCTTTCCAGGTCGTATACACCCGCGTGGGAGACGAGGCATTTGAAGCGGTCGCTGTGGCCCTCTATCCAGTCGATCATGTACCCGCCGTAGGATGCGCCGGCCGCTCCGATCCTTTCTCCGTCGATGAAGGGGAATGTTGCCAGGATATAATCGACACCATCCATGATATCTTCGTAGGGGGCTCCTCCCCAGTCCTTGCTTATCGCGTCTGTAAAGGCCTGGCCGTACCCGGTGGACCCGGTGAAGTTGATGGTGGCGACCACGTATCCGGGGGAAGCGAACATCTGTACGTTCCACCTGTAATGAAAATCGTCTCCGAACGCTCCCTGGGGCCCGCCGTGAATGAGAAGGATCATCGGGTATTTCTTTCCTTCCTCGAAGAAAGGAGGCTTCACCAGCATACCGTGGACCATTCTTCCCCCGCTTCCCTCGAACCAGAACTCCTCGAGGGGATTCATGGCGACCGAGCTCAGTATCCTGCCGTTGATATCGGTCAGCTGAACGATATTCTTACCTTTCGTGCTGCCGCGGTACAGCTCAAGGGGGTTTCTCACCGTCTGCCTGGCGAATATCAGGTTCTTACCGTCGGGAGTCACACGGAGGTCGTTGTCGTACCCTCCAGATATCACGGCGGAAGTTTTCTTTCCTCCCAGTTCGGTCTTGAAGATCGAGTAGCGGCCCTTATCCTCCGCGCAGAAGAATATCGACCCGCCGTCGGGGCTCCATGTGAAATTGCCCACGCTGTAGTCGAGATCCTCGGTGAGGTTGATCTTCTTGCCGCTGCGGCGCTCGTACAGGATAAGCCTGAAACGGTCCGCCTCGAAACCGGGTGTCAGCTGCGCCCTGTAGGCGATATACCGTCCGTCGGGGGAATACCGTGGGTTGTTGTCGTTCGAAAGGTTTTCCGAGGTGATCGGCACCGGGTCGCCGCCGGATGTCTTCATGATGTAAAGATCGTTATTCGTCGATACCGCAACGACCGGATCGGGATTCATCGAGAAGCATATCTCGCCGCCGTCGGGCGAGAAATCATAGTCCCTGTCCCCGCCGAGCGATATCGGTGGCACGTCGGTCCTGCCCTTGTTGATCTCCAAGGGCGCGCTTCCTTCCAGATCCGTGAGAAACAGGTGGCTCCATCTACCCTCCCGCCATTGGTTCCAGTGACGGTAGATAAGGTGATCGATCAGCCTGGCCCTGACCTTTCCGGTCCTGTACTCTTCCAGCCTCTTCTTGTCGCAGTCGAGATCTTCGCACTCCGGGTAGACGCTCGAAGTGAAGGCTATCTTCTTCCCGTCGGTAGACCAGAGGGGTTGCGATACGCCGGTCGGGACATCGGTTATCTTTCGGGCTTCGCCCCCGTCGATCGGTATCACCCATATCTGCGCACTGCCGTCGCGGTCCGAGACGAAAGCGAGATGCTCTCCGTCGGGGGACCAGCAGGGCGAATAATCATCTCCCCCGCTCCGAACGAAATTCCAGGGTTCCCCTCCCTTCACAGGTACCATGTAGATATCCGAATTCGACGAATTTTCATCCTTGTCGAACCATGTTACGGTGAAGGCGACCAACTTTCCGTCCGGCGATATCTCGAAGGACCCTATGCGCCCCAAGGATATCAGGTCGTCGAAGGTCAGCGCGTGGTACTCCTCGGCCGACAGGGAGGCGGCAAGCAGGAAAAGGACGGAGACAAGGAGGGATATCCTCCAGGCCGTAATCGGTGATTTCATATCTTCTCCTTCCGGTTTCAACGGCCGGGCTTTCCGGCCCGGTCGAATTCTAGAGAAAAGACGTCCGGCAGGCAACCGATATCGCTACGGCGCGCCGATAATTCTTGAAATATGCCCCGTCATATGTGAGTCTGCGACGGTAGCCTGCGGCGGTGCGATTCAACGGCCGCCGATCGAAGCGGACCGTAAAAAGCGGAAAATTTCCAGTTGCTCCTACCCGGGGGGATTCGATGATAGAAGTCAAGGATATCAGGAAATCGTTCGGAGATGTCGCCGCAGTAGGGGGCATATCATTCGGCGTAGATAAAGGCGAGATATTCGGCCTGCTGGGGCCGAACGGAGCCGGAAAGACAACGACGATCTCGATAATCTGCGGACTTCTGAAGGCCGATTCGGGGTCGGTCAAAATAGCCGGTATCGACATAGCGACGGGAGGCCGTGGGGTTCGAAGGATGATGGGCGTGGTGCCGCAGGAGATAGCCCTTTACGAGGAACTGTCCGGCAGGGAGAACCTCCATTTCTGGGGGGGGTTGTACGGCCTCTCCGGCGGCGAGCTAAGGGATGCATCGGCCCGGGTGCTCGAAATGGTGGGGCTCACCGAAAGGGCGGGAGATCCGGTAAGGGAATACTCGGGCGGGATGAAACGCAGGATCAATCTCTGCGCGGGGTTGATTCACGATCCGGAGATAGTGCTCCTCGACGAGCCGACCCTCGGGATCGATCCTCAGGCCAGAATCAGGATACTGGAAATCGTAAAGGATCTTTCCTCCCGGGGAACGACGGTCATCTACACGACCCACTATCTCGAGGAGGCGCAGTCCCTGTGCGACAGGATTGCCATCATCGATAGGGGGGTGATTCACGCCGAAGGATCGCTGGATGAGCTGACCAGGCTGGCCGGCGGGGAAATCATGGTAACGATCGGAGGCGGGTTCGACATGGAAGCGGCGGGACTTCTTCTGGAGAAGATAAAGCTGGAGGCTGTCTTCAAGAGGGTCAACGTGGATCATCTCGGGGAAGGGACCATCCGGGTCCTCGTCCCCGGACGGGAGACGGTGGGCGCTCTACTCGAACGCTTCTTCGCCGGCGGAATCCAGGTCGAGGACATTTCGATCATCGAGCCGAGCCTGCAGAGCGTATTCCTGAAATTGACGGGCCGGGAACTGAGGGACTGATATGAGGCAGGTGCTGCGAATCCTCGCAAACGATCTTACAAGGAGGCTAAGAAGTCCCCTCGCGGTAATTCTCGTCCTTCTCATTCCGATCGCTATGACCCTTATCGTCGGTCTCGTTTTCGGCGGTTCGGGAGAAGTCACCCTTTCTAAAATTAAAGTGCTGGTGGTCGATAACGACGATGGACTGCTGTCCAATTTCATCATCCAGGGGATGAGGCAGGACCGCCTCGCCGAGATGCTCGACATCGAGATCGTGGACAGCCTCGATGCGGCCCGGTCGATCGGCAAGGGGAAAGCTTCCGCCGTCATCGAGATACCCGGGCGGTTCACCGCGGATCTTCTCGACGGGAAAAAGGTCGAACTCAAGGTGGTGAAGAATCCCGCCGAGAATTTTCTGCCCGTCATAGTCGAGGAAGTCGTTCTTTCGATGTCGGTGATACTGGATGCGGGTTTGAAGATATTCTCCGAGCCTCTGGAGCACGGCCGGTCAATCATCAAGGCCGGCAGGTGGCCTGACGCCGGTGAGATAGAGGTCTTCCTAAGGGAATCCCGGCGGGGGATCGCGCTGACCCGCGGGTATCTGACCGATTCGCTCGTGACGATAAGGACGGAAACGGTAACGACCGGGTCTGAGGAGGAGGCTCGGGGGTTCAATATCTTCGCGTATATCCTTCCCGGCAGCATGATGCTCGGACTCCTCTTTATTAGCGAGCTGGTCCTCAGGGATATCGTTCGGGAAAGGCGCCGTGGGACGCTCTCCAGGATACTGGTCTCGCCGGTCGGACCGGGGCGGGTCGTTGCGGGAAAGGTGGCTTCCGCATTCGCTATCACCGCCGCCTCGTGCCTGATCCTGCTGCTCGTCAGCAGACTCGGCTTCGGTATGGATCTCGGCAAACCTCTGCCCCTGGTCCTTCATCTTCTGGCGAGCATCCTGATGTGCACCGGTTTGATGACCTTTTTCTACGGATTCGTGAGGAGCGAGAGAGCGGCGGACGCTGTGATCTCGATCCTGATAGTGGTGGTATCGCTCTTTGGAGGATCGATGCTCCCGTTCGAGCAGATGGGAAGCACCCTGCAGAAGATAGGACGTTTCTCGCCGGTATACTGGGCTAGCGATGGGTTCAAGATGATATTCCTCTCCAACGCGGGGGTGGGCGAGATATCGGGCCATCTTCTTGTACTGCTGGGGATCGGGCTGGCCGGGCTGATTCCGGGCTCGATCATGCTGGACCTTTCCATCAGGAAGGGAGGATGATCGAACGATGCGGGCGCTTTCGGGACATTTGATCGTTAAGATCGCGATGAACGATTTCCGACTCACCTGGAAAGAGCGCAGCTCGGCGATATGGATCTTCCTCATGCCGCTGGCGTTTATCTTCTTTTTCGGGATCTCCTTCAGATCCTCGCAGCACTCCACTCCGAAGGCGAAATTGACTATAGACAATGAAGATGAGGGATTCCTGCCCGGACGGCTGATCGAGCTGCTTCGCCGGGAGAATCTCTATCTCGTGGATGCGGATACCCTGGCGCCGGGAGACAGAGCGGTCAGAACGCTTCTGATCCCACCCGGATTTACCGACAAGATACTCTCGAGAGAAAAGACGGGCGTCATCCTGAGAAAGGATGAAGGCTCCAATATCAATGCCGGCGAGGCGGTTTCCGTCGCTGTTTTCAGGGGGCTGGCGGGGCTGGTGACGTCCCTTCTGGTGATCGAGGAAGGGGTGATATCGTCGGGCGGCGGGCGGATCGTGCTCGATGGGGATGAGGTGAGGGGCAATCTGAAGAGCATGGTGGATGCCGATCGGGCCTATCTTCCCTATCTCGAATCGAAGATCGACAGCATACTGGCGATCGATCGGGCGGTGAGGGTCCGAGCCGTGACGGCGGGCAGGGAAAGGGAGATACCACGAGGGTTTCAATCCTCCGTTCCCGGAAACCTCGTTATGTTCGTTCTGATGTCGATGCTGTTCGCCGGAGCGGGATTATCCGCGGAAAGGGCCGATGGGATCCTGAGGCGGCTGGGGATGACGCCGGCGGGAAAGGGGGATGTGGTCGCGGGGAAAATTCTTGGGCGGATGATGGTGTCCGGTCTGCAGATAGCATTTCTTCTCGCTTCGGGAAAGATCCTCTTCGGCATCTCGCTAGGCGGCGGCATACCGGCCCTATTGATCCTGATGGCCGCCTTCGCCCTGTGTACCGGGGCGTTGTCGATTTTTTTCGGGGCCCTGTTCCGCAATCCGGATCAGGTCATCGGATTCGCCATAGTGACGAGTCTAGTCATGGCGGCCCTCGGCGGATGCTGGTGGCCGCTGGAAGTCGTTTCGACCCCGTTCAGGGTCATCGCATTTCTCTTTCCAACCGGTTGGGCGCTCAACGGACTTCACAGGATTCTGTCCTTCGGGCAGGGGATCTCCTCGATAGCGCCCCACGCAGCGGTGCTTGTACTATTCGCGCTTGTATTCATGGCGGCGGCCGGACGCCGAATGAAATGGGAGATTTGAAAAAACAAAGGGAGCAACCTTACGATTGCTCCCTCCGGGCTGATCGGAATCAACCTTGCCTACCTGCTGCCCGATAGTCCTTTACGCTAAGGGCCTGCGCAGCTCCCCCACCACCTTCTCGTCTTTTCGCTCCCCCAGTGGTGCTCGCTTTCAAAGAAACGGTATCTGGCCATATCCTCAGCAGAAGAGGTTATATACACCCACACTTATTGTTAGACGACGGTTTTTAGAATTTTCCCTCGAAAAGATAAAATATTTTCAAAAATTCAGAAGCCGGGTATGCCGGGAGCGGCGACGATGGATGCCGTTAAAACGAATGTAGCCCAACCGCCGACAGCCGGGTCTCTTCCCGCTGCTTCAGCGTATCGGGCTATAATCTCGGCCCTGGTTCTTCTCATAGCTTCGGCTGGATCGCCGCCCGATGAGCCTAGCTGCCCGAAGAAAGCGGTTGCGAAGGCTACCGCGGCCGAATCTTCTACCGGCCATAACGATGCGATGACCGCCGAGGCTCCGGCGTCGAAAAAGGCGCCGGCGAGACCGGATCCCTCCGGCTCGGCAAGGGAGCAATCGGCGGTTGAGGAGGAAAACCGCATCTTGCCCCTGGCGGATTCGCAGGAAGAGAGAAGAACGAGCTTCACACCGGAGAGGTCGACCTTTCTTATATCCTCTGCCGTCAGAAGGGCTGCCGGGAGATCTTTCTCACCGACAATGGGATAGGGAGATGACAATACGAGCGCCGTCTCGTATCCGTAGACGGGGAATCGAACAGCGTGCGTGGAAATGTATATAAGATCCTTTCCGGGCGCCATCGATACGAATTTATCCCTTGTGGCCTCGCTCCCGCTGAGGATCGCACAACCGCCGAGCAGCGCTTTCAACGACTCTATCTCTTTATCCGGAGGGGGGAGATCGTCCAACCCCGGGTAGAGGACGCCGATAAGGGGGGGGATATCGATTCCGCCTACGACAAGGGGATTCCTGAATTGAGCGCCCCGTACGTCCAAGGGCGTCTGAGAGCTGGTGCGGAACGGCGTGCTGAGGGAAAGAAGGCTCCCGGCGGTGAGTATCTTCTTTTCCGTCCCCAGGTAAGCATGATCGCCGCCGGGCAGGATCAGGGAAGAGAAGGGAAGATACCCAAGAGTTCCGTCGGGTATAAATACGATTGTTTCGCTCTCCCTGATCTTCCCGGAAACCGGTCCAAGGAGGATTTCGCCGAGATCGATAGACGATTCGCCGATTATCCGGGAGGCGTACTCTGCTTCGGTCGATCTTCCGGTGCCGGAAGATACCCTGATGAACCGGTCGATCTTCCCTGCAAGGGAGCTTTCATCGACCGGCAGCGAAACGCGCGACAGGCCGGTCACGTCCGCCGTTAGAATGATAAGCCTGCCGGGGGTCACAACATGCTGGATCAGGACGGTACCGTCGGGAATCCAACGGCGGTCTGAGAGGATCTCTCTGATTAGCCCGTCCAAGACCGCTCCGGCGCAGAGAGTGTTGCATTCGAACCTGTGCCTCGATCTTTCCGCCCAGAAGTGAAGCGAATCGATGGCAGAGTCCTCTTCCGATTCTATCGACAGGAGCGCATAGTACACGCTGTCGATCATCGCGTTTCCGGCACGCCTGTCGGGGGCGAAAGTCCTTTCCCCCGATTCTCGATCATAGAGGCGAACGGCGCCGTTAAGTAGCCGGCGGCCCGCCGCCATCTTTCCCTGCGAGCACCTGAGCCGTCCGAGAAGGTAGGTCGACTCCATCGTCTGAAGCCAATCGCCGCCCGCCCGGCTTTCAGCTATCGACCGCTCCAGAAGCTTGCCGGCCCTTCCCTCCCTCCCTCCGAAAAGGTCCAATCTTGCAAGGGCGGTAAGGGTCACCGCGATCATTCTCCTGTTTTTCAGCTTCTCGGCTATCGCCAGCGCTTTGCCGTATCTCTTTGCCGCCTCGACGTCCCTGCCGGCCGCGGCGTAGGAATCTCCCAGGGTTTTCAAGTGGGCGGCGTGAATATTCCTGTCCTTTCCTTTTTCCGTCATAGAGGTGGCTATCTCCATCGCGGCGATCGATTCGGCGAACTCTCCCCTGTCCCGTTCAAGCTCGGCCAGAAGGGTCAGTGCACGCGCCCTCAAGTAGTTGAAGGAGGAGCCGGTAAGATCCCTCTCGAAAGGGCCGATCTTTCTCATTCCCACCTCGGTCTCGAGAATTATCTTCTCCACAAGGGCATACGCCCTATCGGTCTCGCCGAAACTCCTGTACATCGCGGCGAGGGGGAGGGATGCAGAGATTTGGCAGACAAGATCTCCGGGGCTTCTGTCGCAGTATTCCCCGGCCTGGATGTAGAGCTTTTCCGCTTCGGTCAGGTAACCCTGCTTCATCTTCATAGCCGCCAGAAAGCGCAGTACCCTCGAGATGTAGCAGTTGTCCCTCAGGAGCATGGCGTATTCGAGACTCTCCTGCATATATTTTTCCGCCCCGTCCAGGTCGCCGTGATTCTCGTGATATACGCCGATTCTTCCCGCGAGGTGGCTTGCGATAGCGTAATTTTCCAGCTCCTTTACGAGGGAGTACGATTTTTCCAGGCAGTTGAAGGCCTCCTCGTCCTCGCCCCGCGAAAAATGAAAATCGGCCTTGAATTCGAGAAATATGTAAAGGTAGGGATAATAGTGCGGGTCGGTCGAGGAGAGCGCTATCGAATCGTCGATATCCTTGCCCAGACGTTGCGATCTTTCCGTTTTCTTATAGAAACGCTCGCGCAGCTTTTCGAGGCGGGAATATAGTACGCGCGTCGTTTCCAAATAGCCGTCGTCCTCGATCAGCATACGGATGTGGTTCAACTGACAGGGGGATGAGTAGACCACATTGAGGATCTCGTATAGCCTGAGGGTCTCCGAATAGATGTGCCTCATCGTCTCGGTGACGTGCTGTTCGGCATTCATGATCAGAAGCCTTGTAAGGGGGGATATCAGAACTGCCGATTTGTGGTAACCGAGCGAGCGGAAGGTTTCCGAGACCCCCCCCTCGCTCAGTATATGTATCGACACTCCGGGGCGGACGGGACATTCAACTATCGATTCATCCCTGTAAGTGCCGCGGGCGGCCGTGCAGATCGCGAGTATCGCAGAGAGGAACAGCAGAAATTTCATCTTTTTTCGCCGAGCGGAATTCATCGTATCTCGTCCGGTTTATTGGGGTACCGAGCGAGTATATCACATTGCGATCGGCTATGATACAGCGATAATCGATACGGGGCGCATGCCGGCTCGCGCGATATTCAGCGAAGGAGGGGCAAGATCGTCTCGGTCCAGGGTGATAGGGGGTCCTGCGATGCGAAAATAGCGGCGAACGATTTGGCCGATTCCCTGTCGCCGAGATAGAGATGAAGAACGGCGAGGTTGTAGTATATCTCGGGTAAGCGCCCGTCCGAATGCGCTCCCCTGTTTAGATACTCGAGCGATCCTGCGATATCTCCGCTTCTGTATGAGGCGACCGCCATATCGTTCAATGCGAGCTTATTGCCCGGCTCTATCTCGAGGATCATGCTGTAGTATACTTTTGCCCTCGATGGGTTGCCCTGGGAGAGGTACAGGTGCCCGAGCATTTCCAGGGTCTGCCATCTGCCGGGGTATTTATTTATCGACCTCTTTAGCGATTTTTCCACTTCGTCGGCAAGGTCAGTTTGCAGGGGCTCGGTTCCTCTTATCGTCCTGACGGTAACCGGAGGAGAGGGCCTGCCGTTGGACAACCTGAGATCCCCGATGGGGCTGTCCGAGAGGATTGCGTTCAAACCGGATCGGGCGCGGTGCAGATCCGGGTCCCACGCCGGGGAGGAGATAATTATGGCGAAAAGCAAAACAAGAAGGATCGCGGTGGAGACGGCCATGGCGGCGGAGCGATCGCCACCGGCCCTGAAAAGCCTTGCGATCTTCGAGGGTCCGTGTATGACATCAGCTATAATGCTCCTCTTTTTCGCCTCTCCCTGATGGAGCGGTACCCAAAGGTCAGATTCGGCGCCTGTGCTGAGGTTGTCGAGATCGCTCTTGACCGCTATCAGCTCACCGAGACAGGACGGGCAGCCGGAAAGATGCCTCTCGAATATCCTTCTGTCGCTTTCCGCGAGCCTTCCATCTATGTAGGCCGCGAGCAGCTCTTCATTGCCGCATATCTTGCTCATCTTGGGCGCCTCTTTAGTCAAGAGTAAATTGACCCTTCTATATGGTTAGACGGCAGTATTTTGCTTTTTCCACCCAAAACCGATAAAAATACAAATTTATTTAAAGGCTTCAATTGCTCATCTCCCGTTCGCTCCAGTTTTCCTGCCAATAATAAAGTATATCCAGGTTGTAAACGAGGTTCCTGCAGCTATCGGGCTCCAGACCTTCTTCGGCGAGCGTGAGTCCCAACTTCTCGATGAGGTGGTCGATCCGCTTGTAAACACGTTTTTCCGCGCCGATACCGAGCATTTCCGCTATCTTCCTCGCGCTCTTCCTGTACTCGAACCGCAATTTCAAAAGCAGCTTGTCTTCATAATCAAGCCCCAGGATCGCCTCGTTCAGTTTTTTCAGGAGCAGCTGCAGGTCGCGACTCTCCAGGAGCGTGTCTGGTGATGGAACAACCGATTCATAGAATCTGCCGAGACCTGGAAGCGCCGCCGCCTCCTCCCTGGTGGGAAGCGCCGGGTGTTCCTCGGGCCTCAACAGCCTGAATAGGAGCCGCCCGAGCTTCATCTCGACGGCCTTTCTGCGGATCCTCTCAAGTGATTCTATTAGGTCTAGATACGAGAGGTCTTTCCCGAATTCGGGCTTGAGGGATTGCAGGGCTTCATCGATATGCATTGAGCGTAGATAGTAATATTCAAAGAAGCGGGCATCGAGCCGGCTCAACCCCGAGAGAAGCTTTTTTACATGACGGACCCCACTTATCGTCCTGTAATAGTCCCTGCAGAAGTTCCTGGTCACGATGAACAACCAGGTCGATAGTGTGGATCCCCCGCCGAAAACGGAAAGCTTCTTCTTGAGTTTCTCGAGGAGCATGACGAGCAGGTCGCCGGCAAGCTCCTCGTCGTTGACGTACCTGGCGATGATCGTCTGTATATAAGGAGCGTATTCCTCTATGAACGAGCGCCACGCCCCCTCGTCCCCCGAGACGATCATCCTGACAAGTTGAAGCTCTTTGTCCATATATCCCTATTATATCCCTCGGTCGGCCGTATTTCAAGCATGACGCCGCGCGATGGGCCGGCCGATCGGTCAGCCGCTTTTTCACGAGGGAGGATCAGTCGCTGCTGTAATGCACTATCGTTCCGTTCGATCCGACGGCGTACACATCATCGGCCGAGTTGCCCCATATCGACATAAGATTGTCGCTCGTCGGACAGCTCTGCCTGCTCCAGGCCGAGCCGTCGTAATGGAGGACCTCGCCGTACTGGCCTACGGCGAAAACATCGTTCCATCCGGTTCCCCAGACATCGCGGAGTTGCCTTGAAATGCCGCTTTCCATGAATGTCCATCCGGTTCCATCGTTGTGAAGGATAGTTCCATAGTTGCCGACGGCGAAGATATCGTTCCAGGCGCTCGCCCAAACGGCGAATAGACCGTGGGATGTACCGCTCTCCTCGTAGAGCCATTCCATGCCGTTGTAATGAACTATCGTTCCCGTGCCCCCGACCGCATATACGTCATCCGCCGCCACGGCCCAGACGGCGTAGAGCCAATCCGAGCTTACCGAGTCGAACTCGCTCCAGCTGTAGCCGTCGAAATGGATTAGAAGTCCCAGATCGCCGGAGGCGAAGATCTCGGTAGGCGATACGCCCGATACCGAGTTGATCTGCCATGACTTGTCGGTTTGCATGAAATTCCAGTCCAGGCCGTCGAATCTCAGCACCGCCCCCCCGGCGACAACTATATCCTCGCCGGAGAATCCCCAGATCGAGTTCAGCTCGTAAACGGTTCCGCTGGTCACCGAGTTCCAGCCGAACCCGTTAAAATGGATCAGGGCGCCCAGGTTGCCGACCGCGTAGACGTTATCCGGGCCGCTCGACCAGACACCGAAGAGGTGCTGCGACCTGGCATCCGGGATGTTGTACCAGTAGTAACCGTCATAGTAGTTTATATCGCCGAGATAACCGACGGCGTAGACGACGTCCTGCGATAGGGCGAAGACGGAGCTCAGCTGGCGGTAGCTGGGCACGGGGCTCGGCGTCCAGGTCGAACCGTCGCATTTCAGCACGGTGCCGTGGTCTCCCACCGCGAAGATATTTCCGGCGTCCGTGCCGCTGATCGAGAGGAGATTCTCGAATGTGCCGCTCTGCATCGATGACCAGCCCGAGCCGTCGTAATGAAGTATCGTCCCGAAGAGGGCTACGGCGTACATGTCGACGGCCGAGGATCCCCAGATCGAACGTATCGAAGCGTCGCCCCCTCCTATCATGATCTCCCACGTCCACGCGCTGAAACGAAGTATCGTTCCATTGTCGCCCCCGACGACTATGTCGCCTGCCCCGCTCCCCCATATCCCGTAGAGATCTTCGGATGTCGGCGACGGCACCTGGCTCCAAAGGTCGCCGTCGAAATGCAGTATCGTGCCGCCGCGGCCTGCGGCGTAGATATCATCGGGCGAGGATCCCCAGACGCAGAACAGATCGGCATTTACCCCCGAGTCCTCGATATTCCATAGGTGTCCGTTATACCTGACGATCGTGCCGCCGTCTCCGACCGCCGTCACATCGTCCGGCGAAGAACCCCAGACGGCGTTAAGCTTCCCGGTGCACCGGCTGTCCATCGTTTCCCAGTCCGTTCCACCGAAATGCATTATCGTCCCGCGGCTTCCGGTGGCATAGATGTCGTCGTAAGCGAATCCCCATAGACCGGTCAAGTTTCTCGATGTGGTCTCGAGACGCCACGATGAAACGGTGGGCTCGGGCAGGATCCGGGGCATTGTAGAATCGTCGCTGCAGGAAGCGGTGAGGACGGCGATAAGGAGAAGGGCCCAAACAAGGCTCTCGCGGGACATTCCGTGCCGGTAATTCATGGTTACGTCCTTTGTTGCATCGCTTATTTAATTTAATGCCTTCCGGGCCGGCGGGCAACTAACTGTTTTCGCTCCTGGCGCCAATATAGAATCTTTTTCCACCCTGAATCCGGCAGGTCACGATCCCCGCTCTGGAAAGGGAATCGAGCATCTTGACGGCACCGGGGATCGGAACGCCCAGAGAGAGGCTTATATCATCCACTGTGCAGGGCCTCCTCTCGATCATCGAGAGGATCTTTTCCTCCACCGCCTTGTCTTCGCGGCTTCTATGCGGATGCGTGTCCGCTATGATCTCGCAGCGGGGGCCAAAAGAACGTCTCAGCCTCTCCATCTCGTTCCCATCAAGAGGCACGATCCGCCTCACCGTCCCGGGGCGGACCGCCGTGTTGAGCTGGATCGAGTCCGGCGACACCGCTTCGACCGCTCTCCTCAGCGCATCGAGATTCACGTCGTCGGTGTTGTATCCCTCGAGTAGGAGAATTTCCAGAAACAGGCGACCCTCGTACTTTCCGGCGAATTCCGCGAGCCCGGCGATGATAGAATCTATCCTGCAGGAGGGGTGCGGCCTGTTTATCTTCTCGAAGCTCTCCTGCAGGGCCGAGTCGAGCGAGGGAAGAACATAATCGGCCGGGTAGAGCTCCTCCCTAACTTCCGGATCGATCATGAGGGAGCTGTTCGTTATCACCGCCACGGGAAGACGGCTAATCCTTTTAGCCTCCAAGATCAGCTCGCCCATCCTGCTGTAAAGGGTCGGCTCGCCGGCGCCCGAAAGCGTTATGACGTCGGGCTGTTCCGGTATCTCGACGAGTCTTTCGCGAAGCTCTTCCAGGAGCTCTTCCAGCGGATAGAATTCCCGGCGAGAGCACGTCAGGTCGGTCGTCGCGCCGCATTCGCAGTAAACACAATCGAAGGAACAGGTTTTGGCGGGTATGACATCGATTCCGAGCGACCGGCCCAGCCTCCTGGAGGGAACGGGTCCGAAAATTCTCTTCATGCGGGATTCCTTTCTCCTGTCAACGGCCGGTCACAAACCGAATCTATTATATAGATGCGGCATCTGCCAGGATTTTTATAGGCTTCAGACGGAAAATTCCCTTGTTCCTCTTGCGTAATAGTTATGAATCAATCATCATAAGCCTGTTTGTTCCCGCCGGAGCCGCCGGCGGAAAGCGCCAGGGAGGGCCGTCATGAATGAGCGAATCGCCGAGCTCTACGAAAAGAAAAAACGGACCATAGACGAGATAGTCAAGCTCATCGATCCGGGGAGCAGGATCTTCATAGGCTCTGGCGCGGCAGAACCCCAGAAATTGATCCAGATGCTGATAGAAAAAGGAAGGCAGATCGCCGATCACGAGACGATCAATGTAATAGAGCTGGGGACGTCGCCGTACGCCGAAGCCGTGATGAGCCGGCCGTTTAAGCAGAACGCCTTTTTTATCGGACCCAACGTCAGGGAGGCGGTCAATGAGGGAAGGGCCGAATATACTCCGATATTTCTATCCGAGCTCCCGAAGCTGATCACCAGCAGGGCTCTGAAGATAGACGTAGCCTTCATCCAGGTGGCCCCCCCCGACAACTATGGATTCTGCTCGCTCGGAGTCTCGGTTGACGTCGTCAAGGCGGGGGCGGAAGCGGCAAAGCTGGTGATAGCCGAGGTGAACAGCAGGATGCCCCGAACCTTGGGCGACTGTTTTATACATCTAAAGGACATCGCTTACGTGGTGGAGAGCGATCTTCCACTTCTAACATGGTCCCCCCCCGAAGCCGACGATGTCGCCACCAGGATAGGGAGGAACGTCGCC
>CAZPAH010000001.1:0-89574 GCA_964584495.1 uncultured bacterium | reverse complement strand
CGTCCAGGTCCCGGGCCAAATATCGAGCGTCAGCTTCGAGGAGTAGTATTCGAACACCCTCCCGGTGAAGGTGATATCCTGGGCGTTGCCGTAAGACTCGTCGTCCTGATCCGACCAGGTGTAATCCTCGTGTATTATCTCCGCATAATGATCTATATCCCGCTCCTTGTAGGATAGCAGGAGCGTGGTCACTATATCTTCATGTTGCGTCAGATCGGGCCACGGTATCGGTTCCGGCGGCTTGGGGTCGATCTTCTCCTCAGGGCTGAAGATGCATCCCGAGGGGCCGAATGCCAGCGAGATCAGGATCAGGGGTATCGCCACTTTGACAAAATCTTTCTTCATATCTATACCTCCACTGTGAATTTTAGCATATGAGAGGGTTTGGCGCAAGTCTTTATCAATCGGCTGCGGTATATCTTACGGTTTCGCTTGATAGCGGCGGCGTCACGACCCCCTGTAGGAGCCCCTGAGGTTGCCGGAAGTCGGGTATGTGCCGGAAATATCTATATCTTTCCACAGAACGATCGCCCACCCCTGAGATGTCTCCTTTATATGAAACTCGGCCGTCCCGCCGTATATATCCTCCGTCCCGTCCCCCCTCTTCAGGGTGATCAGGTAGGGGCCTTCGAAGATAGCCTCTCCGACCAGGACATCCTCCCTCGGGAAGGTGCCGTTCTCGTCGCCGAACTGGACCTTCCTCTCCCCCTGGTACTCCCCCTTTATCCTGTTCAGCACCTGTAGCTCCACATCCTTCGTCCAGCTATCGAAGGTGCCGGCGGGAAAGGAGTTGAGGTCCTGAGCCCTCGGAATGAAGGTGAAATCGGTGTCGAGACTCCTCTCGTAGTTCGAGTTTGCCGCCGCCGCGAGCCCCGAGGCGAGATTGAGGAAAACATCCTTCGGCACCCTGGGAACTATCCATGTGTTCTCTTCGTCCCCCCCCGGATCCTCCGCCGTCCGCGGCTCGAAGATGCAGCCGACCAGGCATGACAAGACCAACATCAGTATCGCGGCCGCAACAATTTTATAGCGCATCTTCATTCTCCTAGAAGTATATCGTGAGATTCGCATTCACTTCCCAGAACTCCCGCCTCTCCGGGGTGAGGTACGGTCCGAACTTCCTCACCCATGCGATATCGAGATCGAGACTTCCCGACTCGGTCAACTTGCTGTTCCTCCTGAACCCCGCCTTGAATCCCCCCGACTCGACCTCCGAAGCGGAAGTGACCACCCTCCTGCCCTCCTCGACGCCGAGACGATTCTTCTGCTGGTCCCTGAAATCTGCCTGCACGAAGAGATCGAGGTCCACGGCCGGCGTGTAGTTCAGGTTCATGTTTATCCGGTTCTCGACGTTCTCGTCCGTCCGGTTGTAGTACTTGTTCTTTCCCGAAGGCAGGTAGCTCCCCGTGTCTTTCATGATATAACTATGTCCGAACCTGAAGGTGAGGGTAGGGAATATGGTGAAATCGGCATCTGTTCTCAGCGTCGTGGTCCTGTCGAGATAGTTGTCCTCCTGGACGTACGTGAACTCGGTGTATTCTATCTTTACATCGTACTTCTGGGAAATCCTCAGCCACTTGAACGGGGTTATCGTTATCGTCGGCTCGGCCCTGTACAGAAAATCTACCCTGTTGTCCCCCGAGATCGTTGCATCGATATTTACCGTTTCGTAACGGGTGAAGCCGAGATCGACGCCGGTATCTATACCCGGGAAGGGGGAAGCCGCTATCTTGCAGGCGAGGTTGTGCGTCAGGTAGTCGGCGTCACGCGGGTTCGCCTCCTTCTTCTTGTAGAAACGCTGCTTCAACGATATGGCCCCGAACAGGGAGACCGACAGCGAATCGGAGATCTTATGCGTGATCCGCACGCTCGCCTTGTTCATCTTCTCGAGATTGCTCGCCACCGAGACCGGTCCGTAATCGTTATCCGTCTCGTCCCTGTCGAAGGAGAACAGTGCGTTCCCCCCGGTGCAGTAAGTGTAATCCGCTTTGAGCTCGAGATTGTTGCTCTCCGTTTCCCTGGAGAGCCTCGTGTCGACCCTGTTCTGCTGGTCGCTGTAATCGTGATTGAATTCCACGCCGATCGCCAGATAGTCGGTAGGCTCGATCTTCGACTGGACCGCAATCACCTCCGACATCTTCCTCGTTTCCTCTTCCTGAGCGAGCTCGGGGTTGTCGAGTATCTCGAGGGAGTTGCCCAAGGGCGGATCGACCTTCCTTATGACCCCGGAGGTCCTGTTATAGCTCACCGAAAGTATCTTAGCATCCCCTTGCCCCAGCGATATCTTCGCGCGCATCGTGTCTACCTTGCTCGGGATCCCGTTGAAGCTGATCGTTCCGACATCGCTCCCCTCGCTCCTCCTGCTCGTTCCGTATCCTCCGCTCACATTTATTGCTCCGCCTATCCCGTACCACAGGTACGCCCCTGCCCCGCCGTCGAGCGCCCTGTCGTACTTGAAATCGTTCTGCCCCCTGCTCGCCAACCCCCTGATCGACAACTGCGACTTCCTGGCGTGCAGCAACGGTTTCAGGTAGCTGAAATCGATCGAGGCCGCCTCGGTCTCGAAGACTATATCCTTGCCGAACCTGGCCAGCCCGAAGGTTTTCTTCTTCAGGTATCTGTCCGAGACTGTCATCGCGAGGGTATACGATTCGGGCTCGATCCTCGTCGCGTTGATGAGGAAATTCTCCATCATGTTTTCCATATCTCTGCCGCGGAATTTTTCTTTCGATATATCGATGGAGCTGTTCATCACCCAGCCGTTCTCGTTCATGCTGGCGCTCATCGAGTTCGTGAGGGTCACGCTGCTCTCGTTCCCCCTGATAGTCGCCCTGGCCATAGGATTCAGCCTGTCCATCCAAAGTTCCCAGCCGATCAGGGTCACTCCCGCCGAATCGTCCGCTGCCACGGTGGTCCCTTCGACTGCGGTCGAGTCGGGCTGCCCGGACCGGGCGGCCGGCGGGGCGACTGCTGCGGCCACCGTCAGAATTGTGATAATCGATATGATCCGGGCTTTTCTCATGCCAGTCTCTTCAGCTCCGCGTATCCGGCGAAGAGCCGGAACCATTCCTCGACAAGGAGCTCCTCGGGCCTCTTGCCCGCATCGACGCCCGCGATCGAGGCCAACCTTATCACGCCTTCCCTGCCCCCTATCGCCGGATCGTTCTTCAGAACGCCGGCGAGCTTTTTTCTCCTCTGCGAGAACGCTTCCTTCACGAAAGACAGAAAGGCGGCCCTTTCCGCCGGAGCGCCCTGCCTCCCGGCGGGCTCGAAACAGAGAACCACGCTGTCCACTTTCGGTCTTGGATTGAACGATCCCGCCGCCACGCTCGTTACTCTCGAAATATCCATATATGCCTGCATAAAGATCGAGAGGATACCACACTTTCTCCCGCCCGGAGAAGCGAGAACCCTTTCGCCGACCTCTTTCTGCACCATGATCACCGCCCGGCGGCACCTCTCGAGCTTTACGAGGCCGATCAGTATCGTCCCGGTCAGAAGATAAGGAATATTGCCGATCACCGCGTATCTCTCCCAACCTCTCCTCACCGCTTCCTTATCGAGATCGACCCGTCGAATATCGGCGTTCACGATCTCCACGTCCCTCTTTCCCCCGAGTCTCTCCTTCAGGAGCCCGGCGAGCCCCCGATCGATCTCGAAAGCGGTGACGCGGGCTCCGGCCGCCGCAAGCGGGAGGGTCAGCGCCCCCTTTCCCGGTCCGATCTCGAAGACGGGATCGCCCGGCGAGAGGCCGAGCGCTCCTACTATCCTGCCTGCAACCCTTTCCGACACAAGAAAGTTCTGCCCGAGGCTTTTCTTGGCAGTCATTGATCCCGCTCTTCCCTTCCCCGGGCATATTCCGGGAAAATCGGTAACCCTGTCTTTAATAATATCATAAATGCCCTTCCCGGTGGAGGATCGATTGCTATGAAGGTCCGCCTGCCATAATCTCGGTTTTCAGGGGTTCTCGTGCCGGCACGGAGTTGCCGGCCTATTCCCGGCACGCCGGCCGGATTTCACGGCATATGATTTTTCTTTACAGGCCTCGTCCCGCACTTCGGACAGTATACCGCCGCCGTGCTGTATTCCATATTGCACAACGGGCACCACGTGTATCCCTCGAACGATTTCCCAAGGATCCCGATGGCCTCGTCCTTCCTGTCCCGTGCTGCCAGCAGCTTGAATCCGCCCGTTGCGGCCGAGCGCAGGAGCATAATGTCGATCCCGGCGCCGGCCATCATCTCCTGCCTGTGGACCGCCGTATCTTCCCTCCTGTAGAACCCTATCATATACCATCCGCCCGGCGCGGTCTGCCGATGATCGGCGCATACAGGGTCTCCGTCTATCATCGCCGGCTCGCCGGTTATCTCTTTTCCGCATATCGAACATTTCGTCCGCTCGTCCATATTTTCCTTCCACCTCTTCCCGCGGCCTCGGCCGTTCACCACGTTCCGGGCACGGTGATATGATATTTCCTGATCCGGAACTTCGCCCTAGGTATCGATGATACGAGTTTCTCGACCGCTCCGAGATCCACTCCGGGGTATTCGACTGCCGTCACGACACATTCCATCGACGACCCCGCCGCTCTCCGTATGAAATCGAGCGCGGCGTCGAAAGCCTTTTCCCCGGCGTCGGGCCTGCACAGGTTTTCGTATGTCTCGCGGTCGGGAGCGTTCAGGCTCACCGAGACCCTGTCGAAACATCTCTCGAGCTCGGGAACGATATCGCGCCTGTGTATCATGTTGCCGTGCCCGTTCGTGTTAAGCCTCACCGGTACGCCGTGCTTCCCCAGCTCTTCGGCGGCCCGCAGCACCTCCTTCAACCTGGCCGTCGGCTCTCCGTAACCGCAGAAGACTATCTCCGAGTACCTTTTCCCGTCGAAATACCGGTCGACCGCTCCGACCATCTCGGCGGCCGACGGCTCCGCGACGAGTCCCAGATTGTAGCCGTACAGGTTGTTGTCCGATCTGAGCCTCGGGCAGAAGGCGCAGTCGTTGGTGCAGCTTCCCGTTACATTTATATAGATGCCTCCTTTGAGATCGTAAGCTACCGAGGGTGGCATCTCCCCTTCCCCGTGAAGCAGCTTTCTGTAGTTTGCTTCGGCACCTCTTTCTATGTCCCAGGTCGATACCGACCTTATCTCGGCGAGCTTCTCGGCGACAAGGGCCACATATGCCGGCTCGTTCCTCTTCCCCCTGTAAGGAACCGGCGTAAGATAGGGGCAATCGGTCTCCAGAACGAACGATGCCGAGGGAAGGGCCGCGGCGACCCCGGGAAGTTTGGAATTTTTGTATGTCAGAACCCCTCCTATGCCTATCAAAAATCCCATTTCCATCACCCTGGCCGCTTCCTCCACCCCTCCCGAGAAGGCATGGAATATTCCTCCTACCTCACCGGCATCCTCTTCCGCCAGTATCGCCATGAGATCGTCGAAAGAGTCGCGGCAGTGAATTATCATGGGTTTATTAAAGATCCTCGCGATCTTTATCTGCCGCCGCAGGACCTCGCGTTGCTTCTCCCTCGGGGAAAGATCCCTGTAGTAGTCTAGCCCCACCTCGCCGAGAGCCAGCACCTTTCTTCTCAGAAGAAGCTGCTTCAGCTTCTCCTCCAGCCGTCCGTCAAAGTCGCCGGCGTGATGCGGGTGGATCCCGAGGGCCGCATATATCGAGGGATACCGGTCGGACAGCGCGATCGTCTCATCTATAGACGCCGGATCGTATCCGATGTTAAGGATCTCCCCGACCCCCGCAGAGCGGGCGCGCTCCATTACCTCGTCGAGGTCCCCTTCGAACTGAGACATATTCAGGTGGGCGTGAGAATCGACAAGCATCCTTTTCAGTCCTTGGAGAGTTCTTCCTGCGAGGCCTGGATTCTGGGGAAGAGGGGGCTCGGCGCGGCCAGTCCCGCTGCGCCCGATTCTCCCGGTGGAAGCTCGTCGAGTCCAGTTTCCGTCCATCCGAGCTGCCGGGACATCTCCTTCATCTTTTCGGGCATGAACGGCGAGAGGACTACGCATGCCGTTCTCAGCACCGCCAGCAACTCCCGGAACACGGCCCGCAGCTCGTCCGACTTCGCCTCGTCCTTGGCGAGAACCCAGGGGCTCTTCTCCTCGATAAACCTGTTGGCCCTCTGCACGATAGTCCAGTATGCCCCGAGAGCCCTCGAGAACTCCATCTTCTCCATATATTCCCGGTACAGATCCAGAGCCTCGACGAGCGCGCCGTACAGCTCGCACCGCCCGTCGAAAGGCTCGGTTTCCAGCTCGCCGCCCAGATACTTGGATATCATCGCCATCGTCCTGCTGAACAGATTCCCGAGCTCGTTGGCAAGGTCCGCGTTGTACCTGTTTATCAGTATCTCCAGAGATATGTCCCCGTCCTTGTCGAACGGGACCTCCCTGAGAAGAATGTAACGGAGCCCGTCGGGGCCGAAAAGCTCGGCCATCTTGATGGGGTCCAGTATATTCCCCCGGCTCTTGCTCATCTTCTCCCCCGCGAGCGATATGAACCCGTGCGCGAATATGCTTCTCGGCGGCTCGACCCCCGCAGCCATGAGCATCGAAGGCCATATTATGCAGTGGAACCTGGTGATATCTTTCCCTATCACGTGGACATCGGCGGGCCAGAATTTTTCAAAAAGCTTTCCCCCGCTCCCGTACCCGAGGGCCGAGATATAATTGGTAAGGGCGTCGAACCAAACGTATATCACATGGCTTTCGTCTATCGGCAGGGGTATTCCCCACCGCTGTCCCGATCTCGAGATCGAGACATCCTTCAACCCGCCCTTGATAACGTTCACAACCTCGTTCTCCCTGGTTTTCGGCATTATGAAGCCGGGGTGCTTTCCGATATGCTCGAGCAACCGGTCCTCGAACCTCGACAGGGCGAAGAAGTAGTTTTCCTCGCTTATCGTCGCCGGCGCCTGCTTGTGAGTCGGACACAGGCCGTCCACAAGGTCCTTCTCGCTTATGAACTCCTCGCACGACTCGCAGTAAAGCCCTTCGTAATGCCCTTTGTATATGTAGCCGTTATCGTGGATCCTGCGGAACAGCTCCGTCACGCCCGCCAGGTGTCTCTCCTCGGAGGTGTGGATGAAATCGTCGAACGATATGTGAAGGGCCTTCCACGTGGACGTGAACTCACCGGACATCTCCCTACAGTAGTCCAGTGGGGCCATCTTCCTGCGGGTGGCTTCCTTCTCGACGTTCGTGCTGTGCTCGTCGTTCCCCATCAGAAACCAGGTATCGAACCCGCACAGCCTCTTGTACCTAGCCATGCAATCGGCCCCGATCTTCTCGTAGGCGGTTCCCAGATGAGGTTTCTGGTTCACGTAATCTATCGCCGTGGTGATGTAGTATTTTCTCTTTTTCATTCCTTGACGTCGGCCTTTCCTTCCCTCTTTTTCTCCGAGGCCTTTCGGCCTTTCTCGCCGCCTCCCCGCTTCGGCTCGGGATCCGGTTTCGGCATCTTCCCTATCTCGGACCTGAAATCGTCGATAGAGACCTCGATCGTGTTTCCCTCCTCGTCCGAGAGGGTCACGGAAGATCTGAAGAGGTTTATTTTGTCGAGCTTATGCTGGCCCCCGAAGCACTTTATCTTGCTTCCGATCCTGGGTATTCCCTTCATGAGCTCCTTGTAATCCTTCAGCTCGTAAGCGAGGCAGCACATCAGCCTGCCGCAGGCCCCGGAAATCTTGGCCGGGGTCAGCGGAAGGTTCTGGTCCTTGGCCATCTTGAGCGTGACAGGCTCGAAGTCCTTCAGGAAGGTCGAACAGCACAGCCTGCGGCCGCACATCCCCATGCCGTCGAAGCGCCTCGCCTCGTCCCTCACTCCTATCTGCCTGAGATCTATCCGCGTGCGGAAGACACCGGCCAGATCCTTGACGAGCTCCCTGAAATCTATCCTGCCATCGGACGTGAAATAGAAAGTTATCTTGTTTCCGTCGAACTGGTACTCGACGTCCACCAGCTTCATCTCGAGATTATGCTCGAGGGCCTTCTCCTGGCATATCTTCAGTGCGTCCCGCTCCTTCTCGCGGGCCTCGTTCATCCGCTCTATATCCTTGTCGGTGGCATGCCTAAGAGCTTCCTTTATATCCGGATCGGCATCCTTCTGGCTGACCTGGGCTATGGATATGATCAATCCCATATCCTCGCCCCGATCCGCCTGAACAACGCAGTAATTACCCGTCCTCAGATAAAGAGCCCTCGCGTTTCTAAATAGCTCCTTCCTCTGAGCCTTGAACTGGACCTCTACTATTTCCATCGTCAGGCCTGACCCTTCGAGATTATCATAATATCGTCCGGCCGGATCACCGTGCCGGACATCGCGTCCCGGTATTTCCGCTTCGCAACCGCAAGTGGATATGCAGGTTCAATCTAATACCACTTCCCCGCCAAATCAAGGAGGAGTTGGGCAAGCGTCAGCTCGGCATCGGCGTTCCTGCGAAGGCTCTCCACCGCTCGGCCCGCTTTCCGCATATCCGCCGGGATGTCCCTGCCGGATGCCGCTTCTATCGCGGCCTTTCCCAGCTCGCCGGCGAGAATCGCCGCTTCCGCTTTCGACAGCACGCCCCCCTCTTCCTCTCCCGACGAGCCCCCCGCTTTTTCCCTCATGAGGAGACGGAGCATGATAACGATCTCCTCTATCATCTCGATTATTTCCCCGCGCGAGTAGCCCTGCGCGGCCGCTTCCGCTTCGCCGGGCAGCGCCCTTGCCTTCCCCTCGAGCACCGTCGCGAGGAGCGAGACGGCGTCCTTTCTCATCGCCAAAAACCTCTCCTCGAGGAACTTGGCCCCTCTTCTCAGGTTCCCCCCCGACAGTATCGATATTCTCTCCGCCTCGCCCGGCTCGACCGAGTAGAAAGTCTCGAGGAATCTTCCGACACCCGTCACCGGCAGGCTGTCGAACCGCACCTCCTGGCACCTCGATATGATCGTGGGCAGCAGGGCCCCCGGATATTCCGTCACCAGAATGATCGCCGCGGAGCGGGGGGGCTCCTCCAGCAGCTTTAGAAAGGCGTTCTGCGCCTCGACTGTAGCCCTGTGCGCCTCGAACATGATCACCACGGACCTTCTACCCTCGAAAGGATGCCTGGAAAGCTTCTCTATAAGGGACCTGACCTGTCCGATCCCTATGCTGACCGCCCGGTCGGAGAATTCTCCGTAATTGAAGAAGTCCTCCCTCCTGCTCTCTATCAGGGCGGGCATAGATTTCTCCGGAGGTCCCGAGGGGAGCGGGAATACCGGATGAAGATCGGGGTGCTCCAGCCTCCCCGTCTTCCGGCACGCGCCGCAGCTCCCGCACCCCAAATCATCCACACCTTCGCAGTTGAGCGCGGCGGCGACCTTCATCGCAATGAGTCCCTTGCCCGAACCTTCCGGCCCGGTGAAGATTAGCGAGTGGGGAAATTTCTCCTTCTTGATCATCCCTCGCATGAGGGCCGTTCTGCCCGGTTGGTACTCCGCGACCATCCGAGCCGCCGCGAGAATATCTATTTCTTCCCCCCCCCCTCCAGCCACTCGTCCGGATCGAGCGCCGTTTTCGACTTCCTGATCTCGAAGTGGAGCGATCCGGCCGAGGTCGATGGATCGGTCCCCGTCTCCGCCAGCAGTCCGCCCTTTTCCACCTGCTCCCCCTGAACGACGAAGATCTCCGACGCATGCGCGTAGAGCGTGTAGAAACCGTCCCCGTGATTGATGATTATGCAGTTGCCGTATCCGGCGAGCTCTCCCGAATACTCCACCCTCCCCCTGGCGACGGCCCTGACCGGCTCGCCGCACCTTGTCTCGATATCGATCCCCGTATTGTACGTGACGGTGCCGAACTCGGGGTGCCTGAATTTGCCGAATTTCCTCGCAGTGCTGCCTTCCGCGGGCCGGGGCAGCTTTCCTTTCAATCCTGGAAAGTTTCTTTCACCATATTCGCCCCAGCTCTTGGCCTTCTCAAGCCTCGCCTTCTCGAGGTCCGCTATGAAATCCTGCAGCTTCCTCTCCGCCTGCGCGAGCTCATCGGCCCTGAGCCTGTATCTTTTCATGTCCGACTGGAGCGAAGAGAGGCTGCCACGCCTCTTCTTCTCATTCTCCTTCAGCTTCTCCAATTCCTTCGCCTTCTCGTTCTTCGCCATCATCACCTCGTGAAGCAGCTCCGTTATCTCCGCTTCCTGCCGTTCCACCTCCGCTTTCTTCTCTCTCACGTCACTGACCATATCGGCATCCCGCTCGGCGATCAGGGCGAGAAACTTGTACCTCTGCATGAGATCGGTAAAATCCTTCGCGGCCAGAAGGCGCTGCCAGTCCTGCTTGGGGCCCTCCTTGTACATCTCGCGCAGCCTTGCCGACAGGATATCGAGCCTCCTCGCGTATTCTTTTTCATTCTGCTCCAGAGAAACCCTAATATCGTCCGCCTGCTCCTGAAGCATCGAGCTTTTTTCCTCGAGTCCCTTCATCAGCTTCCTGACGAGGCTCTCCTCCTTCTCCAGCTTCTCGAGCAGCCCCGATACATTCTTCTCCTTCTTTTCGAGATCCTTAATCTTATCCCTCTGCTCTGCTATCTCCCTCCTCAATTTCTGCAGCTCGGTCTCCTTGTTCCGTATATTATCATCGAGATCTTTCTCCTGCGCCGCCGCCCGGACCGGGAGCACGGCAAGTAAGACTAAAAAAACCGCCATCAGCTTAAAATATCTCATTATCCTAACGTCCGGATCATATCCTGAGAAAGCGGCGCATGGCCGCATAGGAACCGAGGGCTCCCAGCAGGCTGCAGAAAACGACGAACCCGGCCATCGTTTCGGTTCGCAGGTATACCAGCCCGTGAAGGTACTTGCTGGCGGATGCGTAGATCAACGAGAGAAGCCCTATTGCCAGCAGCGAGGAGACGAATCCCTGCAGGGCGCCCTCGATGACGAACGGTATCCTTATATAGGCGTTGGTTGCGCCGACGAGCTTCAATATCTCGATCGTGCGTCCCCTCGCGTGGATCGTCAATCTTACCGTATTGGAAATCACGAAGACGACCGACAGGAAGACGATCAACCCGAGCGCCATGTCTATGATGTAGAACCCCCTGACGAGCTTTTCTCCCCTTTCGAACCATTTCCTGCCGTACCTGACATCCTCGACCCCTTCCCATCCTTCCGCCTGCGCAGCTATCCTCTCCATTACGCCGCCCCGGATGTACCCCTGCTTCAGCTTCACCCGGTACGAGTCGGGAAGGGGATTTTCTTCAAGGGTCTCGAGAAGGTCGCTTCCTTCCCCGAGGGCTTCCCTGAACGATTCGAGCGCCTCCTCGCGGGGTATGAAAATCACCTCTTCAACCTCGGGCGCTTCGAGAAGCTTGTACTGGATCTCCTTCGATCTCTCCACACCTATCCCGTCCTCAAGGTATACAAAGATCCTCATCTCGTCGCTCGTCTTGTCGATGACCATGGAGATGTTCAGCGTTACAAGGAGAAAAACTACAAGGATCAGCAGCGACAGCCCCATTATCACCACCGCTATCGCGTTGGCCCCCTTCCTCCTCTTCAGCATCCTGAACGACTCGTCGAATATGTACCGAACCTCATTTATCTTCACTGGTCGTCTCCGTCCGTTATCTCGTGGTCGGAAAGCATGTCGGCCCTCTGGCTTACCCTGGATCCGGTCATACGGTCCCTGATATCGCCGACGTATATCATCTCCTTGTCCCTTACGATCTTTCCTTCCTCCAGATATATGATCCGCTGTCCGAAGCTGCTCACGAGCTCGATGTCATGAGTGGCCATCAGAACCGCCGTTCCCCCGGCATTTATCTTGAAAAGTAGCTCCAGCACGCTCTTTGTCGCAACCGGGTCGAGATTGCCGGTCGGTTCATCCGCCAGCAGGATCTTAGGCCTGTTCGCTATGGCCCTCGCTATCGCCACCCTCTGCTGCTCGCCGCCGGAGAGCGACTGTGGGAATTCGTACCGTTTGTGGTACAGCCCCACCCTCGTCAGTATCTGGGTCACCTGCCTCTTAATCTCCCCCAACCCCGTACCGGTCACCTTCATCGCAAGGGCGACGTTCTCGAAGACGGTACGATCCTCGAGGAGACGGAAATCCTGAAATATGATGCCGAGCTTGCGTCGCAGGACCGGTATCGTTTTTCTTTTCATCCGGGTCGAGACGAACCGCCCCACCACGACCTGGCCCGAATCGGGATAGTCGTCCATGTAGATCATGCGCAGAAGGGTGCTCTTTCCGGCCCCGCTGGGACCGACGAGAAAGACGAATTCCCCGTTCGCTATCTGAAGATTGATGTCGCTCAGCCTGAAGTGTTTCCCCAGATCCTTCGTAAGGTGGTAGACGCCGGCGACTATTCTCGTATCGTTATCCACCGCTACACCATCGATTTCTTTCTCCTGACCCTGCAGCATCTTCCCGCCAGCTCCAGGGCCGCCCTCAGGCTTCCCGGCTCTGCCTTCCCCGAACCCGCTATATCGTACGCCGTTCCGTGGCATACCGAAGTTCTGACGACCGGCAGACCGATGGTCATATTGACGCCCCTGTCGAATCCCCCCGCCTTGAACGGTATCATCCCCTGGTCGTGATAAAGGGCAACTATCGCGTCTCCACCAAGATCCCTCCACCTGTAGAAAAGAGTGTCGGCCGGGACCGGCCCCACCGCATCCACCCCTCCCGCCCTCAATTCATCTATCGCAGGCCCTATCACCTCTATCTCCTCCATGCCGTTGACGCCCCCGTCCCCCGCGTGGGGATTCAGCGCCGCGACAAGGATCCTGGGCGAACCTATATCCCAGAATTCCCTTACAGCCCTATCGGCCGCGGCCGCTCCGTCGACTATCCTCTCCCTGGTAACCGCGGCCGGGACTTCCCTGAGAGGGATATCCCTTGTAAGGACCAGAATCCTGAGATCGTCCGAGACCATCATCATCTCGCACCGGGGAGCCGCGAATAAATCTGCCAGCATGGACGTGTGCCCGTTATACGGGTACCCACCCATCCTTAGCGCTTCCTTCGATACGGGCCCGGTGACGATTCCTTCCACAAGCCCCTCCTTGAAAAGATCGACCGCCAGCTCTACCGCCCTGCCGGAAACGATCCCCCCGCCGGCGCTGGGCCCCCCCCTCCCGGCCTCTATCCCCCCCGCGACATCCACCGCAAGGGGAAAAGGCGCTTCAAAACCACGATCCAGCGCCTCACGCGCCGTCGCCGTCTCGATACCCTCGGAGGTCCGGCCCGGCAGGCACCTTTTCAGGGACGGGACCGAGCCTATAAGGTAAAGGGAGATGCCTTCCGGCGCCCCTCCGGCAAGGACGGAGGCGGCCAGCTCGGGACCGATCCCCGCCGGGTCTCCGATCGTCAGAGCGATCCTTACCGGCTTCTCATCCATTCCACCCTCCGGCATCCCGGTCAAGAGGCGTTTCTCTTATGACACGAATGAATTCAACGCGGTCCCTGCGCGAAATCTGCCCCCGCGGAATCTCGAGCAGCTCCAGAACTATAACCCTGTCCGGGTACCTTATCTCGACGATATCCCCGGCTCGCGCCTCCGCGGAAGGTTTCACCGTCCCGCCGTTCAGTTTCACGTTGCCCGACTCGCACCCCCTGCGCCCCTGGTTTCTCGTTTTTACCAGGCAAAGATGCTTAAGAAGCAGGTCGAGACGCATCTCTCACACGGTTCCCTTGATATCGACGTAATACAGTTTCTTGAGCTCTCCCACGTATTCGGTATACTTTTCCTGCAGCTTCTGTTGTTGAATAAGGTTTTTCAATTGATCCTTCGCCTCGTCGTACGAATATTCTCTCGCGGGATTCCAGCCCAGCACCTTTACTATCCTGAACCCCTTCTGCTCCCTTATCACCGGTGTTACCCCGCCGGGTTCCACTTCCTTAATAACCTTTACGAAGAAATCAGGCAGGTTTTCGAGCGGCACTTCCCCTATAACCCCTCCCTCATCCTTGGTCGTCCAGTCCTCCGAGTAAAGGCGGGCCATTTCCTCGAAACTCGCTCCACCGGCTATATCGCTCCTTATCCTCTCGGCCTTTCTCTCCGTTGCGGCCTCGTCACCTTCAACCCTGAAAAGTATATGCCGCAAATGCACCTCATCCTCTCTTACCATCTCGAGCTTCACAAGGTGGTAACCGTGCTCCGTCAGCACCGGTCCGCTGACCTGGCCCTCGGTCAGATGAGATACCGCCTCGCGAAGTGCCGGATTGCCCAAATCGTCCAGCTTCATGAATCCCAGGTTCCCGCCGTTCGGCGCGCTCGGCCCCTCCGACATCTCCTTGGCCACCTCGGCGAAATCCTCGCCGGCATCCAGCCTCTCCTTGGCGATCCTGCACTTCTCGAGTGCAACCGCCTTGGCACTGTCGGCCTGCACCGGAAGTATCAATATCTGCGCCAGGCTGACCGTCGCCGGACGCATCGGAAGCTCGTTCAGGTGATTGCGGTAGTATTCCCTCGTCTCGCCTTCGGTGACCTGCAGATCGCTCATTACCTCCCTGTACATCAAACCTTCTATCAGTCTTCTCGACTTGATCTTCTCCCTCCAGAGCGTCCGCAGCTGCGAGATCGTCATCCCGGCGTTGCCCAGTTCCCGCATAAAAGCCGCCTCCCCACCGGCCGCGCTGATATTCTCCTCTATCGCCTTCTCAACCTCCGAATCGATCCTTTCGTCCGTCACCTCTACCCCTACCTTCTCGGCATGAACGGTGAGAAGCTGGTCCGCTATCAACCCGTCGAGGATCTCTTTCTTCATCTCCTTTTCCTGGTCCGGCGGCAGCGAGCTCTTTTTTTGCTGCATCAGGTATCTGCTGTATTCCAGATCGACATCGCTGAGCAGGATCGACCTGTCTTCGACCACCGCAACGACCTTGTCGATGAGCTTGTCCCCGCCGCCCTGCCCTCCCCACGCGGCAGACGCGCATAGAACGACCACCGCCGCCGCCCCCGCCGCTTTTATGACCCTTGAAGTTCCCTTCATTGAACTCCACCCTCTCCGGGAGCCTCTCCGGGTCCTTTGACGTCGGCCTCATCGGCCTCTCGCCGGTCCGGAGAGTATTCCCTCTTGTAATATTCTATCTCGGCCGATTTCTTCAGGGAGTCGATGAATTCCCTGTGCGCAGCCATCCTCTTCTCCATGATCAGGGAATTCATTATCCTTTCCCTGACGTCGTCCAGCGCGACCTTGACCCGCGATTCGCGCATTCCGACCAGCTTGATTATATGGTAGCCGAAATCGGACTTGATGATCCCGCTCACATCGCCCGGCTTCATCTCGAATATCACCGTTTCGAACTCCGGGATCATATTCCCTTTCGTAAGATAGCCCAGATCCCCCCCCCGCCTCGCCATAGGATCGACGGAGTGCTTGTTCGCCACCCAGGCGAAGCTCTTCGTCTTCAGAAGCTCCATCGCCGCTTCAGCTTCCTCCTCCGTGTTCAGAAGGATATGGCTCACCCGGTATTCGTTCACGTATTCACGCCTGTGCTCCTCGAAAAAGGTCCTGATCTCCTCTTCGGTCACATTTATCCGTTCTCGCAGCTCGATGAAAAGCAGGTGGTCAGCGAGGAATTCTCTTTCAAGGGACCGCAGGCGCGCCCTCACCCGGGGATCGTCGTCCATCCCCCTCCTGAGGGCTTCGCGATACAGGAGCTCCTCCTCAACCCACCGCGTTACGAAAAGGGCTTTCTCTTCAGTCGTAAAGGGAGTCTTCTCGCCGCCCGGAAGCAGGTTCTCCAGATCGTCCTCGGTCATGACCGAGCCGCCGACCCGGACCACGCTCTCCGGCGGTATTTCAGGACGCTCCTCCCTCTTGTCCCCCCCACACCCGCAGACAACGATGAGAAGAAGGGGAAGGAACCGGAACCTTTGAGAATACTTCTTCATCTATTCCGATAGGAGCCGCCCGCCCGGGGCGGCCCGTTAAGCCCCGGCCCTACTGCTTATCGGGCACATACGGCCTCTCTCTTATTATCCGCGCCTTTGCGAGGTTCTCCTCGTTTATCTCTATCTTGTAGGTCTTCCGCCATTCTTCGAGTTTTTCATTGAGGTGCTTCTCCGCCTTCTGCTCCAGCAGAACCTTCCTCAGGTTGCTTTTGACCTCCTCGAAGGTCGGCAGCTCGCCCTTCTCGATCTCTTCAAGCCTCACGACCGCCCACCCCCTGGATGTCTGGAAAGGATCCGAAATCGAACCGGGTTTCTTCAGCGAGAAAGCCACCATGTCGTACTCGGGATATTTACCGAACTCGACGAGCCCGGTTCTGCCGAGGTTGTCCTTCGAGGTCGGGTCGAGGGAGAATTTCCTCGCCAGAACCGAGAAATCCTTACCCTCCGCCGCAAGTTTAGCCAGCTCGTCGGCCTTATCCTTCGTTTGAACCAAAATTATCGAGTAATCCCTCTTATCCTTGGTCTGCAGGGAATCCTTATTCTCGTTGTAGAATTCCTGAACCTCCCTATCAGTGGCGGAGATCTCGTCGCGGACCTGGTCGCTGTAAAGGAACGTGACCATGAAATGTTCCTTGCGTTTATCGTAGACCTCGCGCACCTCGGGTATTTCGAGGATCTTGGCCTTCTGCTCTGCGTAATCGGGCAGTATCGTGTCGAATATCTTCTTGTGGATCGAGTAGATGATATCCTCTCTGCCCTTTTCGCGGCGCGGCCGCTCGGGAAGTCCGTACTGCTCGTAGAGCTCTTCGAAATCCGCAAGGGTATAAGCGCCGTCTTCATACTGGCATATCAGCATATCCCTGTATTGCTCGGGTATATTCAGCTTTGGCGCGCTTTGCCTGTCGACCTTGTAGGTGAAGATCGATTCCATCGATATATCTTCCGGCAGGGCGTCGTATGCGATGTTCACCGCATCCGGATAGAATACAAGCCCGATCTCCTTCTCGATCTTCGCCTTGAGGTCTTGCATATTTTTCTTTTCCTTGATCGCCCTGACCCTGTTCTCTGCGTATTCCCGGTCTAAGTCCGGGATGATCTTCCTCTTCCTCATCACCTTGAGCAGTGCGTATCCCGTGCTCGTTCTCAGCGGCTGCGAAACATCCCCCTCTTTCATCTTGAACAGGTCTTCCTCGACCCACCAGTGCATCCTTCCTATCACCTCGCTGCCGACATACCCCCCGTTCGCCGCCTCCGCTCCGAAAGAATACTTCTTCGCGACTTCGGCGAAATCCTCGCCTTCATCCACGATCCTGTGCCGCAGCTCTATGGCCTCTTCCTCGTTGGGGACGACGATCTGGCTCAAAGTGTATTCGTAATGCATTTCGTTGAAATAATCGTCGACCTCCTTCTTGGTCACCTTGACCGGTTTCCTCGCGAATTGATCCATAAGCTGCGTTATCAGGAAGGGGCCCCTGAACTGATCCCACAATTTGATGAATTCCGGATCCTTGTCGTATCCCATCGCTATCGCCTTCAGGCCCATCACCTGCCGGTTGATCATATGCTGCAGGAGCTCCTCTTTCGCAGCGAGATCATCGTTTTCGGGCAGGTACGATTCATCGAGCAGGCCCGTATTCCTCTCGAAATCGGCGACCGTTATCTTCCTCGTGTCAACGGTGGCGACTACCAGATCCTCTCTCTTCGTTTTGGAACAGCCCGCCGCCAGCACCAGCACCGCGCATATCGTAAACAGAACCGCTCTTCTCATTTCTTGCTCCTTTCAAGACGATATAAGCGAATCATTATCCAGAAAGCGTGCCTTTACTTTCAACGGCGCATTCTCCGGATCGCGATTTTCCGGGCGCCATTAAACTTAAACTACTTTATTTATCATAAAATTCCAATAATTTCAACAGCCTTTCAAGATCGGCCAGGCCCGGGACGCACTCCCATGACGGTGCTCCCCCCCCTCCAGTCTCTCCTTTTACCCCCTCCCTTTCGACGGTCAACGAGAATTTACCCTCATCCCGAAAGGTGAGTCTTCCCTCGAAAGCCCCCGCTATCCCGGCTATCAGCTTCTTCTCGATCGCCTTGGTCTTCCTGAACTCGGCCTTAAGCGTCCCTCCCTTTCCCACTTCCACCGATTCGAGCTTCGCGGCCGCCGCCCTCGCCCTGAATTCGGCCGCCTTCAGTATATTCCCGGCGGGGATGGGAGGAGGTCCGAACCTGTCCACAAGCTCCTCCCTCATGGCGGCGACCTCGCCGGCGTCCCTCATACGGGTCAGCCTCCTGTAAATATCCATACGCTCTTCCGAATCTTCCACGTAATCCTCGGGGAGATATGCCGCCACCGGTATCGACAGCCTTATCTCGACCTCGCCTTCCGCCGCTTCCCCCTTCATCCTCGACACCTCCTCGCGCACCATCCTCGTGTACAGATCGAGCCCGACGTCGTTGATATGGCCCGACTGCTGATGCCCGAGCAGGTTTCCCGCCCCGCGGATCTCGAGATCCCTCATGGCTATCCTGTAACCGGCGCCGAGGTAATCGAACTCGCTTATCGCCTGCAGCCTTTTGAGGGCCGGCGTCGTCAGGGCCCTCCCCTTCGGCACCAACATGAAGGCGTAGGCCTTCCTGTCCGATCTCCCGACCCTTCCCCTCAGCTGGTAAAGCTGCGCGAGCCCGAACCTGTCGGCCCTGTTTATGATGATAGTGTTCACGTTCGGGAAATCCAGCCCCGCTTCAATTATCATGGTGCAAAGGAGCAGGTCGAATTTTCTATCGAGAAAATCTATCATTATCCTTTCCAGCTTCTTCTCGTTCATCTGCCCGTGCGCGTGCGCTATCCTGACTTTCTCGGGCAGGAGCCTGGCAAGGTACCCTTCCATCACCTCTATCGATTGGACCCTGTTATGAACGAAGAAGACCTGTCCTCCACGCCCTATCTCCCGCATCACCGCCTCCTTTATCCTTTCGTCGTCGAAAGGGAGGATCTCGGTATGAATGGGAAGCCTGTTGCGCGGGGGCGTATCTATCACCGAAATGTCCCTTATCCCCGAGAGCGCCATTGAAAGGGTCCGCGGGATCGGGGTCGCCGTCATGCTGAGAACGTCGACGCTCTTCTTCATCTTCTTGAATCTTTCCTTCTGCTTCACGCCGAACCTGTGCTCCTCGTCCACCACGACCAGTCCCAGGTCGTGGAAGGCTATATCCCGGCCGAGCAGCCTGTGGGTCCCCACCACTATGTCCACCTTCCCTCCGGCGATTTCCTTCACGTATTCCCTCTGCTTCGCCGAAGGGACAAACCTGCTCATCATGGCGACTTTCACCGGGAAACCCTGAAACCTGTCGCGGAGCGTATTGTAATGCTGAAGGGCCAGAACGGTGGTTGGCACGAGAAAGGCCACCTGCTTGCCCGATGTAACCGCTTTGAAAGAGGCCCTCAGGGCCACCTCCGTCTTGCCGAACCCCACATCGCCGCAGAGAAGCCTGTCCATGGGGCGCTGGGCCTCGAGATCCGCCTTGACCTCCCTTGTCGCCTGAAGCTGGTGGGGGGTCTCCTCCCAGGGGAAAGAAGCTTCCATCTCCTTCTGCCAGGGGCTGTCAGGTCCGAAGGCATACCCACGGGCCAGCTGCCTCGCCGCGTAGACCTCGATCAGGTCGTGGGCGATCTTCTTTGCGCTTTTCCTGGCCCTTTCCCTCGCCCTGTTCCATGCCCTGCTGCCCAACCTGCCCAGTGACGGCTCTCCCCCGTCGGCCGCGTTGTACTTTTCGAGCATCCTCAACCGGGAGACCGGGATGAACAACCTGTCGTCCCCCTCGTACCTGATATCGAGGCACTCCGTTTTCCCCCCCTCGACTTCCAGCACCCTCATCCCCATGTACCTTCCCACTCCGTGATCGACGTGAACCACGAAATCCCCCGGCTGAAAATGGGACGGATCGTACGATAGGGACCTGCTCCTCGATCCGGACGGTTTCCAGGGTTTGTGGTATCGCCCGAACACCTCCTCCTCGCTGAGAAAGAAGACACCCGTCTTGGGCCACCTGAATCCGCTCGAAATCTCCCCTTCCGGGAAATCTATATCCAGCGCCACCTCGGAGAGGACATCTTCCGCCCTATCCCTTTGAGCCTTGCTCGAGCAGAAGAGATAGACGGCGATCCCCCTCCCCGTATCCCTTCGTATGTCCTTCTCGAGTCTCTGTATATCCCTGTGATAATCTTCCGGCGGCGAGCTTGAAAACCTGACGGCGTCCCTCGAGGCTATTTTCCTGAAGTCTATCCTGTTCGTCGCCGAGAACCATGCGCCGAGCTCCCCCTCATCGATATATACGCTCCCCGGCCCGGGATAGAAGTGACCTTCTTCCCTTTCCCTTTCGAACCTCTCCTCTATCTCTTCCCTGAAGTCGGCCAGGTTGCCGTCGAACTCGTCCTGGTCCGTTATCACCGCTAGGGGCGGCTTATCGAAATAGTCGAAAATCGTAACGAGTTCGTGCGCGACGGCGGCGTAATGCTCCATTCCGTAGAAGAGGATACCGTTCTCCAACCGCTCGGCCGCCAGCAGCGCCCGGGCCCTCTCATCTTCCTCGAGCCCTTCCGTTTCCCGCTCGAGATAGCTCCTGAGCCTTTCAATCCCTATCCCGTCGGGCGCCAGGTGGGTGAAAGGCCTCACCCTGAGAGATCCTATCTCTCCGGTCGAGCGCTGCGTCTCCACGTCGAAATTTCTTATCGAGCCTATCTCGTCCCCGTCAAACTCAATCCTCGCCGGATCCTCGCTCGAAACCTCGAATATATCGACTATGCCACCCCTCACCGCGAACTGCCCCTTGCCCTCTACAATCCCGTGCCTTTCGTATCCCAGCCGCACGAATCTCGAGGCCAGGGCGACCGTGTCGTACTCTTCCCCCTTCACGAGGTCGGTGATAAGCTCCTTCAGCTCGGCGGGATCGAACACCTTTCTCAGCAGCGAGCGCATCGTGCATACCAGGACCCTGCTCCGCCCCGAGGATAGCTCGTCGAGGGCCTTCATCTGCATCCCCGTAAGATTCCTGTCCGGATCGTGGTAATCGTATGGAAGGATCTCGTCCTCGGGGTAGAATGATACTCCCCTGACTCCGAAAGTCACGAGGTCCGCCGCGAAATCCCTGGCCGTCACCGGATCGGGTGTGACGACGAGCACGTTCTGGCCGCCGTTCTCGATCAACGCGGCCAGCACCAGGCCCCTCGAAGACCCCGCGAGCCCGGCGACCTGGACGGCCGCGCCCTTGCCTCTCAACGCCCCACGCAGAGCCGTAAAGGCCGGCAACGACTCTATCCTATTTCTCAGATCATCCCACATATTGTCTCACCCTTCCCTCTCCCCGCCCTCTCTCTGCGAAACGAAGAGCTCCGTCACCAGAAGGATCAGAGCCGCGTAAATGAGCACGGTCGAAATTTCCTTTCCCTCCCGGGCCGATCTTACACCCTCGGCGATCTTGTCGCCCCGGCGGACGACCGTGAAATCGGAGAGCGCCAGAGAATCGGACGCTTCCTCGGCGGTTACCGGCGCCAGGTCCGACTCGCCGCCGCACAGGGGATTCACCCCGGTCCTCCAGACGAGATCCTCCCCCCCGTATATAGAAAGAAATCCAGGTTCCTCTCCGGCCGGTGCCGTCATCAGCTCATCCGCCCCTCCCGTCCCGGCCACCGCCCCATCTTCCATCCGCTCCGGCAGGCAGACCGTCCCGTCGGGCAGCTTCACCGAATACCCCTCTCCCGCCACCCCTCTCCAGGTGACAGGGTCCCCGATCAGGGCCCCTCCGCTCGAGGGCACGCTCCGTCCCGCTTCGAAAACGAGCTGCTGTACGAGCGGAAGGAAATAGGGCGAGAGAACCAGATCCCCACCTTCCGGGACGGGGTCGAACGCCGCGAATACTATAGTCCCGCCGCCGCACGGCTCGGCCCAGATGAACGGTTTGCCCCCCTTGAAAGAGAGAATAATCCCTCTGTCCGTCACTCCGCCTATATCGGGGGTTCCATAGAACCTGACCCGCATCAATCCATCGAGGTCATCGGCGTCGAACGGCTGAAGGATCTCAGGCGTCACGTCCGGTCTTTCCACGGTAAGATACCCGCCCGAAGCGTAGGGAAAGCTGATCCGTAGATCATGGCTGCTCAGCCGTTTCGCGGCTTCCTCGAGAGAGCGGATCACCGGAACTATTACCTTACCGCCCCGCTCCGCGAAATTTCTTATCAATTCGAGATCGTTTCCTTCGGGACCCTTTCCCGGACCGAGAACGATCCCCGAAACACTTTCCATGTCGGATGAGGCAAACTCCCTCCAACCTCTCCTCGTGACGACCAGGTCCCCCTGCGCCCCTCCCGGGCTGAGCGCCTGTTCGAGGTAGAAAGCCTCGTCTCCCCCTATGAGCAGCAGGTCGACCTTCTCCCTGGCAAGGAAACTGAAAAACCTCCTGTCGTCCGGCGGCAGGACGTCGGCCCGTTTGGACACCTCCCCCTCGATCCAGCCCGCCTTCTCGACGGGGAACTCGATCTTTTCCTCGATCTCCCCGCCCGGGGGGGCCATAACCTCTCTTTCCATTATCCTCTTGCCATCGATTTCTACCCTCAAGGGGAACCTGCTCTCCCCCCGGCCGGAATAATTCCTCATCAATATCCTTATCGTCGCCGTTTCACCCCTGTGGATGGCCGCCGCGGGGGTCAGCACCCTTTCAATCGAAACGTTCGCACCCTCGTGCGTACCCACGGGAACGAGGAAAGCCCTTACTTTCGGAGCACCCCCCTCCGGCTCGGACGCCGCGGTCGCGCCGCTTCCGGAGAGAGCGCTTCTCTGGAAATCCGAGACGATGAAGACCTCCCTGGCCTCGAGCCGGCTTTCCCTTACTATTTCGAATGCATCCGAAACGCCTCCCGCAATGTCAGTCCCTCTCCAGGACGTCTCGAACCGATCCAACATCTCGACAGCCGGTCCCAATTCGAACCTCCCACCCCCCAAGATCCTCTCCGTCCCTGTATCGAACGCCAGTATCGTCAGTTCGTCTCCCTCCTCGAGAGTCTCCATGATCTCGACGACCCGTTTCTTCGCTTCTTCGAAAACCTTTTCCTGCCCGTTCTCCGCCGCCATGCTGTAGCTCCTGTCGATCGCGATACAAACCGCCTTGCGTCCCCCCCCGGGAAAGAGCTTGGCAAGACCGCCCTTTATGACGGGCCGGGCGAATGCGAGGCAAACAAGCGCGATCACGGCCATCCTCAGTAGAAGGAGAAGCAGTCTTTTCATGTTGACGCGTCTCATGCTGCGTCGATCCGAGTCCCTGAGAAACATTATCGTGCTGAAGGGAATCTCCGGTATCCTTCTTCTGCTCAAGATATGAATCAGGACGGGGATCGAAACGGCCGCGAGGGAGAATAGGAATATCGGATTCAAAAAATTCATTGGGGCTCTTTCGGGTTCGGTCGATTCTCGGATCCCGGGTCCGCACGGGGGAACAGTGGTTATTACGGCGTCTTCCTTATCTCATCCTCTTCCTTTTGCTCAGGTACGAGACAAGTGCCTGGTCGAACGGCGTATCGATCTTTACCGTATTATAATCTATCGCGTTCTCCTTGCATCTCTTTTCGAACCGGCCTATCCATTCCCCCACGCTTCTCCTGTATTCCTTTCTGAGGAAATGCGGCTGAGTCCGTAGCTTTTCGCCGGTCTCCCTATCAACGAACCTGACTTCTCCTTTATAATCCAGCTCCAGCTCTGCCGGGTCGAGGATATGAAAAAGGACGATCTCGTGTCCGCGATGCCTTATATGCTTCAGCCCGTTGATCACGGCGTCAGGATCGTCGAACAGGTCGCTCAACAGTATCACGAGCCCCCGTCTTTTTATCCTCTCCGCTATTTCGTGCAGCGCCCGGCTTATCCCGGTCTTCGCGCCCGGTTCCACCCTTTCAAGAGTGTTCATAAGGTGAAAAAGCTGCCGTCTTACTGACCTGTGCGGTATTATCGTGTTAATCTTCTCATCGAACACCGCCAGACCGACCGCATCGCGCTGCTTGATCATGAGGTACCCGAGCGCCGCCGACAGAAACGAGGCGTACCGGAGCTTTGTTACGGCGCCGCTTCCAAAATCCATTGAAGCGCTCCTGTCGAGAAGAATAGTAGCGCTGAGGTTCGTCTCATCCTCGAATACCTTCAGGTAATATCTGTCTGTTTTCGCGAAAATCTTCCAGTCGACATTCCTCGTCGATTCCCCGTCGTTGTACTGTCTGTACTCGGCAAATTCGACCGAGAAGCCGTGGTAGGGTGACCTGTGTAGACCTGCAATGAACCCTTCGACGATCAATCTCGCCCTGAGCTCCATATTGGCCAGCCGGCTTACCGTTTCGGGGTTGAGAAATTCGGAATGTCCCGTTCTATTCAAGGGCATGGCGGCTTCGTCCCGTTTTTTCGACTTCGATGCCGGCTCAAGGTTGAACGGCTTCAAGCAGGCGTTCCACCAGATCTTCGGTCGTGATCCCATCCGCCTCTGCGTGGAAATTCGTGACAAGCCTGTGCCTTAGAACCGGCCGCGCAACGGCGCGCAGGTCTTCCATGTCGGGTGCCGTTCTGCCCTTCATTACCGCTCTGGTTTTTGCCCCGAGAAGCAGATACTGCCCGGCCCTCGGCCCGGCCCCCCACGAGAGGTACTCTCCCACCCCCGGGATCCCGTTCCCCCTGCTCGCGCGAACCAGCCTTACCGCGTAGGAAAGTATCTTTTCCGCTACGGGGACCTTCCTGATCATACCCTGAATGCCTACAATATCCTCCCCTTCGAGCACTCTCGAGGTGATGCCGGGAGGGGAAGAGGTCGTTTCGTCTACGATCCGGAGTTCCTCTTCCTCTGACGGGTAGTCTACCCGGATATTGAACATGAACCTGTCGAGCTGGGCCTCGGGCAGGGGATATGTCCCCTCGAGCTCTATCGGGTTCTGCGTAGCCAGGACGAAGAACGGCTTTTCAAGCCCGTAAGTTTTCCCCCCGACCGTAACGTGGTACTCCTGCATCGCCTGAAGGAGCGCCGATTGCGTTTTAGGCGGAGTGCGGTTGATCTCGTCGGCCAGTACGACATTTCCGAATACCGGCCCCTTCAGAAACCTGAATACGCGGGTATGGGTGGTCTTGTCCTCCTCCAGCACCTCCGTTCCCATTATATCGCTCGGCATAAGATCGGGGGTGAACTGTATCCGTGAGAACTTCAGCCCCAGGCAGCCCGCCACCGTCGAAACGAGAAGGGTCTTGGCCAGCCCGGGAACGCCGACGAGAAGGCAGTGCCCTCCCGAGAAGAGGGTGATGAGCAGCTCGTCGATCACGACCTGCTGCCCCACTATAACCTTCTCGATCTCTTTCTTCAGTCTCGAATATGCCGATTCGAATCGGACGAGCACCAGCTCGTCGTTGTTGTCGCTCATATGCTCTTTTCCATTCAGGAGGACCGGCCCCCACCAGCATCTTACCTCTTCAGATGTTCATCGAGAAAATCCAATATCGCCTTGTAACCCCTGATCCTGTTCGCCTTTTTCAGAAAACCGTGTCCCTCGTCGTCGAAGACGAGATATTCGACCTCAACCCCGTTGCTGAGCGCGGCTTCCACTATCTCATCCGATTCCACCTTTAGGACCCTCGGGTCGTTGGCCCCCTGCAGCACCATGAGGGGCCTAACGATTCTGTCGGCGTGAAAGAGGGGCGAAATGCTCTTGAGATATTCCTCTTCGGTGTCCGGATTTCCTATTTCTCTGTAGAACGATTCCCTGTAGGCTTCCCACCAGTCCGGGATGTTTCTCAGCGTCCTGACCCAGTTCGCGGTTCCGAAGAGATCGACACCGGCCGCGAACTCGTCGGGGGCGAATGTCAGGGCGGCCAGGGCCATGTAGCCGCCGTAGCTCGCTCCCAGTATCGCTATCCTGTCCTGATCGATATATCCGGTTCCTATCAACCAGTTCTTTCCCTCGATGCAATCCTTGAGATCGTCCTGTCCGTGCTTCCTGTCGTCCAGACTGTAGAACCTCTTGCCGTAGCCGGTGCTGCCCCTGTTGTTCACCGCCAGCACGGCATACCCGTGATTCACCAGGTACTGGATGAAGTGGTTGTACCCGACCCTGGCCTGCCCGCCGGGACCCCCGTGGACATACACGACGGCCGGTATCGTCATCCCCTCTTTGACGCCGTGCGGCTCGTAATAAATCGCGGGAATCACCTCGCCGTCGAAAGACCTGTACCGGATTACCTGCGCGTCCACAAGATCGTCTATATCTATCTCCGGATTCATCGAATTCGTGAGTCTCCTGTATACGCCGGTATCGAATTCGTAGATGTAGAGGTTGTTGGGAGATCTGGATCCGTTCACGTAGAAGATCATGTACCTGTCGCTCCTGGAGATTCCCAGAGCACTGATGACTCCCTCGGGAGGGCATGGAAGCTCTATCTCCTCTCCCGTTTCCGTTTCAAAGACCTTTATCTCGGTCCTCGCGTCGGCGTTGATCGCCGTTATCCGGTACTTGCCCGACCAGGAAAGATACGAATATGTGATGTCCCAATCTTCCTGCTCCACCACGCCTGTCTCCCCCGTCTCTATATCATAGCTTTTCAGATATCTGAACTCGCTCCCTTCGTCTGTCAGATAGTAGAGGCTTTTTGAATCCGGGCTGAATTCGACGGGGCTGTAGTTGATGTCACCCTTGTGCGGTGTCAGGTGTTTCTGCGTTCCGTTTTCCCTGTCGTAGAGAAATATGTCCGAGTTGTGATCGGTATATATCTTCGACAGCGCAAGGAAGCGCTTGTCATCCGATATCCAGCTGAAGGTGTACCCCGAATCGTTGAGATAGATCATCTTCGGCTTGAGCGTCTCTATATCCATCATGTAGAGATCCATGTATTTCTTGTCCCTCTTGTTGGAACCGAAGAGGAAACTCTTCTCGTCATGCGTGAAGCCGTAGAAGAGGGCCCTGGAGTTCTCGTACGGGGTGAGATCGGTGACCAGGCCGTCGGGATCCCTGAGATATATATGATAAATCTCGTTGCCCTCCCGGTCGCTCAAGAACAGGAACCGGTCGTCGTGGGGAAAATAGGAAAGGGAAAAAACCGCGTCATCGCCGGAATCGGTCAACTGCACCTGCTCCCCCCCGGAAACGGAAATATAGTATGAGTTCAAGATCCCCGATTTGTCGGTTGTGATGAGTATCCGTTCCTCGTCATACGAGAACGATCCCCCGAGGATCGTTACGGTGTTGAGAAACTGCTCGATCGTGTACTGCGCCGGCTTCTTCTCCGAGCAGCCCGCCAGAATCAAAGCCGCTGTCGCAAATGCTATCGCTAGGGACCTTATCTTCACGGGTCCTCCTTTTTCTCTCAGCCGTATAGTTGAACGTTTGCCTCGGCCCCGCTCCTACTGTGTGTTATACGTGAAAAGGGGGCAATGTTCCACCATTTTTCATCTCATACCGCTTAATTTGTAGTTGAAATTCATCTGAGCAGGACCAGTTTCGTCGAGCTTAGCCTTCCGCCGGCTTCAAGCACGCAGAAGTAAACGCCGGCTGCCGCCACGGCGCCCCTGTCATTTTTTCCGTCCCAGTCGATTCCGTAATTCCCCGCTCCGTACCGCCCCGCGGCAAGCTCTTTGACCAGCCTTCCCCCTGCGTCGTACAACCTCACGCTTATGCGGCACTCCCCCGGCAGCTCGAACAATATTCTCGTCGCGGGATTGAACGGGTTCGGATAGCTGCCGCGGAGTCTAGCCCCCCCGGCGGCCGTTTGCACCTTAACCGAACGATACGCCGCGACGATGTCATCCCCGTTGCCGTTGAAGGATACGAACGCTCTTTCTTTCGATATAAAGGCGATCGAAGCCGACATCCCGTCTCGAACATCTTTCCAGGCCTTGATCTCCGTCCCTACGCCCTCCCCTTGTTCCGCGTCGTAAAGTGCGAACGAGCCGTTGCCCGACGTCGCATAGAGAAAATCTCCCGCCATGGAAAGGCCCGTGCAAAGATCGTCGGGTTCAAACAGCCGGACGATCTCTCCGTTCGAGGATTCGATCAAGCACAACGCCCGGCTGTCGGGAAACCTCAGGGGCAGCCAGATCGAGCCTTCCGCTTCGCAGATGCAAAAAGGCCCCGACGGAGATGCACCCGTCGGTCTTTGCCATCTTATCTCCCCCGTCCTCGTATCGAAACATCTCACGACACCCTCAACGTCCGCGACTACCACCGCCGAGGAGAACGCGGCCACCGGAACGGCCGGCGCACACTCCGCACGGGAATACCAGAGCAGATCCCCCGATGCCGAATTCCACGCCGTCACACCTCCCGCCTGATCTGCCGTTATTACTGCATCGCCGAAGCATGCGGGCGGATCACCGTTGAAACAGCCGCCCTCCATGCAATAGCCCGTCCATTCATTCTTTCCGGTAAACTGATCGAGGCGGCAGATCATGTCGGGACCGGCCGCCGCTCTATCATGAACCGTGGCGAATATCTTACCCCCGGCAGCCGCTGGATTCCCCACGCTGAACCTGTCCCGCTCTTCAGGTACAGATGGATACCAAGTCCAAACTATCCTCCCCTTCTCCGCATCGATTCCGTGGAGCGCCGCGCCTCCCGACGCGCATATCACCCCCTTGTGCCAGGATATCGAAGAGGGTCCAAACCCCACCGCCCCCGGAAGAAGCGTCTTCCAGAGCAGGGCTCCATCCTCCGCTTCCAGCGAGTAGACCGCGGTTTTCCCCTCCTCGGCCCTCGCCACAAAGACCGCACCCCCCTGCGAAACGGGCTGGCACCGCAGCGACCCCTCCCCCTCAAGATCCCTCGTCCAGCACCTTTCAATCGGCATCCCGGGGCCTTCGTCGTAATATCCGCTGTGTCCCGGTCCGTTCTGCAGCATCGCTGCCTCTTCACCGCTCTCCTCGTCCCCCCTGTAGGATATCCACACCGCTATCTCTTCCTTCTCCTCATAGCCGACGCTCGAGACCTCGATCGGAACAAGCGCCAACCCGCCGCCGTCCGTCTCTCCATCAATATTAAAAATGAATCCGGCCCATTTGACATCGCCACTCTCCATATCCCCCAGCTGAAAGATATCCGTCCCTTCCCCCCGCCCGATCTCGCAGGGGAGCAGCTCAGCCGCCGCCGATAGGGCCTTAACTCCCAGATTCAATATCTCCACTTCGAGCCTGATCTTCTCCCCGTGGTCCGCCCCCCCGTTACCGTTACCATCCAATTCCTCTATAAGAACCGTTCTGCATACCAGCCGCTGTTTTCCCTTCAATAAAACCTTGAAAGGGAAATATTTCGTCTCTCCTTCCAAAGTAAGCGCCAGTCGGAGACCCGCATCGCTCCCGGGAACTACATCCCTCCTGACGTGAAATTCCGCCTCCGTCTCCAGCAGCTCTCCGGCACTTGCATGCGCTACCGCCGTCTCATCGCTGCTCGTCATCTCGATGTAATCGCTTACCGACTCAATGCGGATTATACCCCCATCGATAGCTCCCCACGAGTTGACCGCCGAGACGGTCAAGCACACATCTTCTTCAGGGTCCGCGACGCCGTCACCGTCACCCCCCTCATCATCTATCCCTACCGATTGGATTTCAAGAATTTCGAGCGGCCGCGCAGAAACGGCGATATCTGCCCGGCAAAGACCTCTGCCCCCTTCGTATTGCTCCGGATATGGAGGTCCGAATATTTCCTCGCAGGTGAATACGATCTGGGCCCTGACCTGGAAAGGGGTCCAGTCCTGATGGAGCGAAACAACAAGAGCGGCGATACCCGACACGAATGGGGCGGCGGAAGACGTCCCGCTCCTCAGGCCGTAACCTTCCGGCTCGGTCGAGATTATATCCACCCCCGGTGCCGAGCAATCGACCCAGCCCCCCCGGCCCGAGAATGCGGCAAGCTCCCCGGCAAGGTCCACCGCCGCCACCGCTATCGTCTCGTCATAGGCGCCCGGATAAGAAACCCCGCCTTCGCCCCCGTTCCCCGCCGTCGACACGACCGTTACCCCCGCCCTTACCGCCTCTGAAATCGCCTCGCGAAGAGACGGCGATCCCTCTCCCGCAAAGCTCATGTTCACGATATCGGCTCCCATCGATGCCGCATATCCCAGCGCTTCCGTGATATCCCTCTCCCTCAGCAGCGAGGAGCCTTCGGCGGACATATATCCGGCCCTCAGTATCATCAGCCGGCACGAAGGGGCCACCCCCTCTACGCCTTCTCCGTTGCCCGCTGCGGCCGCCACTATCCCCGCCACGTGCGTACCGTGGCCCGAGAAGTCATACGGCTCGCAGTCCGGCGGTCCCGGATCCTCCCCGGGGAAGACATCCTCCGCAGGAACGGAGACGAAATCGTAGCCGTGAATATCATCTATATAGCCGTTCCCGTCGTCATCCACCCCTTCAATCCCGTCTCTCTCCTCTTCATTCACCCAGAGGCTGCCTTCTAGGTCCGGATGATCCAAATCGCAGCCTGTATCTATTATCGCTATCACGACATCCGCCGTGCCGGTCGTCGACTTCCAAGCTTCTTCGGTTCCTATCCGCATAGCCCCCCACTGCTCGGGCCACAGGGGATCGCGCGGCTTATCCTGCATAATCCCGCCCTCCGCTTCGGCGAGGTATTTTCCCGAGCCTCGTTCAATTCTTCTCGCCGGCGAAATCTCCGTCCTATATACCTTTTCAAAGCCGCCTACCGAATCTTCCCCTATTTTGGCCGAGGCTACGTACAGCTCCCCTTCGCCTGCGCCGCCTCCGGCAGCCTCGTTCCCTGAAAGTCCGATCCTCTCGGCAGGCAGCCCATATGCGATAGCTGCTGCGACAATAGCCGCCGCGAGTATGCTTCTCTCTTTTTTCACCCTCATCCCTTCCCGGTCCTTTATCGATTCAAACCATTTACCCGGCTGTCTCTCTTAGCTTTGCCCTATACTCTATTTCGGCTTTCCGGGCAGGCTCCTTGACCTTTTCCTGCCTATGCCCCCGTCTACCATCCGGCCCTCTTTCCTGCTTTGCTCCTGCCATGGCAGGCCTGCCATTATGCCACCACAAGGCAGGCATGTGCTGCCAATATGGCTGGCTTTGTAAAGGGCGTGGCAGTCAACGAGGTGGAATCTTTCGGGACGGTTTTTTACAACCGACGTATCGTATTAATAATAAAAAGGTTATGCTTGCGGTTGGCTTTTGGCACGTAAGATGCGTTAATAATAGGTCGTAAATAGAAGGGCGAACGCGGACCGATAAACAAGGAGGAACGGAAATGAAAATGGTAAGATGGAATCAGCCTACGGCTTTTCCCGCAGTCTATACCGATATGGCAAGACTGTTAGACAGCTTCTTAGGCGAGGGCAGGGGAGCCACCGGGCTGCAGAAATTCGATTGGGCTCCAAGAGTGGATGTCGAGGAGTTCGACGACAGGCTCGAGATCACAGCCGAGATCCCGGGCATGGAGAAGGACAATATCAACATCGAGGTCCAGGAAGGCATCCTCACGATAAGGGGCGAGAGAAAGTTCGAGAACGATAAGAAGGAGAAGAACTACCATATCTGCGAGAGGCGCTACGGTACTTTCGCCAGAAGCTTCGCTCTTCCCGAAAACGTCAAGGAGGAAGATGTCGAGGCCGAGTATAAGGACGGGGTCCTGAAGCTCACGGTGCCCAAGACAGAGCCCGTCAAGCCGAAGGAGATCAAGATCAAGGTCAAGTAGCGTTTCGATAACGCCGCTTGATGTGAGGGGGGTGCCTGCGGGGGGCATCCCCTTTTTTATTCCCACTTACTTCCCGGCGGACAGCGGTTGCCGGTCAAATCTTTCTTTTATTTAGTCCAGGCGTTGGCCGGCTCTTTCTTCTCTCCCTTTTTATCGGAGGGGGAGATCTCCTGCGCCATGGCGCGCCGGCTCTGCTCGCTCGGGCTCATCTTACAGGAACCCTCGAAGAAGACTCCCTCGTCTATTACGAGCCGAGTGGTTTTGATATCTCCCTCCACCCTCGAGCCTGCCTGAAGCTCGATCTTCTCGTTGGCATCAATATTACCCATCACGTTGCCGCCGACAACAGCGTTGTTGACCTTGACATCGGCTTTGACCCGGCCACCTTTACCTATAACGAGCGTGCCGGGGCAATTGACTGTCCCCTCGAATTCACCGTCGATCCTCAACGTTCCATCCTGGACATCGATCGTGCCGGTGATCTTGCATCCCTTTCCGATAATCGAGTTCATTTTTCCCTCCGCTATCATCTTTTCACCCTCTTTCCCGAAGATTGTGACACCCTTCATTGAATTTTTTTTCATCTTTTCCGAACCTCACTGCAATAGGTACTTCAAAGGATCTACATAAACATTGTTCTGCTTCACCTCGAAATGCAGGTGCGGAGCTGAACTTACCCCCGTGCTCCCCGAGTAGGCGATGGTCTGTCCCCTCCCCACCCTTTCACCCTTAACTACTACCAGCCTGTCGTTATGCCCGTAAAGTGTTTTTATACCATACCCGTGATCGATTTGAATATAATACCCGTAGACATCATCCCATCCGGCATCTTCAACATAGCCCGCGGCCGCGGCCCGGACGGGGACCCCCCTCTCCACTCCGATATCGATCCCCGGATGATAATCGGGGGCGCCCTCTCCCCCGCCAATGCTAAATCCCCTGGTAATATAACCCTTTACGGGCCAGAAGCCGGGTATGGCCCTCAGCATTCGGGATTTTTCGTCTTGCACCTCCCTGTCAAGCTGATCGTCACCTGATTCAACATTACGAATCGCTATACTATCCTGGCTGGCTATGTCAAGCCCCAGCATCCCTCGAACCTTAAGATCCATCGCGTGAAGCTGAGAGAGGTTTCTCATCAGCTCTCCGATCTGCTCATTCCTCCTCGTCAACTCTCCGACCTGCCTCTCCAGCATCATCGTTTCCCGCGTCTTTACCAGTAGTTTTCCGTAAGTAGCTAAGAAAACGACCAGCGCTATCGTTCCTATTACAAGGAAGACCAGGGAAACATAGAGAAACCTGTACGGGATCTTGTATGTCCTCGTTTTATTAAGGTCATGAGGAACAATGATTATTGAAAAGGTGTCTTTTTTCATCCCTCTATCCCGCGGTGCCGCCCTATATCGACCCCCACTCAGCTTTGCGTTTCAACGCCCATCTTCTCCAGTATCCCTTCAAGCTCCTCGCTGGAGTAGTACTCGATCGACACCACCCCACCTTTTTTTCGTTCCACTATCCTCACCCTTGTGCCGAATACCCTTTCCGCCCTCTCTTCCATCTCCCTGATCATCGGGTCCGAGCGCTTTCTCGACCTCCTCCTTCCGTCTTTTTTCCTCTTGAGGCTGGTCTCTATCTCCCTTACCGAGAACCCGTTCTCTATCACCTGCCCGGCCCACTCGAGCTGGGCCTTCTCCCCCTCTATCGACAGCAGGGCCCTCGCGTGACCGGCCTTCAACCTTCCTTCTTGAAGAAGAAGGAGAATCTTTTCAGGCAGGTTGAGGAGTCTCAGCGTATTGGCAACGGTGCTTCTGTCCTTTCCTATCATCGCGGCGATCTCTTTAACCGACATCCCGTACCCCTCCTGAAGCGCCATGTATCCCCTGGCCTCCTCAACCGGATTCAGGTCTTCCCTCTGAAGGTTTTCCATCAGCGCGAATCTCAGGGATTCGTCGTCGCCAACATCCCTCACTATCGCCGGCAGGGTACGCTTCCCCGCCAGTGCGGAAGCCCTGAATCTACGCTCTCCGACGATGAGCTCGTAGCGCTCCCCCGCCCTTCTCACCACTACGGGCTGGAGAACTCCGTTCTCCCTGATCGAGGCTGCGAGCTCTTCAAGATTCTTGCCGTCAAAATCTTTTCTCGGCTGGTTGGGGTTGGGATCTATGAGATCTACCTCGAGCTCCATCACGCGCTCGGTCTCCGACACGCTTTCCTTCAGGTCGCGCGAAATGAGAGCCTCGAGGCCCCTTCCCAGCACCTTTTTTCTCATTTCACACCCTCTCTCGCCCCGTAGAGCCTTTCTTTCCGACCTGCGGCCGCCCTTTGTCCCTTCTGCTTCTCGAGCAGCTCGGCGGCAAGCTTCAAATAGCTTTTGGCGCCTGCGCTAGACACGTCATAGAGAATAACGGGCTTCCCGAAGCTCGGGCACTCGCTCAGCCTCACGTTTCTGGGGATAATATTATCGTACACCTTATCGCCGAAGTACGAGATCGCCTCATCGGCGACCTGGCTCGACAGCTTCAGCCTCTTATCGAACATCGTCAGAAGAACCCCCTCGATCCTGAGATCGGGGTTCAGATGCTTCTGCACCATCCTTATCGTCCCGAGGAGCTGGCTCAAGCCTTCCAGCGCGTAATACTCGCACTGTATAGGTATCAGAACTGTGTCCGCCGCAGTCAGAGTGTTCAGCGTAAGGAGCCCGAGGCTGGGCGGGCAATCGATTATCAAGAAATCGTAATCGTCCCGAATATCGGAAAGAGCCCCCTTCAGCTTCCTCTCCCTAGCGATCTGCGAGACCAGCTCGATCTCGGCCCCGATCAATCTCGGGTGCGCCGGCACAAGGTCCGTTAGCTCCGTCCGTCTAATAATCTCCCCCACCGGCGTGTCTCCTATCAGCGCTTCGTATATAGTCTTGTCCCCGTCCGCCGGCCTCACTCCAAGCCCGCTGCTGGCGTTCGCCTGAGGATCCACATCTACGAGAAGAACCTTCTCCTCGATAGCTCCCAGGCTGGCGCTAAGATTTACCGCCGTAGTAGTCTTTCCTACTCCGCCTTTCTGGTTCGCTATCGCAATTATTTTTCCCATAACAGGTTTCGCGCCTTTCACGCAGACAGCATTACCGGAGGGGCTGGCTGGTCAGCCATCCCGAGAAATCTACATACGCGCTCAGGTGTACAGGGTCGTCGGCCTTGTCGAAGATCATATCCGCTATCGAGACGGAATCGACGGCGCCCCAATAGTTCCCCGTCGCATTTATATCAGTTTCATAGAAATAGGAGTGAAGGTATACCGCATAACCGTAACCCCCGTTATCCTCGTTGAAGAAGAGGGAATTCCCATTTATGAAGGGATACGCATATTCAGAGAGGTAAAACCCGAAGGGGGAATTGTTCGCTATTACAGAACCGGTCACCTCGGCGCCGAACGGGGAGTTGATCAGCTCGGCTATCAGCCTGATCCCGAAGTTCGTGTTGTACCTTACAGATGCGTTATCCACCGTTAGAAATCCGTTGCGGACAAGCACTCCACCCCCTGCGTTATCCCATATCTTGCCGCCTGTTATATTAATCGTAGCGGCTTCCTCCACCGAGACTCCAACGTCAAGCCCGACGTCTACGAGACAAGTGTCCATATCGACCGAGGCGCCGTCTATCGCCCAGACCCCCTTATTCGCCGATACTATATTACAATGACGAAGGGTTCCGCTGGCTTGCGCCCCCACGAACTTGATCCCCTGCCACGATCCTGTTTCGTCGGGGCAGGCGTTAGGCTGAAAAATCACCTTGTCGTCGTTCGTCCCCTCCACCAAGAGGGTCCCCTCGACTTGAAGCCCCCCGGTGGGTTGATCCACAACGATTTTTACACCGGCCTCGATCCTCAGCGTGTTCCCAGACTCGATCACTAACGGATCGTTTCCGCTCAGGAAATAGGAATACCCGCTATCCTGAAGGTAGACAGAACCGATAACCTCGGTGACGACTTCCCCAACATTGATCTGGATCGATCCGGACCTCGAGGCGATCCCGTCCGATGCCGTCGCCGTAACGTAATAAACCCCTGGGGTATAGGGCGCTTCCCATGTGACCGACTCCCCCTCGTCGGTAGGAGAGAATGTTCCGCCCGTCGCCGTCCACTTGAAGGTCACAGGATCCCCGTTCGGATCGGTGCTGCTGCAGGTAAGCTGAATCGTCCCCTCCGTAGCGATATAACAGAGATCTCCTTCGATCGTTACCGCTCCTGGGGGATCGTTCGAAAAATTTACCGTTTCGTCGCAACCGGCGAAGAGGCCGGCTGCGGTTGATAATGCGAGCAACCACGGGAAAACAAAGCCTTTGGACAACATCCTCCACTCCTTTTTTTGTCGGTGGGCGTTGGGATTATAGGTATGCACCCCGAATAAATCAACGAAAAAAGTTTTTTAGCCGCCGAAAACCTCGGATCTCCCACGGCATTCTTTTGAAAGATACGGCGTGCGGGGCCGAAAAACAAGAAGTTGCTCTAGAAGCCGCCCCTCTCCCGGCGTGGATTCAGCTTTCTGTTTCACGTGAAACAGGGGGGTGTTGCCCATGATTACAATCGTCCCATCCGGTGTTGTTTCACGTGAAACGGCATGTGGTTCAGGGTCTTGCTAGATCGCGTATGCCAGGATCACCCCGTTCCCCGACGGAGACCTCTTCTGCGCCGCCAACCTCCCGCCCGCCGCCCCGGCCTGTGAAAGTTCGCCCTCCGACCCTGCCCCCTTTATCGTAACATAGATCCCCCCCGGGGTCAGAAGCTCCGCCGCCACCGGGAGCATAGCCTCCAGCTTTCCGGCCGCTTTCGATACGACCAAATCGAATTTCCCGCCGTACGCTACGGCATCGGCGCAAACCGCCTTTATCCCCTCCAGCTTCAGCCGAGCCGTCACCCTCTCAAGAAAAAGCGATGTCCTTTCCTTCCTCTCGAAGAGTGTAATCTCGAGGGAAGGCGATGCGATCTTCCACACCATCCCCGGAAAGCCCGGCCCCGTGCCGATGTCGGCGACCTTGGGCCGATAGGTTTTTCCGCCCTCTCCTCCCCCTGCGCCCGGGGCAAGCGCTTCGTTCTCCCGTGCCAATGGCGAACCGGGAAGATCTTCGGCGAACTCGAGCATCGCCAGCGAATCGACGATCTGGGCGCTCAGTGTCTCCTCGAACCTCTTCTTTCCAACCAAATGCATCCTCCGGCCCCACAGAACGAGCTCTTCGATATACCGCTCCATCATCTCCCTTTGAGCCCCCTCCGTAAGCCGGGCTCCATGCCGCTCGATATTCTCAAGGATCTCTTCGTTCCTCATTCCGCACCCCCCATCCGGCCGCCTTCCCGTCCTTCCTTCCATCCCGCCCCGGTTCCGTCCTTTCCTCCCCGAGCCTGTCAATGAACACCATCAGGATAGACAGGTCAGAAATCCTGACTCCCGATATCCTGGAGGCCTGCCCCAGCGTTTCGGGCCTGAATTTCTTCAGCTTTTCCCTCGCCTCGGTAGATAGGGCTTGTATGTCGTAAGAGAATTCTTCTGGAATCGAAATCCTGTCCATGCGCATCAGCTTCTCAGCGATCTTCTTCTGCCTTCTTATGTATCCATCGTACTTGATCCTTATCGAAAGCATCTCCATTTCCCGCACGCTGAGGTGCAACCGGCCGCCAGGAAGCAACCCCTCGATATCATCAAGGCCTATCCCCGGAAGCAGGCTGAGCTTGAGGCCCGTCCTCGCGATTCCCATACCGTCCGGCCCCCCCGCGCCCGGTATCGATCTGCACAACTCCTGCGGAACGATCTCCGAACTCATCCTTCTCCTCGCCCTTTCCACGTTCTTTCGCCTTTCGACCGTTTTCTCCCACAGCGCCCGGTCGATGAGCTTCAACCTCGCTCCATATTTCATCAGCCTTTCATCCGCATTATCCTGCCTCAGCATCAGCCTGTGCTCCGCCCTCGAGGTGAACATTCTGTATGGCTCGTCTATATCTTTAGTTACGAGATCATCAATCATTACTCCTATATAAGCCTCGTGCCGTCCCAGAAGGAGGGGCCGTTCCCGGCGTAGCTCCAGCGCCGCATTTATCCCCGTCATAATCCCCTGGGCCGCCGCCTCCTCATACCCGGACGTTCCGTTGACTTGTCCTGCGAAGTAAAGCCCCTCCAACCTTCTCGATCTGAGGGCCGGCGTTACCTGCCACGGCGGGAAAAAATCATACTCGATCGCATAGCCGTACCTGACTATCTCCGCATCCTCCAGCCCCGGCACCGTCTTTATCATCTCCAGCTGCACGTCTGCGGGAAGACTTGTAGACATTCCGTTTACATATATCTCCTCGGACTCCCTTCCCTCGGGCTCTAGGAAAACCTGGTGTCTTTCCCGCTCGGCGAACCTGAAGACCTTATCCTCTATCGATGGGCAGTATCTGGGCCCCAGCCCCCGGATCTGTCCGGTGAACAGGGGGGCCCTGTGAACGTTTCTCCTTATTATCTCGTGAGTACGCCGGTTGGTCGCGGTAATATGGCACGGCACCTGTTCGATTTCTATCTTATCCGTCCTGAACGAGAAAGGTGACGGAACTTCATCCCCCGGCTGCAGCTCGCACCTTGAGAAATCTATCGATCCTTTTCTCAGCCTGGCCGGTGTGCCCGTTTTCAATCGCTTTCGCTCCAACCCCAGGGATTCGAGCTGATCCGAGAGCAGATTCGAAGGGGGCTCTCCCTCTCTTCCTCCGGGTATCTTTTTCTCGCCGATATGCATCAACCCGTTAGGAAACGTGCCCAGCGCCAGGATGACTACCTGTCCGTAAATCGCTCCTCCCCCGTCTACTTCCACCCCTTTCACCACCCCTGAATCGACAATCAGCGCCGTGACCTCCCCTTCCGCAAGATCCAGCGTCCCTTCCCCCTCTATCGCCTCCATCATCCTCTCGTGGTAGAGCTTCTTGTCCGCCTGCGCCCTCGGCGACCATACGGCCGGCCCCTTTGCCCTGTTCAGCATTCTGAACTGTATACCCGCCTTATCGATACAGAGCGCCATCTCGCCCCCCAGAGCGTCAATCTCCCTTACCAGCTGTCCTTTGGCCAGCCCGCCTATCGCCGGGTTGCAGGGCATTCGTGCAATATCATGCCTGTTTATCGTGAGGAGAAGTGTCGAGGCGCCCATTCTCGCCGCGGCAAGCGACGCCTCACATCCCGCATGGCCCCCGCCCACAACGATCACCTCGTACCTGTCACCGGGTTTTTTATTCGTAATCATTATCAATAACCGTATATATCATTTTAAGTCTAGGTGTTAGGCTTTCACTTGCCGATACAAAATCTGTCGAATATCATGTCGAGAAGATCTTGCGCAACCGACCGTCCCGTCACCTTCCCGCAGGCCTCTATCGCCTCTCTCAGCTCGAGGCTAACTATCTCCTCTCCACCATCGCGGCCATTCTCCAGCCTCTCGAGGGCTTCGGCGGCTTCTCTGAGCGCCGCTCCCTGCCTTGCGTTTACGGCGATCCTTTCCCTTCTTATCTCGGATCCCTTCCCCTCGACGGTCTTCTCCAGGATCCCCTCCCTCAGGTTATCCAGCCCCTCTCCCTCTTTCGCCGAGACGGTCAATACCCTCTGTATCCCGCTCCTGGCGGAGATCTCCTTGGGATCTTCCTTGATCCCCAGGTCGCTCTTGTTAAGCACGACTATGCAGTTTCCCGGGTCTATGCCGTCGAGCTCCCTCTCGGCCTCGACGGACCAGTCGGCCGCCCCATCGACCACGAACAAGACCAGATCGGCCCCTCTCGCCGCCTCCCGTCCCATCGATATACCCCTCGACTCTATCTCGCATCCCGTTTCCGCTATCCCCGCGGTATCTTCCAGGTGATACGTGAATCCTCCTATGTGAATCCTCTCCCTTAGAAGATCCCGGGTGGTTCCCGGGACGGCCGAGACTATAGCCCTCTCCTCCCCCAGCAGCGCATTGTAAAGGCTGCTTTTTCCGGCGTTTCTCGGGCCGAGTATGGTGACCCTGATCCCTTTTCTCAGCTTGTTCCCGTCTTTCTGCGAATCGATAAGCGAAAGGAGCTTCTTCCTGATCTTACCGGATCTTTCCTTGATTTCACGGTAAGACCAAATCTCAATATCTTCCTCTGAAAAATCTATCGCCGCCTCGACCAACGAGAGGCTTTCCAGAAGCTCCCGCTCTATCTCTCTCACGTTTCTTGATAGCCGGCCCTCGAGGTGCTCGAGCGCCACCCTGCTCTGCAGCCTCGTTTCTGCGGCAATCAGGTCCGCCACCGCTTCCGCCTGCACGAGATCGAGCTTTCCGTTAAGGTAGGCCCGCCTTGTAAACTCCCCCGGTCCGGCCGAAACGGCTCCGAGACGTATCGCCTCATCGATGATCGACGTCGTCAGGAACATGTTCCCGTGGCAGGAGATCTCCACCACGTCCTCTCCCGTATACGAATCGGGGGACCTCATCACAACGGCGAGAACCTCGTCGAGATACTCTCCCTGCGTTCCGCGAAGTATTTTTTTGTGGAGTTTATGCGATTCCCATCGGTCCGCTCCCGGCGCCATCGCCGAGAGTATCTCCACGGCGCGCCGGCCCGAGATCCTTATCACCGCGATGCCCGCCTCGCCCGGCGGAGTGCCGAGGGCGACGATCGTGTCCCTTTTCATGCTCTATCTTCTGTTGAACCGGCTCTTCTTCTCCGTCCCTCTCACCGGAGAGACGAAGACCTTCCGCATCTCGCCGTTACCGACCGTGTACGTCGTGACGCCTTCCTCTTCGGCCAGCACCATGTGCACTATCCTTCTTTCCGAGGCTTTCATCGGTTCCAGGCTTACCTCGCGGCTGGTCTGCCGGGCTCTCTCCGCCGCCTTCACCGCCTTCTGCTTCAGAATTTCCTGCCTGTTCTTGAGGTATCCGCCGACATCCAGCGTCAACCTCTGGTATCCGCCCATCCTACGCGAAACTATCCTTCCCACGAGGTGCTGAAGCGAATTGAGAGTGTCCCCTTTCCGGCCTATCAGCAGGCCGTCCACCCCCGCCGTTTCTATATTTATGTATGTCGTGTCGTCTACCGTGTCGGCGAATATCCTGTAGCTCACGTCGAGGCAATTCATTATAGACTTCGCCACTTCGTCTGTTATCTCCTCGATCCCCTTGGAGTCTTTTTTCCTAGTGATCCTTATCTTCGCCTCCCGCGCCCCGAAGATGTTGAGAACTCCCTTCTGTCCGGGATCTATAATTTCAATCTCAACCTCTTCCACTTTCGCGCCCATCGATTTCAGCGCCTTTTCGAGGGCCTTCTCCACGGTCTTGCCGCTGGCCTCGATCGCCTGTTTCGTCTTTTTCTCGGTTCTCCTTCCCAGTGCCATGGTTCCGCTCCCGTTCTATTAGTAAGATATTCTGAATATTGATTTATTCCCTTTCAATAATACTTCCCCGTCTTGGACCCCATGCGGGCCCTGGATATTTCCTTTCCTCGACGTTGTTTTTTTCCCGCCTCAAGCTTTTGCCGCCTCGGCACCGGCCGTTTCCGCATCCGCCGCCTTGTGAACGTAATACTGCTGCACTATCGAGAGAATGTTGTTGACGAACCAGTAAAGTACTAGCCCCGAAGGCATGTTGTAAAACACGAACGTCAGCACGATCGGCATCATCGAGGACATCATCTTCGTCTGGGCCGTCGTGGCCGTCTCCCCCGTCGGCGATCCCCCCAGCTTCGACTGAAGATACATCGCCAGCCCCATCAGTATCGGAAGGAGGTGGAATTCGCTTCCTATGAGGGGAAGTTTTGCCCTGAAATCGAACAGCACATCGGGCGATGACAGATCGTTCATCCACAACACGAACGGAGCGCTTCTCAGCTCGATAGTGTTCCTCAGAACGTTGAACAGCGCGATGAAGACCGGCATCTGGAAGAGCAGCGGCAGGCACCCTCCCAGCGGATTCACTCCCGCCTCCTTGTACATCTTCATCGTCTCTTTGTTAAGCCTGTCCTTGTTATCCTTGTACTTCTCCTGAATCTCCTTGAGCTTCGGCTGAAGCCTCTGCATATCCTTCATCGATTTGAAGCTCTTGTGAGAAAGCCTGTAGAAAAGTATCTTGGTCAGCACCGAAAGGATGATAATTATCACCCCGTAATTGGGTATGAACCTCTTCATCCAGACCATCAGCCTCAGAATGAACACGCTGAAGAACCTGAGCCTCCCGAGGTCTATCGCTTTTTCCAGCCCTACCCCGTATCCCTTCAGGGCATACATGTCCAGGGGGCCGAGATAGCATTTGAAGGAATCGTCTACGAACCTGGGGTCTCCCCCGAACGGGTACTCTATTCCGTAACCCGCCGTTCCCGTGCCGCTGTCTCCAAGCAGCTCCAGCACGCTCGTTCTCTGCTTCTCGGCGATAAGGGCGCTGACGAAATACTTCGTCCGAGCTCCAGCCCAGACGACCATCCCCTCCTGCGTCTTCTTTTCCGTCTTTTTGAGCTTTCCGGCGGATTCCTTGAAGAACTCCTGGCCGACCATTCCGAGGGCGGCCGCCTGCCTCATCTCCCCCTTAACGTCCTTCTCGTTAAGGGCCATTCCGGAGTCCCATGATATCGAATATGCCGAGCTCCTCCTCAGCCCTCCCTCTCTGTCAATCCTGACCGAAACCGTTACTTCGTAACTGTCCCTTTCGAAATGGAACCTTCTCTCGATCAGCTCCCCGTCTTTTCCGCTCCACGCGAAAACAACCTCTGCCCTTTGCCGCTCCTCGCCGAGGACCAGATCTTCGCGCTCCCCGGCCGGACGTCCGTCAATGCTCGTCTCGAAATCCACTCCAGAGAGCTTTTCCCATATCCCGTTCCTCTCGAGGGCCAGCGCGAGGGCTCCCCTCCTGCCTTCCGGTATAAGCTCGACCGGCCCCCCGTTCTTCCTAGAGAAATCCTTAAGCTGAACTTGGGTCAGCTCCCCTCCGCGGCTGCTTAGGGTCACCCTGATCTTGCCGTTGTCTATCGAGATCAGCCTTTCCGGCTTCTCGCCGCCCGCCTCGGCGAAACCTTCCGTTTCGGCATAATTCCGGCTTGTCTCGCCGCGGATTTCACCTTCTCCGGCCCCCTCCTGAGCCGCCGTCTCCGTTCCCTGCTCCTTGTCAAGGGCCTCAAGAGAGTCTCTTGCCGCTTTTTCACGAAGCGCCGCCGTCCTTCTTGCGACCACCTCTTTCTGCTTTGGGGCGATGTACAGGAACTGCCAGAGCAACAGAACGGCGAATGTAAGAAGCACGGCGATAAAAGAACGTTTGTCCATTCCCGGGATCCCTTCCGTCTAGTTTAATTTTTTCGGAAAGCGATGTCAGCGAACGGGGTCGTATCCGCCCTTTGCGAATGGGTGGCATTTCAGGAGGCGCCTTATCGCCATCAGCCCGCCCTTTGGCAAGCCGTGGATCGATATGGCCTTTTCCGCGTACTCTGAGCAGGAGGGGTAAAATCTGCAGACGGGTCCGTGGTACGGGGAGATAGCTATTCTGTATATTCTGACGGCCGCAAGGCCGACTCCAGTCAGAATTCTGGATATCATCCGTCGCTTGATATTATTCCCGCTCTTGCCAGAGAGGATTTCGCTTCTTCTAGTAATTCCTGAAATGATGTCTCCGCCGGGCGAAATGAAGCAATAAATACGATCCAGATATCTTTCTCTATGATGCCGTCATTTATCTTTCTGAATACTTCCCTTAATAGCCTTTTCGCCCTGTTTCGCTGATATGCCTTTCCAACTTTTTTTCTGCTGGCCACGAATCCGGCCCTTGTACCCTCGCCTTCTTTAATAAGATAGCAAATGACGAGATTCTTGCCGGCTTCCCTCCGGCCGTCCCTGTAAACTTCCCCGAACTGCGAGCTCTTCTTCAACCCCTTGGGAGCCATCCGGCTTTTTCTTCTTTCGAGACTATCAGACGGCCAGTCGCTTTCTACCTCTTGCCCTCCTCCTTTTGAGGACCATCTGACCGTTTTTAGTGCTCATTCTTTTCCTGAATCCGTGAGTCTTTTTTCTTCTCTTGTTATGCGGTTGATATGTGCGTTTCATTATGGCCCTCTTCTTTTTTCGCTCTAATCGTTCATTCGACGATTCATAAACAACTCACGATAGAAAAAGCGTTCTGCCTTGTCAAGTCTTTTATGCCGCCGCTCGATAACTTGTTTGTCCAATCCTCTTTCCGTTTTCTTATCCCACCGCCCCTCCGCCCCCTTCTGTCCTCCAAAGGGAATTTCCGGACATCTATCATTTTATGTTACGTTATCCCAACAAGTTATAAAAATTTTCCCCCGCCTTGTAAATAATGCTTGATACTCCAAACCTCGTATGATACATTACCGTCCGCGGGATGAGGGGAGTCTCCCATTTTTCGAGCCGCACACCCGGGACCCTACACCTGAACCGCCACGCTCGCCGGGAGAATGTGGAAAACCCTCTATCAACATATTAAGCGGCCCGCCCAACAGGTTGCACCTGAAAAATATACCGAGTTATCCACAATTGTGGGAAACTCGTGGCTAGTTTAAAAGAGTTATTGCTTCCCGGGGCGAGTGCCCCCCGAAAGCGCCGATGAATACAGGAGAAAACCGAAAAAGAGAAGATTCGATGAATGCCGACCTTTTGAGGCAGACCTGGGAGAAGATCCTCGAGAAGATAGGCGATTCGGTCAACGCCCAGTCTTTTCAGACCTGGTTCAAGCCGACCAGGTTGCTGAGCTTCGAGGACGACGTCCTTCTTGTAGAGGGACCCAACCCGTTTTTTATCGATTGGCTCGCCGAGCACCATATCGACAAGATCCGGTCGGCGGCCAGCGACACGATCGGGGCTGATGTCAGTGTCGAGTTCACATCCTCGCCGGCGGCCGGCAGGGTGACTCGGACCGAAACGATCGCCTCCTCCCCCACCACAGTCGAGAATAAACCGATCGCTCCGCCCGGCAATGCAAACCTGAACGGAAGGTACACATTCGGCGAATTCGTCGTCGGCAGCGGAAACCGCCTTACCCACGCCGCCGCCCTGGCCGTTGCCGAAAAACCGGCAAGGATCTACAACCCCCTTTTCATATACGGCGGCGCCGGCCTCGGCAAGACTCACCTGCTTCAAGCCGTCGGTCATTTCATAATCAACGAGCATCCCGGGATGAGGATCTCCTATGTTTCGACTGAATCTTTTGTCAACGAGCTGATACACGCCATCAGAAAGGGAACGACGCACGAATTCAAGAAGAGGTATCGCGACGTCGACATGCTTCTCATCGACGATATCCAGTTTCTCGCCGGAAAGGAAAGCACCCAGGAAGAGTTTTTCTTCACTTTCAATTCCCTTTACGATGCCAACAAGCAGATAGTATGCACCAGCGACCGCCCGCCGAAAGATATCCCGGCCCTTCAGGAAAGGCTGACCTCGAGATTCGAATGGGGCCTGACTACCGATATCCAGCCCCCCGACTTGGAGACCAGGATAGCGATACTCAGAAAAAAGGTCGAGAACGAGCGCAAGCTCATCCCCGATGACGTCATCCAGCTTGTAGCGGAAAACGTGAAGAACAATATCCGCGAGCTTGAGGGATCCCTAATAAGACTCCTCGCATTCTCGAGCATAAACTGCAGGGAGATATCGGTCGATATGGCTATGGATGTCCTCAGGGACCTAATGAAAGATTCGTCGAGAAAGAAGATCACGATTCCGAACATTCAGAAAGCGGTTTCGCAATATTTCGACATCCCGGCCGACAGCCTCAAAGCCAAAACTAGAATCAGCCGGGTCGTGCTCGCCCGCCAGGTCGCGATCTTCCTTTCGCGGGAGCTCACTTCCCACTCTCTCGTCCAAATTGGAAAAAGTTTCGGCGGAAGAGACCACAGCACGGTCCTTCACGGAATCAAGAAGATCGACAAGCTATCCCAGGAAGACCCCGCCCTCAGAAGAAAGATACAGACCATACGCGAGGAGCTCGGCGGCAGGTGACGGCTTCTCGCCTTCCCCAATTTATCCACACCTCACTGTTGACTCCCTGTTGGAATCATGTTCATATCCTTCCTCCCCCCGCCATCCTGTTGATAAAAAAGCGGCTCTCAACATACCAATCAACATTCCCCATTTCCGGTTTCAGCGCTTCGCAGCCCGGTCCCCCGACACCTTTCAACATTTCAACACCCCCTACTTCCACTACTATTACTTTTATTATTAACTGTAGTATTCCCCTGTTCCCTCATTCCCCTTTCCCGGCTTTCTTTTTCTCCGCTCGAGGTGCCCGGTCTTTTTGCTTGAACATTCCTTCTTCTTTGTCTATGATTCGTTTTCCGTGATTATTCCGGGCGCTTTTGTGAGGGTTTTAATTAAAGATCATGATCAGGAGGTAACGGTGTGAAAGTTCTCGTGCCGTTGGGAGAACTCAACAAGAAGATGAACGCGATATCGTCGGTTGTTCCGGGAAAAACGACGATGCCGATACTTTCGATGGTTCTCGTTGGCGCCGATTCCTCCGGGATAAGTTTCTCCGCGACGGATCTTGACATATCGGTTACTTCGAAGATCGCCGGAAAGGTCGAAGCAGAGGGGAAGGTGGCGGCGCCGGCGAAGAAGATAGCGGAGATAGTGAAGTCGCTTTCGGGCGAGGAAGTGGTGATGGAGGTTGATGGAGAAAAACTATCACTGGTATGCGGGAAAAGCAGGTTCGTTGTCAACGGGAGGAACCCCGATGATTTCCCAAGGCTTCCTCAACAGGAGAGCAAGACGGAGTTCGAGATAGATTCCGGTCTACTTGGAAAGCTTATTCAGAAGACGGTCTATGCGGTTTCTACCGACCTTACAAGGCCTGCCCTGTGTGGGGTGCTGTGGGATGTGGACAAGAGCGGGCTCGTTATGGTATCGACGGACGGGCACAGGCTCGCAAAGGTGGATTTGAGAAAAGAGATGAAGGGGGTGCAGAAAACAAGCGTGATAGTGCCTCCTAAGGCCCTCTCGACCTTCAGGTCGTACTCGGAGAAGGATGAATTGATAAAGGTGAGCCTCGGGGAGAACAGCATATCATTCACGATGAAGGACGTCTCGATCTACTCCAGGCTTCTCGAGGGGCCGTTCCCGAATTACCAGAAGGTTATACCGGCGGGAAACGAGAAGGAGCTGGTGATCTCGAAGGAAGCCCTTTCCTCGGCTACAAAGAGGGTTTCCATACTATCGGATGCACTGACGCACCAGGTTATATTCACGCTGGACAAGAACAAGGTCACCCTCCACGTGACCACCCAGGACCTCGGTGAAGCCAGGGAAGAATTGGAGGCCTCGTATTCGGCCGATCCGATGGATATAGGTTATAATGCCTCTTATATCCAGGATATACTGAGGACGATGGAGGGCGACGAGATCGAGATCCGTCTCGACAAACCCGACAACGCCGGGATCGTTCAGCCGGTGGACAAAGGGGGGGACCTGAAGCATATCTGTATCGTGATGCCGTTGAGGATAAATTGAAGAAGAGAATCATGGGAGGGTGGTGAGCGTGGGTGATCATCGGCGGGTTGGATGCAGGAAATTTCAGGAACCTTGAAAAGATATCCCTGGAATTTTCGGACACTTTCAATTTTGTGACCGGAGAGAACGCCCAGGGGAAAACCAACCTCTTAGAGGCCATCCATTTTTTCTCCATAGGAAGATCTTTCAGAACAAGAAGAACGGACGAGCTGGTTTCCTTCGACGAGGACTATTTCTTCATAAGGCTGAAGGGAAGAAGCGACTCCGGGATAGATTTCCGCCTGGAGATAGGATACGAGAGGGGGGGGCGCGCAAAGGCCTCGGTTAACGGAAAAACCCTTTCCACCCTTTCGGAGGTCATAGGGATAATGCCCACCGTGCTTTTCACGCCCGCCGATGTAGGGCTTTCGGCTGGGCCGCCGGCGGGCAGGAGGGTGTACCTGGATTACACGGCTGCGCAGATATCGCCCGCCTTTCTCGAGGATCTCAAGGAGTATAGGAGGATAGTGAGGCACAGGAACAGGCTGTTGAAGAGAATCTCGTGCGGGGGAAGGGACGGGGGGGAGCTGGAGGCGTGGAACGCGATGATGGTGGATAAAGGAACGGCGGTAGCCAGGGGGAGAAGGGAGATCCTGGGGCTGATAGGAGCAGGCGCGGGGGCGATCTACTCGGAGATACGCGGCGGGGGGGAGAGGCTGGAGATGGAATACAGGTCCTCCTACAACCCCGAAGGGATCAACGATCGCAGGGCGCTCGAGGAAGCCCTGGCGAGGTCCGGGGAAGCCGAGAAAAGGAGGGGGTACACCCTGGCGGGGCCTCACTATGACGATCTCGCGATATTCCTGGGCGGCACCGACCTCAAGAGATACGGGTCGCAGGGACGGAAAAGGCTTGTGGCGATAGTGCTGAAGCTGGCGCAGGCCTCGACGATCATGGATAGGAGAACGGAAAGGCCGGTCGTTCTTCTGGACGATATATTTTCCGAGCTGGATGCGGCCACCGCTGCACGCGTGGGAGGGCTTCTCTCCGACAGGTACCAAAGCTTCATCACATCTCCGAGGAAAGAGGATTTTCCGGGAAAGATCGAAAAATACGCGGCGTTCGAGGTCGCCGAGGGAGCCGTGGCGGCGGTGAGCGCGGACCGAAAACAGGGCTTGTAATACAGATTTTTTTATTTATTTTTATCCGGTTTGAGGCTACTATCCGGATACCGGGCGATACAGACGGAGGTCCCTTTTTGACACGCGAAAGAAAGCCTGACGCGATAGGGGATATACTCCCGTTGGTCCTGGAAAGGCTGGGTTTGGAGGGGAGGATGCAGGAGGCCGGGCTCGGGAAGGAGTGGAAGAGGATCGTGGGGGAGAGTGTGGCCCAAAGGAGCAGTCCCGGCAGGGTTCGGGACGGCGTTCTTACCGTCAAAGTAAGCAACAACGTCTGGATGCAGGAGATAAGGTTTCTCCGCGAGAGCATAGTGGAAAAGATCAACGGGATGTTTCCCGGGCTGAAGGTCGGGGATATACGCCTCGTGATAGAAAGGGATAGAGACAGCGAATGAGTCAGGAATATACGGCAAAGGGGATCCAGGTTCTAAAGGGCCTCGACGCGGTCAGGAAAAGGCCCGCGATGTATATCGGAAGCACCGATATACACGGGCTTCATCACATGATTTACGAGGTGGTGGACAACTCTATAGATGAGGCGATGGCTGGTCACTGCGACAAGGTGGAGATAAGGATCCACAAGGGGGGCGAGGTAAGCGTAATAGATAACGGCAGGGGTATCCCCGTCGACATTCACCCCACCCAGAAGAAGCCCGCGGTGGAGGTGGTGATGACCACCCTTCATGCCGGAGGGAAGTTCGATCACAACAGCTACAAGGTTTCAGGGGGGCTTCACGGGGTTGGAGTTTCGGTTGTCAACGCGCTCTCTTCATGGCTCGAGGTCGAGATATTCAGGGACGGAAAGGTATACAGCCAGAGATACGAGGAGGGACGGCCGACCGGCGCGCTCAAGGCAAAGGTGATAAAGGAAAAAGCGAAGATGAGGGGAACGAAGGTCACCTTTATGCCGAGCGACAAGATTTTCAGCACCCTCGAGTTCAGCTTCGACGCTCTGTCTCAGAGGTTCAGGGAGCTGGCGTTTCTCAATAAGGGCCTCAATATAGTGTTCGTCGACGAACGGAGGGGAAAGAAGCACGACTTCAATTATTCGGGAGGCATCGTATCGTTCGTGAAGTTCATCAACGAGAACAGGAACGTTCTTCACAAGAAGCCGATATACATCGAAGACAAGAACGATCCGTTCGAGATAGAGATCGCTATCCAGTACAACGACTCGTACGCCGAGAAGATTTTCTGCTTCGCTAACAACATAAACACCATCGACGGAGGAACGCATCTCGTCGGTTTCAAGACGGCGCTCACAAGGACACTGAACAACTATGCCGGCAAGAACGATCTCTTCAAGAAGGGCAAGACAAAGATGACGCTCTCCGGAGACGATGTCAGGGAGGGTATCGCCGCGGTAGTAAGCGTGAAGCTGCCCGATCCCCAGTTCGAAGGGCAGACGAAGGGGAAGCTCGGCAATAGCGAGATGAAGGGGCTCGTCGAGACGGCGCTGGGTCAGAAGCTCGGCGAATTCCTCGAAGAGAATCCCTCCGTCGCGAAAAAGATAATCGAAAAGGCGGTGCAATCGGCGAGGGCGAGGGACGCGGCAAGGAACGCAAGGGAGCTGGTCAGGCGCAAGTCGGCGCTCGAGACGAGCTCGCTGCCCGGCAAGCTGGCCGATTGCTCTTTAACCGACCCCGAGCACTGCGAGCTGTATCTGGTGGAGGGGGACTCGGCGGGGGGATCGGCGAAGCAGGGAAGGGACCGGAGGTTCCAGGCGATACTTCCCCTGAGGGGGAAGGTCCTCAACGTCGAGAAGGCGAGGATCGACAAGGTCCTTTCCAACCAGGAAATTAAAACGATCATAACTGCGCTCGGAACGGGAATCGGGGAGGATTTCGACATCGAGAAGGCCCGGTACAAGAAAATAATAATAATGACCGACGCCGACGTCGACGGGGCGCACATCAGGACGCTGATACTGACCCTATTCTTCAGGTATATGCAGGAGTTGGTCAAAAGCGGATGCGTCTACATCGCGCAGCCGCCGCTTTACAGGGTGAAGAGCGGCAAGGACATTCAGTACGCCTACAGCGATTCGGAGAAGGATAAGATCATAAAGGAGCTCGGCGGCAGCAAGGGGGTGTACCTTCAGAGGTACAAGGGTCTGGGGGAGATGAATCCCGAGCAGCTCTGGACCACCACGATGGATCCGGAAAGACGAACGATTCTCAAGATGACGCTCGAAGACGCGGTGGAAGCCGATCACATGTTCACGATCCTGATGGGAGATCAGGTCGAGCCGAGAAAGAAATTTATCCAGGATAACGCCCTCGCGGTGAAGAACCTGGATATCTGATAGAGATCTCATCAACCCTTATATCTGCCGGGGCGCGCGCCGCCGGCGAAGCATTCCAGCTACGGGAGGAACAGCCAGATGCAGATAAACAGGCAACGCATCATACCGGTCTACATCGAAGACGAGATGAAGAACAGCTACCTCGATTACTCGATGAGCGTAATCGTCTCCCGCGCCCTGCCCGACGTACGCGACGGACTCAAGCCGGTTCACCGGCGGATCCTTCTCGCGATGAACGATCTGAATATCACGCACGGCAAACCATACAGAAAATCTGCGAAGCTGGTCGGTGACGTTACCGGCAACTACCATCCGCACGGGACCGCGTCCGTCTATGACGCCGTGGTGAGACTCGCGCAGGATTTTTCCATGAGATACCCGCTCGTCGACGGGCAGGGAAACTTCGGTTCGATAGACGGCGATCCCGCCGCGGCTGAAAGATACACCGAAGTAAGGATGCACGAGATCTCCGAAGAGCTTCTCAACGACATCGAAAAGGAAACGGTCGAGCTGGGCATGAACTACGACGAGACCCGGGAGATGGCCCTTGTTCTTCCCGCCAAGGTTCCGAACCTCCTGATAAACGGAGCCTCCGGGATCGCCGTGGGCATGGCGACGAACATCCCTCCCCATAACCTCGGGGAGATAGTTGGGGGGCTTAAGGCGCTGTTAAAGAATCCCGACACCACCGTCGAAGAGCTCTCCCGCCACGTGAGGGGGCCCGATTTTCCCACCGGGGGGATCATCTACGGTAGGGCGGGAATCAAGGAGGCGTACAAGACCGGGAAGGGAAAGATTACGCTCAGGGCGAAGGCGAACATCGAAACGCAGAAGAGCGGGAAGACGAGCGTGGTCGTCACCGAGATTCCATTCCAGACCAACAAGGCCTCTATTATCGAGAAGATCGCGGATCTGGTCAGGGCGGGCAATCTCGCCGGGATATCGGATATAAGGGACGAGTCGGACAAGGACGGGCTCAGGATAGTCATAGATCTCAAGAAAGATTCATACCCCAAGGTGGTTCTCAACCAGCTTTTCAAGCACACGCAGCTTCAGATCACGTACGGCGTGATCCTTCTCTCGCTGAACATGCTCAAACCCGAGGTGATGAACCTCAAGAAGATGATGTCGCTTTTCCTCGAGCACAGGGTGGATGTGGTCACGAGGAGGACAAAGTACGACCTGAGGAAGGCGGAGGAGAGGGCTCACGTGCTGGAGGGGTACAAGGTGGCTCTCGATAATATCGACGCTATAGTTGCCTTGATCAAGAAGAGCGCCTCACCGGCCGAAGCCCGTAACGGCCTGATGAAGAGCTTCAAGCTGACGGAGATCCAGGCTCAGGCGATACTGGACCTGAAGCTTCAGCGGCTCACCGGCCTCGAGAGGAAGAAGATAGAGGACGAGTACCTCGCCCTCATTCAGAAGATCGAATATTTCAAATCGGTGCTGGAGAACCGGAGCAGGCTTCTGGGAATCATCGAAGAGGAGCTCGACGACATCAAAGGACGGTTCTCCGACGAGCGAAGGACCGAGATAGTCGACGACGAGGGCGAATTCGACCTGGAGGACCTGATAGCCGAAGAAGACATGATCATAACGATCACTCATACCGGCTATATCAAGAGAATACCTATCGGGACATACAAGCGCCAGCGAAGGGGAGGAAAGGGGATTACGGGCCAGGGGCTGAAGGAAGAGGACTTCGTGGAGCAGATATTCATAGCCTCCACCCACAGCTATATTCTTTTCTTCACCGACGCGGGTAAATGCTACTGGCTGAAGGTTCATGAAATTCCGCAGGGCGGCAGGCTGGCGAGAGGGAAAGCGATAGTGAATCTCCTCGAGATGTCGAGAGAGGAGAATATCACGGCCTTCATACCGGTGAGCAACTTCGAAAAGGACGCTTTCCTGATGATGGCCACGAAGGACGGATTCGTCAAGAAGACGCATCTTTCCGCATACTCGAACCCCCGCAGGGGAGGGATAATAGCGATCCTTCTCAGGGAAGGGGACAGCCTGGTAAGAGCCAAGCTAACCTCCGGCGGTGACGACGTAATCCTGGCGAAGCGCAAGGGCAAGGCGATCAGGTTCAGGGAGAAGGACGTGAGGGAGATGAGCCGGGCGACCCAGGGCGTGAAGGGTGTTACGCTGGATTCGGACGACGAGGTCGTCGAGATGGTGATCGTGAAGAGGGAATCGCAGCTCCTCTCGGTGACCGAGAAGGGATATGGGAAGAGAACGAGGATATCGGAGTTCAGGAATATAAAGCGGGGGGGCAAGGGTGTGGTCTGCATCCCGACTGGCGGGAGGAACGGCGATCTGGTAACCGTCAAGGAGGTCGTCGAATCCGACGAGGTTATGGTTATCACCAAGAACGGAATGATAATACGTTGCCCCGTTCAAGGGATATCGCTAATTAGGAGGCCGGCAAAAGGTGTGCGGGTGATCAATCTCAACGAAGGGGATTGTGTCGTGGACGTCACGCTCATAGCGGGGGAGAGAGATGACGGGGATGAAGATGAAGGCGAAGACGGCGGGATCGCCGAGGACCAGGCCGAAGGGGACGGGGTCGAGGGTGACGAGGGCGTCGGAGAAGAGAAGTGAGCGCTAAAGGAATAATGAATTATCTGCTTCCTATGGCGGTGGCGGTATCGGCCGCCGTGGCGGTCGGGGGAGGTCTGGGTTCCGACGCTGCAGGCGAAGCCGGGCCGGAGGCGCAGGTGCACGGAAGGGGAAGGGTCTCGCTCACCGTTTCCGGGAACTGTTCCCTGGGGGAGGCCCGGAGCGACGGCGGGAACGGACTCAGCTGGCCGGGGAAGGACGGGGTCGAGTTCCTGGGAAGCGGCGGGTTCGGCTTGAGGTTCATGCTGGAAGGCGTGCCGGGTGTCATAAAGATTTTCCCGTGGGAGGTGGAGCCGGTGGGCGGTGTGGGGCTCTTTTGCGAGGGGTGCGAGGGGGGCAAGAGGTATCCGAACCCGGAGGCCGATGACGACGGCGACGGAGCCGTCGACGAGGATGCGGTGGATGGACTCGACAACGACGGCGATGGGCTCATAGATGAGGATTTTGCAGCCGTAGGCGACGAGATGATGGTGACGAGGGGGTTTGTCCCGGGGACGGGAATCTCGATAACCCAGCGGAGCTACACATGGGGATACGGGCATGTGAGGGACTTCGTCGGGTTCACCACGGATATAGAGTATCGACCAGGAGGCGACGATTCGCCGGATATCATCGATCTCGATCTCGCGCAGTTCGTCGATTTCCGGATTGGACGCAGGGAGGATCTGCAGAGGGGAAACGATGACGGCTTCTTTTTCCTGCGTGACGGCGAGAAGGAATACGTCGTAGCGCAGGACGCCGCTGCCGACTCCCATCTGGCGGCGGTCGTTATGCTCGGCGTAACGGCGCCCGATCTTTCTCCGTTAGGCTATAAGGCCGGGCTTCACGAATCGGCTGAAGCCGCCGATTCCATATGGAACGATAACGGCGACAGCGGGGGAAGATGGGGAATCGCGGGGGCGGCAAGGGCCGAAGGGGGCGCAAATGCCGGCAATGGAGGAAATAGCGGGTCCGGCGGAGGACTCGATTGCTCTCGGTCGGTTTCCGGAGATTTTACAGTCGTACAGCACGTGGAAAGGCTGCCCAGGCTTCATCCCGGCGGAAGGGTGCGTATCGACTGGGCGATCGTCTTCGGAAGGAGCCCGGGAAGACTGGCGAAGAACATCCGGATGGCGCGGGAAACCTTCAATGGAATTGTCGAGGAGACGGGAGAGACGTGCAGGTGGGTCGTTCCGGCGAGAAAGGCCGTAAGAGTCCGGACCGAAGCCCGCCTCGCACCCGTATGGCTCCCCGAGGGGCGCCGGCCGGCCATCTCGATCCGCATCCCGGGAGGGGCGGACGAGGAGGTCGAATGGGTCAAGGTGAACGGGGAGCAGACCGAGGCGAACGAGACGGCCGGCGGCAGGGTAATGATCCCGATAGATCAGGCGGCCCTGGACAGTGAGAGATCTTTCAGCATAGAAGGCCAGCTGAGCGACGGAACGATTTTTTCGGCACGGATAGATGAGGCGGATATTGCCGCTTTTGGAGGGGACGACACGCTCTCTCCGGACAGGCTGCCCAGGGAGAGCCTTAGGCTGTACCCCAACCCGTTCGTCGACAATCTCAATATCACGTTGCGGGTCTACGAGCCTTCGAGATTCTCTTCCGGCGGGGCGGACAACGGGAAACAGGCGACGAGCACGGTGCGGGTCTACGATGTCAAGGGGAGGCTTGTGAGGGTGATCCTCGACGACGGATTCCTCCACCCCGGCGATTATTCGACGAGCTGGGACGGTCTCGATGAAAACGGAGCGAAGGTGGCCCCCGGAGTATATTACTGCAAGCTCCAGACGGGCGAGAGGTCCCTTACCAAGAGAGTGATCCTTCTCAGGTAGATATGCCCTTCTTCACACAGACCGCGAAAACCCCCGAAGAAAGAGCGTTTCTCGTAGGAGTGAAACTCCCGGGATCGAGTCTGGCCAAAGAGGCCGAGAACCTGGACGAGCTGAAGCAGCTCGCAGAGACGGCGGGCGCGGACGTGATCGGCCGCCTCATTCAGCAGAAGACGCGCATCGACGGATCGACCTATATCGGCAAGGGAAAACTCGAGGAGATCTCGGCCCTAATCGCCGGCAACGGCGCCAATCTCGTGATATTCGACGACGATCTCTCTCCGGCGCAGGCGCGGAATATAGAAGCCGCCTTGAAAATAAACGTCATCGACAGAACCGAGCTTATACTCGATATCTTTTCGCGAAGGGCTAGAACGAGGCAGGCCAGGATCCAGGTGGAGATAGCCCAGTTGAAGTATGCCCTCCCGAGGCTTAGGCGGCTGTGGGATCATCTCTCGCGGCAGGCGGGCGGAATCGGCACGAGGGGTCCGGGCGAGACACAGCTCGAGGTCGACAGGAGGAAGGTAAGGGAAAAGATATCCCATCTCGGCAAGGAATTGAAGAGGATCGACCGCGGCGCGGCGGAGAGGCGCAAGAAGAGGAAGAGGGAATTCAACGTAACGATCGTCGGGTACACGAACGCGGGGAAATCGACCCTCCTCAACCGTATCGCGGGGAGCGGAGTGGTAGAGAGCGGCAGCCTCTTTTCCACGCTCGACTCGACGACGAGACGCGTTTCGGCCGGCGGGGAAACCTTTCTGCTCACCGATACGGTCGGGTTCATAAGAAAGCTGCCCGCCCACCTGGTCGCCAGCTTCCGCGCGACCCTCCTGGACGTGGAGGAAGCAGACCTGCTGCTGCATCTCGTCGATTCGACATCGGAATCTTACGAGGAAAGGATAGAAATCGTCGAAAAGGTTCTCGAAAAGGTTCTTGGGGGGGAAGGGGGCGCGGGCCGGCCCCCGATTCAGGCCAGGTCGATACTCGTTTTTAACAAGTGCGACATGCCGGCCGTGGGGTTGGAGGCGGGGAGGATAAGGAAGCGGTTCCCGGAGGCCGTGATGATAAGCGCCGCGTCAGGAGACGGCGTCGACGGGCTTCTAGAGCTGATAGGTCGGCGGATCGACTCTACAGGTATCGAGGTCGAGATGACGGTGTCGGCCGGCGAGGGCAAGATCATTGCGGCGATCGAGGAGAGCGCCAGGATAATAGATCGCAGGGTCGAGGGAAACGATATGATCTTCCGCGCAAGGATCAGCAAGAGGGATCTCGGAAGGATCGAGAGAGGAGAAAGGCTGAAGATCCGGCCTGTCTGAGCCGTCTGCGCTGGGAGGGTCAGCGGGGCGGCTGCTCGATCATCTCCAGCACCCCGTCCTCGTCTTTTACATATGGAAACTTTTCCGTCAGGGCCTTCCTGTACTCGTCGGTAGCGGCGGCGGCGGCCTTAATCTCGTAGCTGTGGTCGAGCTGCACCACTATGAATCTGGACAGGACGATGAATGCGACGGGCACGGCGAACGGAACGAAACGCCGCCACCTGTGGGAGGCGATAAGCCTGGAGCAGAAGACGGCCCCGGCCGATATTACCGTGACGAATCCCACCGAAACAAGATAGAGATGCCGGATGTTCAGCCAGTCGTTGGGGAACTGGAAGAAAGCGAAGGGGATGACCATGATATAGGTCCATGCGATGAAAAAACGTATGGCCCTGTTACCGAAAACGAAACCGAAGAACGAGTAGGAGAGAACGGTAAGGGCTATGAGAATCCTTATCTCCGTAGCAAAACGGTAGATGAACCTTACGGCCGGCCCGCTATCGGTGACAAGGTTGGAAGTATGGATCGGGAATATCATCCTGACGAGATAGTTGATCACGTTCTTGAAAGCGTAAAAGATGAACTTCAGCGCACCCGGGTTCCTGGTGTAGAAGGGCGGCGAATAGTGCAGGACGGTGGTCTTGATTACCAGCGAGACGACCGCGATGCACAGGAGAATGATGAAGCCCGCGTGGAATGCGGGTTTACCCGTCTCAGAACGGAAGAAGATGTTGAAAGCCAGAAAGGCGCCGAGTATCGAGAAGCTGGTGCTCCTCGTAAAGATCGAGGCGACGAAGAAGAGAAGCGTGAAAAGATATTTTACGCTCCCTATCTTACCCCCGCTGTCGAGCTCGTTTTTGAAATAGAATATCATCGTGAGAAGCGTCAGCGACGTTATGACTAGATCCTCCAGCCCCGAAGCTATCATTATCGATTTGCCATAGCTCCCGACGGTGAAAACGAAGAGGAGACCCGAGAGAAAAGCCACGGTCCGGTCCTTCAGGATGGTCTTCACCAGAAGGAAAACGAGCAGCGAGTTGAATCCGTGAAGGAGTATGTTGAAAATGAAGTACCCTCTGGCGTCGAAAAAGAAATATTTGAACAGGAGATAGTGAATGCTGTAAACAAGGGGTTGAAACTTGAAGGGGTCCCGGCTGTTGAAGGCGTTGGAGAGATTCTCCTTCATAAGGAGGCTGTTCTCGAGGGAAACGTAGTCGTAACTGTTCCAGAAACCGTTGTCGACGCAGATCCAGAAAAAGAGATAGCTCAGGACGAGGAAAACGGCCAGGAAAAAAAGGTTTTTCGTGAACATGGCGGTCTCCCACGGGAACAAGTTTCGATGTATTGTACCATTATGAACAGTAAAAAGGGAACATTCTATTTGGAGAAAGCGGGAGGTTTATGGAAAAGCTCTGTTATCTCTGTGGGAGATGGTCCCACGAAGGGGAAATATTCGACGTCACCTCCCCGTACAGCGGGGATATCGTGGGGCGCGCCCTCAGGCCGGGACAGGAATCCATAGAGAAGGCGGTTTCCCAAGCTGCCGAGGCGTTCGCCGTTTCCAGGAAGATGCCGGCTTACGAGAAGGAGGGGCTGCTTGAGAGAACGGCCCTCGGTCTGGAGGCTGAGGCCGACAAGTTCGCGCGGATGATAGCCCGGGAGTCGGGCAAGCCGATGAAGTATGCGAGGGGGGAGGTCTCCAGGGCCGTGATGACTTTCAGGGAGGCTGCCCGGGAGTGCGGCGGGATCGCCGGAGAGGTGATACGCCTCGACGTCTCCCCCGCGACAAGGGGAAAGGCCGGGATAACCGGGCTGTTTCCCCTTGGGCCGGTTCTGGCCATAACACCGTTCAACTTCCCCCTGAACCTGGTAGCGCACAAGATCGCCCCCGCCATCGCGGCGGGATGCCCCGTGATATTGAAACCGTCGAGCGAGACCCCGCTGACCGCTCTCATGCTGGCCGACGTGATCGATTCGGCGGGGGCGGTGGACGGAATGCTGAGCGTGTTGCCGATGACGGGGAGGGAGGCATCCGGACTCTGCTCCGACCGAAGGATACGCAAGGTCACATTCACCGGGAGCGCGCCGGTAGGCTGGGCGTTGAAAAGGCAGGCCTGGGACAAGAGGGTCACTCTCGAGCTCGGCGGGAACGCCGCCGTCATCCTGCATGAAGACTGGGACGATATGCCCGGAGCGCTGGAAAGGATAGTGACCGGCGCATATGCCTTTTCGGGGCAGGTATGCATATCGGTTCAGAGGGTATTCGTTCACAACAGCATCTTGGAAGATTTCCTTAAGGATTTCTCCGGGAGGGTGTCCTCGCTGAAGACCGGAGATCCCGAGGATGAGGACACCGAGATCGGGCCGATGATTACGCAGGGCGAGGCGGTGAGGGTCGAGAGCTGGGTAGAGGAAGCGCTCGCGGGGGGAGCGAACCTCGTCTGCGGCGGGCGCAGAAAGGGCGCTTTCATCGAGCCGGCCGTCATCAGGAACGCCGCCGCAGGGATGAAGGTGGTGGACGAGGAGGTCTTCGGGCCGGTCGCCGCCGTTTTCGGGTACGACGATTTCGACGAGGCGGTCGAATCCGTGAACGACTCGAAGTACGGTCTGCAGGCGGGGGTATACACGCGCGATTTCGGCAGGATAAGAAAGGCTTTCGAGGAACTCGAGGTCGGCGGGGTGATCGCGGGGGATGTACCGACATTCAGGGTCGACAGGATGCCTTACGGTGGCGTGAAGGAATCGGGGACCGGCCGCGAAGGGTTGAGGTACGCGATTAGGGAGCTTTGCGAAACCAGGCTTTTGGTCCTGCCGGGTTGAATCACCCCTGCATGAACAGGTGGGCGAGAACCTTCGAGTCCCCGACCATATTTTCGACCGTTGTAAACTCGTTCGGCTGGTGGCAGGTATCCTCTATCTTCGACCAGACTACGGCTGAAAACCCCCTGCGCCTGAAGAATGCCGCGACCGTGCCACCCCCTATACCCATGGGACGAGCTTCGATCCCGTAGACATCCTTTATCGACGCGGCGAGCGCCTTGACAACGGGAGCGTCCGCGGCGGTGGCCGGCGCAGCGACCTCTTTCTGCGCCGAGGATGTCGTTATCTTGACGTCGAACTCCTTCTCCACGCCATCGGCGATATTCCTTATCTCGGAATCGACATCGGCGAGATCGATCCCGGGCAGCACGCGCATGTCGAGGTAAAAGACGTCGTCACCGGGAATCGTGTTTATATTGGGTACGTTCGCCTCCTTCTTCGTCGCTTCGAAGGTCGATATCGGTGGATCGAAAACCTCGTCGCGAAGATCGAAAATATCGTAAAGAGCGGCGAGGCGCGTTATCAGGTTAGCCGCGGCGAAATGAGCGTTGACTCCCGCCGCGGGGGTCGAGGCGTGGCACTGCTTCCCTTTAGTCTCGACCTTCAGCCAATAGATCGATTTCTCCGCCACCTCTATCATCGCCCCGCTCGGCTCGCCCGCGTCGGGGACGAGAATGAAATCGTCCTTGCCGAAACGGGCACATTTGTCCAGCAGGTATCCTATGCCGTGTCCGCTTCCCGTCTCCTCGTCGGAGACAAGGGCCACCCCGACGTCGTAGGGCAGGGGGAAGCCGAGCTCCTTGATCGCTTTGAGGGCGAAGAGGGGAATGACGATCCCGTGCTGGTTATCCTCGGTACCACGGCCGAACAACTTGCCGTCCTTGACAACAACTTTATAGGGGTCGGTGTCCCACTTATTAAGGTCGCCCGGAGGGACCACGTCGATGTGTCCCATGACCCAGATCTTCCTGTCGGAGGAAGAGCCTTTCATGATTGCTATGATATTCGGCCTCGAGCCCGAGGGGACTCTGTCGTCCGGGGCATCGTAGTGCTCGACGATATCGAATCCGATCTCTCTTTCCAGCCACTCTTCGAGAAACGCCGCCTTTTCGGCCTCTCCCTCTCCGTCGTTCTCCGGTCCGAGGGCGGGGATAGCGGTCAAGCCCGTCTGCAACTCTATCATCGAATCTGCATAACCGTCTATCTTGTCATATATCTTTTTGATCATCTTCGAATCCATAACGCCTCCAGTCTGTTCGAAAACCGGCGGGCGGGCGCCTCGCTCGGACGGCCCCGGGGGGAAAGTTACGAGGCCGCAAATGAAACCTAGCAACGCCGAAGCGTCAGCGTCAAGCTGTTTTATCCCTGGCCCGGGCCCGTTTCGGCCAGCCGGGGGAGAGACGTCCGTTTCCCACGGACGGATCGGCGGAACCGCCCGGCCGGCAAGAAGATAGTTTCATATGGCAACTTTTTTGTTTATTGCGGCTGGGGAATGGTGTAATATTTTTTCTCGAAGGCAAGGTATCTTAAGCTGTAAATAAGGGGGTTTTCTTGAACGGGAGGAATTCGAATGCTTAGAGCAACGCTCTTTTCGGCCCTGACGCTGGCCGTCGTTTTTCTGTTCCAGGCGGTCGCTCCGGCGGACCTTCACGCGGAGAAACACGAGCAGCTTTACGGGCTTCTGAAAGATGTCAAGGGATGGAAGGGAGAAGATCCCGAGGGGATGGAGATGGACATGATGGGGATGAAGATGGTCCAGGCGATGAGAACGTACAAGAAGGGGGACAACGAGATCAGCGCCATGATAACTATAGGGCAGGGCTCGATGGCGGGGGCATACGGGGGACAGGGAGAGATGAAATACGAGTCGTCGGAAGGCAAGCTCGAGATGAAGGAGATCGACGGGTTCCCCGTTCATTTGCTGTTTGAAAAAGATGATGAAACGGGCTCAATAACGGTTGTTCTCACCCCCGAAAAAGATAAAGGCGCAGTCTTCATCCTGACCTTCGAGGGGATCAAGGAGGAAGAGGGGATGAAGATAGCGAAGAGCTTCGATTGGAAGGCGATGAAGAAAAAGGTCGAAGAGCTGCAGTAAGCCGGGATTGTAAATAAGCGCCCTGTTCGAAAAGCCGGACCTGGTCCCTGTGGGGCGGTGCGCGGCGGGCCGAACGGAGGCGGGTTGATTTCTTTTAACCGGAATAGAGAGAGGGGTTGAACGATGAAGAAAATCTCTTTGAGCCTGATGGCGGCTCTGATCCTCACGGCCGCCCTGGCCTCGATCGCCGGGGCGCAGGAACCGGCGATCAAGTTCCGCGTCATCGTGGGCGAGTTCGTGGATAAGTCCCAGCACACCTGGTACCACGGCCCGCATCCCGGAACCGGCATGGCCGACATGCTCATCACGGCGCTTGTCAAGACTGGCAAGTTCCGCGTTTTCGAACGCGCGGCGCTCGACGAGTTGCTGGCCGAGAAGAACCTGAGCATGTCCGATCTCGCCAACCCCAACGCGAATGTCGAGCAGAAGCTCGAGATCGGCGATATTCTTGTGAAAGCCACCATAACAGAGTTCGGCTACAAGGAGAGCAAGGCGGGAGGAGCCCTTAAGAAGCTGGGAGGCAGGGCAGGCGTCGGCTCGTACACGGGACGGGTGGCGGTCGACCTGCGTCTGATCGATATCGGCACCGGCGAGGTGCTCTGGGCTGACGCTGTGACCAAGGAGGAAACCTCGCGCTCGCTGGGCCTCTCGACCAACGAGTTCAGCTTCGGAGACCAGAAGAAATTCGACGATCATGTTGTTGGCAAGGCGACGCGGAAGGTTATCAACGGAATCGTAGAAAAGCTCGAGGAGCAGGTGGCGAATCGGCCCTGGCAGGGGCTTCTGATCACCGCCGACGATCTGCTCTTCATAGACGGGGGAACCGAGCTTGGCATAAAGAATGGGATGGTCTTCGAGGTAAAGCGCAGGACCAAGGTCGTCAAGCACCCCAAGACCGGCAAGATCCTCAAGGTTCTCTACGAGAACGTGGGCGTCGTTAAGGCCACCGAGGTGGAGGATGGGATCACGACGGTGGAGGCTGTGGAAGGAAGCGGCTTCGAGACGGGGGACATGGTTTCCCTGAAGTAGCCGGCACCGGACCCCTCGGCCGGGACGAGGATGAAATCGAAAGAATGGACGGGCGTCATTCCGGGCGCCCGTTTTTTTCGGATTTAAGCCGGCTACCAAGAGGCTCGGTAGGGGATGCGGAAATAAAAGGTTATTGACCGGGAGGCCGTCGATCTGATTCAATGTGATGGAAGGGTAACCCGGAGGATATCACTTTTTCCGCGGGGACCGAGGAGAGATGAAAGAATCCGGCCTGCACGACAACGGGGGAAAAGAGAGCAAGAAGGCGACCGCAGGGAGAAGCCGCAAGAGCGAACCCCGCTCCGGCAGGGAAATGCTGGGGCTTGACAGCGCCATCTTCATGTGTAAAAACCTCCTGGCCCAGGAATCTATCGATGATGCCCTGAACGCCGTCTCAAACTACCTTATCGATCTTTTCGATCTACAGCACGCGGCGATCGTTATCAGAGATCTCAAGGGCATGCGGACCACCATAAGAACCGTATCCTCGAAGGAAGGCAATTTCCACTACCTGAAGGGATTCTCTTACGAGAACGGAAGCTCGCGGAAGGTGGACGCGTGGCTCGAGACGGTTTTTTCCACGAAGAAGCCGGTTACTCTCGGGGTACATGATGTGGAGGCGATGCTGACGATGCTCGCCGAGGAGATGGTCTTAGCCGAGGACACGTTCGCCTCGATCTTCAGAAAGATAGAGGACGACGGAAGCCGTAAAACGACCCTCATCAGCCAGAGAAACCGTTCGGGCGAGCCTCTTATGATACTGGCCCTCACCCCGGAAGGGGATTTCACGGAAACCGAGAAGGAGCTGATCGGGAAGTTCTCGGAGACGCTGGCGCTGGCGGTGGAGCGAAGGCTGGAGATCCGCGCACTGGACAAGGAGCTGAGCAAGTACAAGGCGCTGATCGACACGTGCGAGCGCCAATTCTTCCTTATTACATACGGGAGGCTGGAGTTCTTCAGCGAAAGGCTACCCGATCTTCTCGGCGCGCCCGCGGAGAGGGTGAAGGGGGGAAGGCTGGAGGATTTTCTGATAGGGGAGGATGCGGCGGATCTCCATGGAATGATCGAAAGGTTCCTGCACGAGGAGGACGCTCCACCGAAAAAGTACTACCATGTATACAGGCTGGCCGCATCGGGAGCGGAAGTAGAGATACATCTTCATTCGATAGATTTCAAGGGAAGCAGGGCCATACAGGGCACGTTGGAAAACGTAAGCAAGAGCCGGATGCTGGAGCAGAACGCTCTCGATGGAAAGCACCTTGAAAGCGTCGCCACCCTTGCGGGCGGAGTGGCGCACGACTACAACAATCTTATCGGAGCGATGATGGGATATGCCTCGCTCGTCAGGAACTCCCTCCCGGAGTACGACGAGAGGGTGATGCAGCTGAGGAAGATAGAGGAAGCCGGGGCCAGGGCGACGAGGCTCACCCGACAGCTTCTTTCCATGTCGAGAAAGGGTCGGTACAATCTCGAGGTGATGGATGTCGGGGAGGTCCTCGCCCGCGCCACGAGGAGCTGCATTCTCCCGATGGACCATATCTCGGTCTCAAGGATAAGCAGGGCGGAGATGATCAACATAGAGGGGGATCCCGCCCAGATGTACGAAGCCTTTCTCAATATCTGCATGAACGCGAGGGAATCGATGCCCAACGGGGGGGTCATTAATATCTCGATAGAAAATCAGAGGATGGACAGGGACCACCCCGCCTTCAAGGAAGGGATGAAAACGGGGGAGTATATCCGGATAATAGTGAAGGATCATGGAGCGGGAATGGAATCCGAGGTGCTCAGGCGAGCGGCGGACCCGTTTTTCACGACGAAGAAGGACAAGAACCGCAAGGGTCTCGGCATACCCGCATCGATCGGGATAATAGAGGGGCACAGGGGGCGGATGCTCATGTCCAGCAACGTGGGCGCCGGAACGGAGGTGCAGGTGTTCCTGCCGGTGACCGACAGGGATCTCGAGGCGGCCGTGCATGCGGAGGAAAGCGTTTCGGCCGGACCACGCAGGGTGCTGGTGGTGGACGACGAAGAGATAATACTCAGCCTCGCCTCCGACATGCTGCGGAAGCTCGGGTACGAGGTCTCGACGGCGCTTTCCGGATACGAGGCTATCGAGATAGTCGGGGAGCAGAAGGTGGACCTGGTGCTGCTGGACCTGGTCATGCCCGAGATGAACGGGCAGGAGACGTTCCACAGATTGAGGGAGATCGATCCGGAATTGCCGGTGATATTATCGAGCGGATACTGCGAAGACTCCGTTATCCAGAAGATCCTGAACGAGGGGGCCATATCCTTCCTGGTCAAGCCCTACAGGCTGAAGGATATGTCTCGTGTTCTGCATGAGGCGGTGAAGATAAGCGGCCCGATGGCCGGAAAGTGACCGGAAATGGGAACGAGGGAAGCGCGCGAGAAGCCAGGACCTGTGCCCGAGGCGCCGGATACCGTCACGGAGACGTATGACGGAATGAAAGGCCTGGCGCTGTCCGTCCTGGAAAACGACGCTATCGGAATAGCCGTTCTCGACCCCGGCGGAAGGTACAGGGTGTTCAACGCCGGAGCGGAGAAGATCACCGGGTATACCCTCGAGGACTTGCTCGGGAAAACGGCCCCCCAGGGGCTCTATCCTAACGACGAGAGGGAAGAAATAGACGGGGCTCTATCCCGATCGGCGGTCATCAAGAATCTCGAGATGAGGATAAGGCGGAAGGATGGAACGGAGAAGGAGATCACATTCAGCATGACCCCCCGTGTCGACGGAAAGGGAGTGGTGACCGGGTATCTCCAATTTCTGCTCGACAACACGGAGAAGAAACATCTCCAGGAGCTCCTGCAACATTCCCAGAAGATGGAGACCGTCGGGGAGATGGCCGGGGGGATAGCGCACGATTTCAATAACCTGCTCGAGGGTATCCTCGGGTATACGACCTTCATGATGGATCTCGTCGCCCAGGATCATGAGTTCAGGGTATATCTGGAGATAATCGAAAGAGCGGCCAGAAAAGCTTCGGCCCTCACCGACCGTCTTTTGACGCTTTCAAGGGACAGCTCCCCGGAGCAGAAGCCGGTCAACTGCAACGTGCTTCTCAGGGAGGTCGTCAAGCTGCTGGAGAGAACGATCGACAAGAGGATCATCATAGAGATGAACCTCGAGAAGAAGCTCAAGGCGATCATGGGGGCGGCCGGGCAGCTCGAGCAGGGATTTCTCAACGTCTGCCTCAACGCGAGGGATGCGATGCCCGAAGGGGGTAAGCTGACGATCTCGAGCGAGAACGTTTTTCTGGACGAGACCTTCCCGAAGCTCAGCTGGAACATGAGAACGGGCAACTACGTCAAGATATCGATCTCGGATACGGGAACTGGAATGGATCAGGAGACGAGGGCGAGGATCTTCGAGCCGTTCTTCACCACAAAGAAGCGTGGCGACGGTACGGGGCTGGGGCTGAACATGGTTTACGGGATCATGGACAGCCATGGGGGGCTGATAAATGTCTACAGCGAGGTCGGAAGCGGAACGGTTTTCAATATCTATCTGCCGGCCGGCGCGGAGAGCCTTCCGGACGTGGAGGCGAGAGAAGAGAGACGCGAGGTGCCCCCGGGAAACGGGGAACTGATACTTCTCATAGACGACGAGGAGCTGATACGGGAATTGGGCGTCGAAATCCTGACAAAGCTCGGTTACAGGCCCGTGACCGCCGGGGACGCCGACGAGGGGCTGAAGCGCTACTACGAGCTCAAGGACGAGTTGAGCATGGTCATCCTGGACATGGTGATGCCGGGCGGAAGCGGCAAGGATGTCCTGGGAAAGATCAGGGAGCAGAGCAGCGATGTCTTCGTGCTGCTTTCGAGCGGGTACAACAGGATTTCGCTCGGCGAGGACCTGATCAAGGGCGGAAGGGTGGACTTTATCCAGAAACCCTATTCGATGGAAGATCTCGCATGGGAGATCCACAAGCTCCTTTCTGGAGCTGGAGATGAGGGAGAGGGCGGTGACCCTTGATCTTTCGACCGGCCTCTGCGATAATTCCAAGCCGAGAGAGATAATTTATCATCCGGACACGGTCCTCGATGCGCATTTTAGAATTAATGAATACGGCGCGGAGGGACGGGAGAGGAGAAGGATCGGAAATGAGGAGAGCCAGAACAGTTCTACCCGTCATATGCATCGTGATGCTTCTTGCGGCGGGATGCCGCCCGAAGGGGGGGAAGATCGAGGGCATGTCCGATAAAAAGGTGGAAAAAGAGCTCTCGGCCTATGCTCCGGTGGACATCGAGGTTCCCTGGCAGCTGCTGGACGATAGGGAAACGGCGGCACTGGAGAAGCTGTACATGGCCGCATCGGTCATGGACGAATTGTTCCTTATACAGGTATCTCCCGATAACCTGAAGGTCAGGGCGGAGCTGAAAAAGAAGGGCGACAAGGACCTATGCAGGCTATTCAAGATAAACTTCGGCCCGTGGGACAGGCTCGAGGATAACAGGCCCTTCTATGGAACCGGCAAAAAGCCCGATGGAGCCAACTTCTATCCTCCCGACATGACGAGGGGCGAATTCGAAAAATGGATCGAGGAGCATCCCGGAGATGCGGCGAGCTTCGAGAGCAATTTCACCGTGATAAGGCGGTCGGGTGATTCGCTGATCGCCGTGCCCTATTCTAAGGAATACGGAAAGCTCCTCGAGAAGGCGGCCGGATACCTGAGGGAAGCGGCCGACCTCACGACCAGCGAATCGCTGGCGAACTTCCTGCGGCTCAGGGCGGAATCGTTCCTGAACGACGATTATTTCGACAGCGACATGGCCTGGATGGACGTAAAGGACAACGTTCTCGACGTCACGATCGGGCCGTACGAGGTCTACGAGGATAATATTTTCAACTACAAGGCGGCCTTCGAGGCTTTCATCTGCGTACGCGACCCCGAGGAGAGCCGCAGGCTCGACGGCCTGAAGGGGTACCTTATAAAGATGGAGAAGAATCTACCGATCGAGGACATTCACAAGAACCTGAACAGGGGGCCCGATTCGCCGATCTCGGTTGTCGACGAGCTCTTCTCGGCGGGAGACACGAAGGCGGGGGTTCAGACGCTAGCCTTCAACCTTCCGAACGACGAGAGGGTGCGCGAGGCAAAGGGGTGCAAGAAGGTGATGTTGAGAAACATATGCCACGCCAAGTTCGACAAGATATTGATGCCTATCGCCGAGAAGCTGATCGATCCGAAGCAGCTGCCGATGGTGACGTTCGAAGCGTACTTCAACCATATACTGCTTCACGAATTCTCGCACGGCCTCGGACCGGGGAGGATAACCCTCGCCGACGGAACGGAATCGACCGTGAACAAGGAACTCAGCAATACTTACTCAACAATAGAGGAAGCGAAAGCAGATATTGTGGGAGAGTACAATTTTTATTATCTTGTAGATGAGGGGTTTTACGGTCCCCGCTTCGAGAAGGAAGCAGCCGTCACCTTCCTGGCCGGCTTCTTTCGATCGGTTAGGTTCGGGGCCGAAGAAGCCCACGGGCAGGCCAACATGATAATATTCAATTATATGAAAGATAAGGGCGCCTACCTTCAGGACGAAAAGACCGGAAGATGGTCGGTCGATTTCGGCAGGGTCAGGGAGGCCGTTACCGGGCTGGCGGCGGAAATTCTCATGCTGGAGGCCCTCGGAGATTACGAGGGGGCGACAGAGTATATAGAGAAATACGGACTGATGGGGGATGATGTCGCGGCATCGCTGAAAAAGCTCGGCGGAGTGCCCGTCGACATCGAGCCCAGGTTCAAGCTTGAAAGGAGATTTACGGCGAATTGATTTTGGCCGGACGCCACCTCCTATTAGTTGGTCGGCCTTCAAGGGGGTAAGGTGATCTAATGTTGGGATACCGGGGCGTCCGGCCTTAACCCCCTGTTCGTTCCGCAATAAGAAGCCCCCGGGGTAACCCGGGGGCTTAAAGGTTCTCGGGCCGTCGGCGGTTCGGCGGGCGGCGGGCAGGAGCTCGAGGTCCGGCCGTTCAATCCTCCCGGGGTAGCTCCAGCACGGCAGCCCCCGATATTCGGCTCTCCTTTATCAGTAAAAGCGCTTCGTTAGCCTCCTCCAGGGGGAACAGGGTCGTTTCTGTCTTTATCGGGATCTCGGCGGCCAGCCTCACAAGCTCGAATCCGTCATCCCGGGTAGAGTTGGCCACGCTCCTCAGGACCTTCTCGTGGTAGAGATGCTTCTCGTAGTCGAGGGAGGGGATTCGAGTCATCGTTATGCCGGCGAGGGCCACCGTTCCCCCGTCTTCGAGAACTTCGAGCGCTTCGGGCACGAGACCGCCGGCCGGAGCGAATATGATGGAGGCGTCAGGCTTGACCGGGGGCATATCGCCCGAGACCCCCACCCAGAAAGCCCCCAGCTCGACGGCGTGCCTCCTGTGGTTTTCGGCCCTGGAAAAAACCAGTACCCGGCAGCCCCGGTGAACGGCGATCTGGATCGTTACGTGGGCGCTCGCGCCGAAGCCGTAGAGCGCGAGGGTCCCCCCTGGCTCTATCCCGCTTAGACGAAACGCCCTGTACCCGATTATCCCGGCGCAGAGCAGCGGCGCCGCATCCCTGTCTGAGAAACCGTCCGGGATGGGATATACGAAATCGGCCGGAAGAACGGTATACTGCGCGTAGCCGCCGTGCACGTGGAAACCGGTGAACCTGGCGTCGGCGCAGAGGTTCTCCTTCCCGGCGGCGCACCACCGGCAGACGCCGCACGTCCTGTTGAGCCATGCCGAGCCCACCCTGGTCCCCTCCACGGGCGAGTCGACCCCCTCGCCTCTCCGGACGACGGTGCCCACGATCTGGTGGCCCGGTATTATTGGAAGGGTCGGAAGATCGAGATCTCCCTCTATCGTGTGGATGTCGGTGTGGCAGAGGCCGCACATCGAAACGCGCAGGAGTATCTCCCCCGCCCCCGGAGCGGGCACGGGGAGGTCCACGGCTTCCAGCGGCCGCTCCTCGATAGGAGAAATCTTTTTCAGTATCATCGCTTTCATCTCTATCCTCCAGGCATATCCCGGGTTTTTCAACCACCCGGACGGGCTCAGAATACCACCGAACCGTCTCCGGTTACAGGACTAATGCAGCCGGACCTCGTGAGCGATTGACATTGGGGCGTCAAGCTGATAGAAAGCTACTATAACCAAGCATGGAGGAAGATCTGATGAAGGAACACCTGGAGAAATGTTCGCGGGCGGTTATCGAGGGAGACGCGGAGAAAGCCGTTGAGCTCGCCGGGGCCGCGATAGAGAGAGGTATGCCCGTTTTGGAGGTTATCGAGAACGGGTTCGCCTCCGGAATAAGGGAGGTCGGGAGGCTCTGGGAGGAAGGAGAGCTCTTCCTTCCCGAGCTTGTGATGGGGGCGGAGGCGATGAAGAAGGCGATGGCTGTCCTGCAGCCGGAGCTCGAAAAAGGCTCTACCGGGCGCGTGGGTGCGGGAAAGGTGGTCATAGGCACGATAGAGGGCGATATCCACGATATCGGCAAGACGCTGGTCTCGACGATGCTCTCGGCGAACGGCTTCGAGGTCAAGGACCTGGGCGCCGATGTCCCGGTCGCCAGATTCGTTGATGAGGCCGGAGAGATCGGGGCCGATTGCATAGCGGTTTCAGCCCTGCTCACGACGACGATGCCGGGGCAGAAGAGGGTTATTGAAGAGCTCTCCAAACGGTCGATGAGGAAAGGGGTCAAGGTGCTGGTAGGGGGGGCGCCGTGCAGCGTGAAGTGGGCCGAAGAGATCGGAGCGGACGGGTACGCGGGAGACGCGGTATCGGCGGTCTCGCTTTTAAGGGAATTGATGGGTAACGGGTAAAGGGCGTGCGGCCGCGAACGAGTCGCGGGGGGAGCGGGAAGGTCATGGAGAACGGATACAGGGAAATTTCGAAGAGGAAGGTGATCCTGTTCGACGGCGGTATGGGAACCATGCTTATAGCGGCCGGCCTGGGCGAGGGGGATATCCCGGAGAGGTGGAATATCGATCGGCCGGGCGATATCTCCGCTATACACGGGGCTTACCTCGAGGCGGGGGCCGAAGTGATACAGACGAACAGCTTCGGGGGCAACAGGATCAAGATGTCCGCCTCCGCCGCGGGAAGAGAAATGGATGCGGCCGCCGTCAACGAGAAGGCGGCGATTCTGGCGAGAAAGGCGGTCGACGATTACGGCGCGGCCGGCCGTTTCGTGGCCGGCGATATAGGACCCACCGGGGAATTCTTCGCGCCGATGGGGAAGCTGGCCGCAGCCGAGGCAAGGGAGGCTTTCAGGGAGCAGGCGGAGGCCCTCGATCGGGGGGGTGTGGATCTTTTCCTCGTGGAGACGATGTACGACATGAGGGAGGCGATCGAGGCGCTGAGAGGGGTGAAGGAGGTGTCGGACAAGCCGGTTATTGTAGAGCTGACCTTCGCCCTCAAGCCGCGGGGGTATTTCACCCTCGTGGGGGATACGCCCGAGAGGGCGGCGGAAGCCCTGCCGCCGGAAGGAGCCGAGATGATAGGGGCCAACTGCACCATCTCGAGCGGGGACATGGTGCCCCTAGCCGGAAGGTTCAGATCGCTGACGGAGACGCCGCTCCTCTTCCAGCCTAACGCCGGGTTGCCGGAGATCGATGATGGAAAGACATTCTACAGGCAGGAGCCGAGGGATTTCGCCTCGGACATGATGAAGATCGTCGAAGCCGGGGCGAACGCGGTGGGAGGATGCTGCGGCACCGATCCCCGTTTCATCGCGGCGGTGCGGGATGCCCTGTCCGGGGCGGGAAGATGAAGATATGGAGCCGGTAATCCTGGAGAGGTTCAAGATCGATATAGACCGGATCGAGATGGCTCGGCTTCTCGGAAGCAGCAAGGGTGTGATGGCGCGCCACGGCGCCAGGGTGAGAAGAGAGGTGGATGAAGCGGTCCTTGCGGCCCTCGACCTGATCGAGCCGAAAGGGATTTACAAGGTGACGGCGGGCAGGGACCTGCCGGGATCCACCATATTCGAACGGCTGGAGAAGGTCGCATTCTGCGTCTGCACGATAGGAGAAAAGCTGGAGAGGATGGTCACGCAGCTGGCCGATTCGGGCGAGCTCGTAAAGGCGGTAGTGCTGGATTCGGCCGGATCGGTGGCCGCCGAAGCGGTGGCCGGGTATATGGACGACAGGATAAAAGAGGAGGCGGCCGGGGAGGGGTTGAAAACATCGTGCAGGGCCAGCCCGGGGTATGGAAACTGGGACATCGGGGAGCAGAGGGCTATCTTCGAGCTTCTACCGGCGGAAAGGATCGGCGTTTCGTTGTCGGAAAGCGGGATGATGATACCGCGCAAATCGGTATCTTTCGCGATAGACATATCGAAGAATCCGGCGAGGTTGAGAAGCGAGAACTCGTGCAGAAACTGCGACATCGAATCGTGCCGGTACAGGACGGATTGAATTGTTGAAAGGAAAGAGAGGCGCCGGATGAGCGTTAGACCGCGTGTCGGATGGTTTGGAGAGGCGGAGAGGAGGAGAATAGTAGAAGAGGCGGTGACGATCCTGGAGAAGGTGGGGATCTTCGTCGAGAACGAAGAGGCGATCGCGCTTCTGGATGGCGCGGGGGGAAAGGTGGAGGGGAAAAAGGGGCGGGTTCGGATACCGGCGGACCTTGTGGAAAAGGGGCTGGGCACTGCGCCCTCGGAGGTCGCCCTCTATAACAGGCGCGGCGAGAAGGTGATGGATCTCGGAGGGGACAGGATCCATTTCAATCCCGGATCGGCCGCCCTCAGGATTTTCGACCACGAAAAGGGGGAGGCGCGAATGCCCGTTACGGCGGACCTTGTGAAATTCGCCACGCTGACCGACGCCCTCCCGGGCTACGCTGCGCAGTCTACCGGGGTGATACCGGGCGACGTTCCGGAGGATATAGCGGACAGGTACAGGCTCTATATAGCGCTTCTCCATTCTATCAAGCCGGTGGTGACGGGAACGTTCAAGGTGGAAGCGTTCGGCGTAATGCACGAGATGCTTTCCACCGTCGCGGGAGGAGGCTCAAAGCTCCGGGAAAAACCGATGGCGATATTCGACTGCTGCCCCTCTCCCCCGCTGATGTGGAGCGATCTGACATGCCAGGCGCTGATCGATTGCGCGAAGTCGGGGCTTCCGGCCGAATTGGTCTCGATGCCCCTTACAGGAGCGACATCGCCCGTGACCCTCGCCGGGGCGGTGACGCAGCATTGCGCCGAGAATCTCAGCGGGATAGCGATCCACCAGCTCGCATCGGCGGGAGCTCCGATAATATATGGAGGCTCGCCGGCCTGTTTCGACATGCGCAAGGGAACGACGCCGATGGGGGCGATAGAGACGATGATGATAGACGGGGCGTATGCCGAGATCGGAAAGTACCTCGGCCTGCCGACCCACGCTTACATGGCGCTCAGCGATTCGAAGACCGTCGATTTTCAGGCGGGGATGGAGACGGCGATGGGGGCGATAGTCGCCGCGGTCTCCGGAGTGAATAATATTTCGGGCCCGGGGATGCTCGATTTCGAGTCGTGCCAGTCCCTGGAGAAGCTGGTCCTCGATAACGAGATCTGCGGAATGGCCCTCAGGCTGTGCGATGGGGTCGAGCTGAGGGACGATCTGCTGGCGATGCCGTATATTATCGAGGGGCTCGAGAAGAAGGAGTTTCTCTCCCTGCCGCATACAAGGAAATGGTACAGGCGGGAGGTTTACATCCCCGGCGAGGTCATAGAGAGAGGATCGCTCGATGAATGGCACGCGGGCGGCAAAAAGGACGCCGCGGCCCGCGCCGCCGTGGTGGTGGAAGGGATCCTCGAGAAGCACGAGCCGGAGCGGCTAGACCGGGCCGTGGAATCGAGGCTTGCGGAGATCATCGGGAGGGAAGCTAAGGATGCGGGGATGGACAGTCTTCCCCCGCTTGCATGAGGCGGGATGAAAGAGAAATATTTCACAGGAGAAGATATAGACGGTGCGGCTTCGAGGATTCTCGGAAAATTGGAGAAGCAAGGGAGAGAACGGTTGGGGTTCGTCGCCGGCCGCTCGGCCCTGCTCGTTCTCGACATGCAGCGGTACTTCCTCGACGGAGCATCCCACGCCTTCGTTCCCAGCGGACCGGCGATCCTGCCGCGTATAAAAGAGCTCATACTCCTCTACCTTCAAGCCTCACTGCCCGTCATCCTGACGCGGCACTTGAACACGAAGAAGGACGCCGGGATGCTCGGAGTTTGGTGGAGCGATATAATAGAGGAGGGCGGAGGTCTCTCGGGGCTCGACCCGGAGCTGATCATAGGCGGAACCGAGACGATAATAAAAACTCAGTACGATGCTTTCTTCGGGACGAACCTCGAAGAGAGGCTTCGCGAGAGGGCGGTTGAGCAGGTTGTGATTACGGGGGTCATGACCCATCTTTGCTGCGAGACGACGGCACGCTCGGCTTTCGTCAGGGGATTCGGCGTTCTGATGCCGATCGATGGAACGGCCACCTATAACGAGGATTTCCATCTGGCATCGCTGCGCAACCTGTCGCACGGATTCGCAGATCCCGTCCTGTGCCGCCACATCGTGGAAGGTCTTGAGAAAGAGATCGCCCTGGGCGGTGGGGGAGGGGGTTGATGTGGGGGGGCGCGAGCCGGAGAAGGCTGCGGCGAGGGTATCCGTGATCGGTGCCGGGCCGGCCGGGATAACGGCCGCCGTTCAGCTTTCGCGTTTCGGTATCGAGACGACCGTCTTCGACGGGGGCGCGCCCGGAGGACTCGTCGCCAACGCATATCTGGTGGAAAATTATCCGGGATTTCCCGGCGGAATCAGGGGGTGCGAGCTTGCCGCGCTCTTTGCCGCCCAGCTGAAAAGCTCCGGAGCCCGCCTGCGAACGGAAGAGGTAGTCTCGCTCGAGTACGGCGGCGGTTTTTTCAGAACCGTTACGCAAAGGGGCGTGCTGGAGACTTCCGTTGCAGTGATAGCCTCGGGGACGAGGGGTGCGAAAGCGCCGGGACTCGAGCTGCCCGGGGAGGTAGTGGGAGCGGTGCACTTCGAGGCCAGTCCGCTCCTTTCAGGGGAAGGAATGAAGGTCGCCGTCATCGGGGGAGGGGACGCAGCTTTCGATTACGCCCTTTCACTCTCCCGGCGCAACGATGTCACCGTAGTCTGCAGGAGCAGTTCGCCAAAGTGCCTGCCCATGCTTCTTCGCAGGTGCGAGGAGAATGCGAGGATCTCGGTGATGGCGGGCGCCGGGCTGCTCGGGGTCTCGAAGGCCGGCTCCGGAAAGCGGGAGAGGCTGATACTAGGCTTGAGCGGGCCGGCCGGAAGCCGGAAGCTGGCGGCCGACGCCCTCCTTTTCGCCGTTGGTAGGGATCCCTGCGTTTCGTTTCTCGGTCCCGGGGTCAAGGGGCTTGTCGATTCGCTGGTCGGCGCGGGGAGCCTCCATCTAGTAGGCGATGTCGTAAATGGAAGGAGCAGGCAGGTATCGATAGCGGTCGGTGACGGCATGCGTGCCGCGATGAATATTTACGCGTATTTAAATGGCGGCCGCCGTCACCGGAAAAGGGACGATGGATCGGCGCCGGGAGGAAAGGCTTGAAGGTAAGGGCAAAGGCGGGAAGGGAAGATATCGCCACGGTATACATGGCGGAAGGTTCCAACGGAAGGCATATCGAGTTCGTGGAGTCGGTGCAGCCGCCGATCCCGAGGGAGAGAAAATGGGTGCTGATAGTATCGACCCTGTACGGCTGCCCGTGCCGGTGCAGATTCTGCGATGCGGCGGACTCTTACCGTGGCAGACTTTCGGCCGACGAGATGGCGGCGCAGATCGATTACATGGTAGCCGGACGCTTCCCCGACCGCATAGTGCCGGTGGAGAAATTCAAGATCCAGTTCGCAAGGATGGGGGAGCCGTCCTATAACGAGGCGGTCCTCGATATTCTCGAGAGCCTTCCAGGCAGGTACGATGCCCCGGGGCTGATGCCGGCGATATCTACAATAGCCCCCGAGGGAAAGTGCCGTTTCTTCGACCGGCTGCTCGATATCAAAAGGGAACTGTACGCGGAAAGCTTCCAGATCCAATTTTCGGTTCACACCACCGACCGACGTATGCGCGACTGGCTCATACCGACGCCGAAGTGGTCCCTCGAGAGGATCGCGCGTTACGGAGAGAGGATCTACGGAGGAGGGGGGAGGAAGGTGTCGCTGAACTTCGCCCTTGCCGAGAGGATGCCTGTCAGCGCGGAGGAGCTTCTCCGCCACTTCGATCCCTCGGTCTTCATCGTGAAGATAACGCCGGTGAATCCTACCGGGCGGGCCCGGGAGAGCGGCGTGAGGGGCCTGCCGCTTCCGGGGGAAGAAGGAGAGAGGATTATATCTTCTCTCGAGGAGGCAGGGTACCGGGTCGTTCTCAGCATCGGGGAGCTCGAGGAGAACCATATAGGAAGCAACTGCGGGCAGCTTATAGGAAATTACCTTGGCGGAAAAACGAGGATAGAGGCGGGGTACAGCTACGAGATCGAGGAGCTCCACGCCGGACCCGGCTGACCGGACCCGGCCCGCCCGTGAAGCCCGTTGAGATCCGATCGAAAAAAAAGCCCTCCGGAAAGGAGTCCGGAGGGCTTGAAATCAAGGTGCCCGGCAGGATCATTCTTTTCCGAACGGCTCCGGTCCGTCCGCTCCCTTTCACTTTATATCGGCTTTAAGGGAGAGTTGAAGCCTGAGCCCGTCGTAATCGGCGGTCGCATCGGTGATCGAGGAACCGTTGTCGGTCCTGGTCATGTATTCGGTTTTCATATAGGCCGCCTCGAAAATCGCCGTGACGTTGCCGGTGATCCCTATGAAGAAGTTACCGAACATCTCCGAGTTGAGATTCTTGAAAGTATGGGGCTCGCCGTCGGCGGGCACGAGGTATTTGGCTTCGTCGGGGTCGTCGAACGAGTACCCGCCGTTGAACGTCACCCTGTCGTGAAGCTTGAGCGAGATCATCCCCCAGCCGCCTACCGCCGGAAGAGGATCGTGGAGCGGGTCGACCCGCTGGTATATCCCGCCCAGGTACGTTCCGAGGTTCTCGCCGGTGAAGAACTCCCCGGCGAACGAGACCCTGGAGTTTACCTTCAACGAAAGATCGGCGTTGAGCGACCACGAGTCGGTGGAGGTGGAATCCTCGGGGCCCCATTTCTCCTGGCCGAAATGGCCCGACACGCCGACCCCCATGGATCCTTCGTCGCCGAGCTTCGAGTTTAGCCCGAGCCTTCCCTGGATCGAGGGAATGGAGGCGTCCGCTCCGTCATCGAGACCGTCGGCGTCTTGGTCGGAACCGAGCGTCCTGGCGAGGGCGACATCGAGAGATACTTTTGCCCCGTCTCCTATGTCTCCCCAGGCGGAGAAACGTACCTGAGGCCGCCTGTAACCGATATTGCCCTGGCACCAAAGGACCGAGTAGTTCGCGGTCTTCGGGTTCAACGGGGAGATTACGTCCCACGTCTGTCCCGCGAGAATCGACCAGTTGCTTTTCGAGAGTTTCATGTATGCGTGGCGTATCATCGGCTGGGCCTTGTTTTCGTCGCCGCTTCCGTAGAAGTCGAATTCCAGTTTCGCCGTTGTCTTGAATTTTTCATCATCCCAGGCGAAGTCGAACCCGAGCCTTGTTTCCCGGGCGGTAAGGTAGAAAGCGGTCTCGTCCTCATTGTAGTCGACCATCCAGAGGGCGTAGTCTCCGGGGTAGACGCGTGCGTTGTCCAGGATCATGTCGGTTTTGAAAAAACCGCCGAATTTGAACGAATATTTCCCGCCTGTCTCTCCCGCCGTTACCGGCGGGACGGTGGAAAGCAGGACGGCGGCGGCGAGCGCGATGACCAGGGTTCTCTTCATGACCTTCTCCTCTCGATCGGAAAAACGAACATTTTTCCCGGAATGTTATCCGGCTCCGGTCATTGTTTAAATGAAAGTGCGATTCGTGTCAAACGATATTCGCGCTAGGCGCCCGTCTCGATCATCCTGAGGATCGCCCTTCGGGACAGGTCGGCGATCTTTGCCGGCACTCGGACCACGGGCCCGAGCGTCTCGAGCGAGGCTTGGACCTTCTCGAGTGTGATCTTCTTCATGTTGCGACATATCGCGTTTTTCGAGGCAGGAATAAACTTCTTTGCCGGGTAGAGCTTCTCGAGGCGGTAGACCATTCCCGGCTCGGTTCCGACGATGAAGGTTTCGGCATCGCTCTTTCCCGCGTAGGCGATCATCCCGCCCGTTCCCAGGAGAACGTCGGCCTCCGCCGCGACGTAACGGTTCACCTCGGGATGGGCCATCACGATGCACCCGGGGTATTTGTCCCTCAAGGCGCGGATCTCCTCAGGCATGATCCTTTGGTGGGAGGGGCAGTAGCCGTCCCAAAGGATCAGCTTCCTCCCCGTCTGCTCCGCCACCCATCTTCCAAGATTCTTGTCGGGACCGAAGATAATCTCGTTCTCCCGGGGCAGGGACATCACCACCTCGCGCGCATTCGCGGATGTGCAGCAGACATCGGTCATAGCCTTCACCTCGGCCGTGGAGTTCACGTACATCACCGTTAAAGCGCCCGGGTGTTTTTCCTGGAGAGCGGCGAGTCCCTCCGGAGTGATCATGTCGGCCATCGGGCATCCGGCCAGGGGATCGGGAAGAATTATCTTTTTCTCCGGGGACAGGATCGCCGCAGTCTCCGCCATGAAATGAACGCCGCAGAATATGATTACTCCGTTGTCGAGCTTGGAGGCGAGCCTGCTCAGGTCGAGCGAATCGCCCAGGTGATCGGCTATATCCTGGATCTCGGGAGGCTGGTAGTTATGGGAGAGGATTACCGCGCCCTTTTCCTTCCGGAGGCGGTAGATCTTTTCCTTCAGCTCTCTTGCCGGCACGAGGGCCCCCCTAACGGCGTTATTTCCCGTCGGCCGGGCTCAGCCGCGCCCCGCAGTGGGGACAGGAGTCCTTCGACCTGTCGGCCACCATGCCGCATTCGGGACAGCGGAAGAGCTCCGTCTTGCACGATTTGCAGAAGGGGAGGGAATCCTCGATCTCGGCGTCGCAGAACGGGCAGGTTTCGTCCTTATTCTCCACCGGATGGCTCGTCGGCTTGGGTGCCGGCTCCCCTGTTTTCAATCTTTCCCTGTAGTTCTCGATCGCTTTATGCAGGGCGTCCGCGCCGAGATTGGAGCAGTGCATCTTGTTCTTAGGGAGGCCGCCGAGCTCTTCGGCCACCATATCGTTCGTGATCGCCATGGCCTCATCGAGCGTTTTCCCGATCGCGATCTCGCTGACCATGCTCGAGACGGCGATAGCAGCGCCGCAGCCGAACGTCTTGAACTTGACATCCTTGATCCTGTCGTCCTCGACCTTTATCATGAAAGTCATCATGTCCCCGCAGACCGGATTTCCGACCTCGCCGACTCCGTCGGGGAGATCGAGCTCGCCGACGTTTCTCGGGTTCATGAAATGATCCATTACCTTGTCGCTGTAAAGAGGCATCTCGCAACTCCTTTTATACAAATCTCCGCCGCCGGCCGGGGTCTCCCACCGGAAGCCCTGCGGGCGTACGGCGCAGGGCAGGTCCGCGCGAAGCGGATGCATTTATCCCGGTGCCAGGGATAATCTACAGAAAAACCGCGGCAATTAAAAGAAAAAAGGGGGGAAGGTTCAACTAAAAGGGAATAAGGCCGACATATCGGCGCCCTTCGAAACGTTCTTTTATTTTTTTCTGGAACTGTCACCCGCCTTTTTTTTATAATAGTAAACCGTACGGTGAATATCCCGAACCCCCCTGGCGGTAACGACCGGGAAAGGAAAAGGTTCCCCGGCGGGGTTTGGGGTTTGTTTAATTGGAGGAAAAAATGAAGAATCTCTGCAGCCCAAGAGCAATCGGATTAATCGCCGTCTTCGTCCTGATCGCCCTGGCGTCGGGCCTTATCGGCAGCGCCAGCGCGAAAGGCGGGCCGAAGATGTTCGTCAAGAGCAAGAATGTCGACTTGGGCGATTTCTTCGAGGGCACCGACATCAAATATACTTTCGTGATACGCAACAACGGGACGGATGAGCTGCAAATACTTAACGTTCGCCCTGGGTGAGGCTGCTCCGTGGCCGACTTCGATAAGGTCATCCTTCCCGGGAAGGAAGGAAAAATATTCGTCAATATATTGGGACACAAGATTTCGCCGGGGCATTTCAGCAAGAATTTCACGGTGAAGACCAACGACCCCGATAACGCAAGAGTCGTCCTCAATGTCTCCGGAATGGTAAAGAGGGTCTTTAACTTCTCGAGGAATCTCAATTTCAACGGATTCGTGGACGAGAAGATCGACATGGAATCGATCGTCACGATAACCATCGATGATCCGGTGAACCTTACCGGACTTGAATGGTCCAAGAAGAGCAAGGATTCCGAGATACTTATCGACAAGCTGAAAGCCGATCTCGAGACGATCGAGGCGGGGCGCAAGTACAGGATAAAGATAAGCTCTAAGGGGGACATACCCCCCGGGAACTATTTGGTGAATCTGATAGTGAAGTCCAACTTCGAAAGGGTCTCCGAAAAAGAGGTGCCCGTAAGGATTGTCATAATGCCCGACGTGGAAGTGCAGCCCAACGTGTTGTTCATACGCGAGATGCAGGTGCCCGAGGGTACCAGCAAGTCTTTCGAGAAGATGGTATCGATCATCGCGTCGAGGGGCGATTCGCTAAAGGTGCTCAAGGTCGTTCCCAGCAGCGAGAATATCACCGTCAACGTCAGGGAGATAAAACCCGGCAAGGCGTTCCAGTGCAAGGTCCAGGTAAGGCCCCCCTCCGAGACGGGGAAGTATGTTGAAACTCTGACCTTCTATACGAACTACAAAGGGTACGAGAAGATAGAGGTTCTCGTCCGCGGTTCGGTCAGGGTCGTAAGCGCCGGGCAATAGCCGTATTAGAATAATTTTTCGAATGTTGGGGTGCGCCGTGATAACGGTGCACCCCGGTCTATTGAAAGGAAGGAAATATGCGCAAGGCAGTATCTTTGATAGTATTCTTCGCCCTTGCCGCCTCATTGGCGGCCGCGGCCATGGCCGCCAATGACGAGGCGGGCGCCGAGCTCGAGAAGCTCCTGGCCGAGCTAGGAAGGAAACAGAAAGCGATGCCGTCGGAGGAATTTATAGGATTCGCCGAAAGATCCCTGCTCGAATTCATCGGGAAATATCCGGGCTCTGGAGCGCGCGGAAACGCCGAGCTGAATCTTGCGCAGCTGTATAGGGAAACGGGAAGAAACGGGGAGGCGATTAAACATCTCGAATCGTATTTGGCCGCCTCCTACGAGAAATCCCGGAGCGACGAAGCGGCGGCGCGGTATACCCTCGGAGACATCTATCTCGGCATGGAGGAGTTCGACAAGGCCCGCGCGGAGATGGAAAAGCTTGCCTCCGGGGAGAATGTCGATCCCAGGATCCTTCAGGTTTCGCGGATGGCGCTTTCCAGGATAGGTACATTGAAGAAGCTCGTCGTGGGCTCGCCGGCGATAGATTTTTCGGCGACGGCCCTGGACGGGAAGGAGCTGACGCTTTCGAAATACAGGGGCAAGGTCGTTCTTCTGGATTTCTGGGCGACCTGGTGCTCGCCCTGCCGACAAGAGATGCCGAACGTCAGAAGGGTATACGCCGAGTACGGGAAACAAGGCTTCGAGATAGTGGGCATATCTCTGGATAACGACGGCGCGAGGCTGAAAAGCTATATAGCCGAGAACAGGATAACCTGGAGGCAGGTGTTCGACGGAAAGGGGTGGCAGTCTCATGTCGGGCAGGTCTACGCAATAAGCTCCATACCGGCCACTTTCCTGTTGGACCGCGAGGGGAAGATCAGGTTCAAGAACCTGCGGGGAAAAGCGCTCGAGGAGAAGGTGAAGGTGCTGCTCGCCGAGAAGACGGACGGGATGTAAGGAGATTCGCCACGAAAACAGGCTCCGGGCGGCATGCGACCGACGACGCCGGGCCCTCGGCACCTTCCGTAAAAAATTTGAAAAAATTACCTTGACACTTTTACAGAACTATGGAAGATTGCTTCTGTTCCGGCGCTGAAAATGCGTCATAAGTCGAATAGGTATGCCGCATGAATGGCGGCGGGCAACTCAAAAACAGAAAAGATATTGATGCGTTTTATCGATTCGACAAATTTCGAGAGGCTTTTGAAAAAGCTCTCCAGCGAGGGGGAGCTTTTTGTGCCGGTGCGGGACGAAGATTCGGGGAAGCTCCACCTGGAGAGGGCCGAATCCTTCCCCCTTCCCGAAGGCACGGCGTTCGACGGATACAGGACGGTCGAGACTCTGAAGGGTTTCGCTCAGCTTCTTCGGACCAAGGTGGCCGAATATCCCTCGGACGCGGGGGACGAGCTGGAACCTGATGAAAGTTGCCCCACTTTCGTGGTGGTCGGGGCCAAGGCATGCGACCTGTACGCCATGGATCTGGTCGATAAGGTCCAGATCGAGGGGGAATTCACCGATCCGTTCTACAAGATACGCAGGGACAAGATGATCGTGATCTCCGCCGATTGCTCCGAATGCTCGCGGTCGTGCTTCTGCAACCTAATCGGTAACAGGCCTTTCCCGGAGAAGGGCTACGATCTGAATATCTCGAAGATAGGCGGAGGGTGCCTGGTGGAGGCCGGCTCGCCGAGGGGCGAGAAGATTATTGAGGAAAACTCGGATCTCTTCACCGAGCCCCGCGAAGGGCAGGCGAAGGCGAGGGACGAGATCCGCGCGAAGGTGATAGAGGAGCTCGAGAAGAACAACAAGGATTTCCCTGAGGCGTCGGCGATGACCGAACCGTTGAGGGAGATGTTGACCGATGCGATCTGGACGACCGAGGCGGCCCGTTGCGTGGAATGCGGGGCCTGCACGAATATCTGCCCGACATGCTACTGCTTCCTTCTCTATGACCGTAAAGAGGGAGGGGAGCATTTCAGCAGGATCAGCTCCTGGGACTCCTGCCAGGTTACGGGGTACGCGAGGATGGCCGGAATGGGAACGCCGAGACCCCGCCTGAGCGACAGGGTGAAGCATCGGTTCTACCATAAATACGATTACCTTGTCCTGAGCCACGGGGCGATTTTCTGCACGGGGTGCGGCAGGTGCATAGACGCCTGCTCGGCGGGTATCGATATGCGCGATGTGTTCCGTAAAGTCAAAATGAAAGCTGCCAAGTGAGGGAGAGAAGGGTATGAAAAACCCGTATTATCCCATAGATACGGTTGTAGAGGAAATTATCACCGAGACCCCTACGATCAAGACGTTTTGCCTGAAACCGGCTAAACCGATCGAATTCAGGGCGGGCCAGTTCATGCAGCTGACCGTTCCAGGAGAGGGCGAAGCCCCCTTCACTCCGAGCTCCGATCCGGCAATAAAAGATAAGATGGAGATCACAATCCTTAAGACCGGCAAGATCACCGACGCCCTTCACGCGCTGAAGCCCGGCGCGAAGGTCGGTCTGAGAGGGCCGTTCGGCAAAGGGTATCCGCTGGACAAGCTCGAGGGCAAGGAGGTGCTCGTGGTCGGCGGCGGCGTGGGCCTCGCTCCGATGCGCGCGCTCCTTTACGCTCTTTTCCAGGATCCTTCGAAATACAAGAAGATAGTAATCAAGTTCGGTGCGAGGGAACCGGCGGAGCTGAGTTTCCGCAGGCAGTACGAGGAATGGGAAGGACTTGCGCCGAACATATCGCTTCAGACGACGATCGACGTGCCGCATCCCTCGTGGGACGGGCATGTCGGCCTTGTGACCACGATCCTCGATGATCTCGATATAAATATCGAGGACAGCTACGCTCTCTCTTGCGGTCCGGAAATCATGCTCAAGTTCGTGACGCTCAAGCTTCTCGAGGTCGGCTACAAGCCCCCGCAGATCTACCTGTCGATGAACAGGAAGATGTCCTGCGGGATGGGTAAATGCGGACGCTGCAACGTTGGTCACTACTATCTCTGCGTCGACGGACCCGACATGTGTTATGACAAGATCAAGCACGTTCCGAACGTTTTTGGCTAGGTTGGCTGCTTTGGGGCGCCGCGTCGCCGGCGGCCCGGGAAGAAAAACGGTTTATGAGTGATATACATACTAACTGCTCCTTCTGCTCGCTGTCCTGCCCGGTGATAATAAAGGGGGGGAAGCGGGAGCCCATTTTTACGAAAGATTCGATCCTCTCGATAGAATGGGACAAGAGCGAAGGGTCGGAGTACGGCGGCTCCCTATGCGCGCGCGGAAACTCCATCATCGAATTCGTCACTCATCCGAAAAGGCTCAATTATCCCTATCTGCTCGGAGAGAGGGTCAGGTTCGAGGATGCGGTTAAGGAGACGGCCAGGAACCTTGCCGCGATAAAGGAGAGTTCGGGGAGCGACAGCATAGGCGTTCTGCTCGGGGACAACCTTACGAACGAAGAGGCGGCCCTCGCGTTGAAATTCGCCGGGGATGTCATTGGAACGTCGAATATAGCGCTCTTCGCGCCGGACGACGCCCCGGTATTCAGGGCGATGCTCGGCTGCGATCTTTCGGGGCTCAAGCCGGCGAAAACGAAACCGGAAGGAAGCGCTCGGGTCTACCTTCTCATCGGCGATCCGTTCAGCGAGCATCCATGCACCGCGAAACCGGTCCTGCGTGGAAAGAACGAGGGCAGGGGGAACGAGCTGATAGTCATCAGCCCGGAGCTGAACCATTCGGCCTGGTTCGCGGGCAGACACCTTCGCTGCAAACCGGGCGGGGAGGCGGCGGTGGCCGCGGGGCTCCTGAAGGCGCTCGCCGAAAGAACCGCGAACCCGCTTACAACCGAGATTTCAAAGCTTGTGGCCGGAATAGACTGGAATGAAATAGAACGTATCGGCGGCGTGAGGAAGGACGACATAGATGCAGCAGCGGCTTCCATGGCGGGGGCGGCTAAGGTCGAAACCTACGTCTCGAACATATTCGGAAGGTTCCGCTCTCCGGCCCTTACCGCGATCATGGCCGAAGCTGTGACGAGGATATGCCCGGGCGAATCGGTTTTCACGCCCCAGTTCGTTCAGCAGAACACGTGGGGAATTTACTCGGTGCTGGCCGGGGCGGGAAACAACGGCACATTCGAAAAGTTCGGGGGGGCGAAGCTCGAGGCCCTGGTCCTTCTCGGCCTGGATCTCTTCTCCGTCTTTCCGGCCTCACCGGTAGATAAGGCGATGAGGGAGAAGAAGTTTACTGTTGCCACCCAGCTTTTCCGGAGCCAGACCTCGTCGAAGGCGAATGTAGTGATTCCGGCGGCCGGCCTGATAGAGAAGAAGGGGACGGTATCGCCGTCGCCCGGCGAAGACATAACGAGGGAAGAAACTATAGATCCGCCCGGAGGAGTGTTCACCGACGAGGAGTTCCTCCTGGCGCTGGCGGCGGAGATGGGCGCCGATCTGAAAGGCGGCGGGAAGGTTGAAAGAAAGACCGCGAGGAATGGAACGGGTGAGGGGCTTGCCGCCGAGTGGACTTCATATTCGAACGCGATGAGAGAGCTAGATTCGGCGGAAACGATTCTGATACCGTGGAGCGAGGCGGTTCACGCAGCCGACGGCTCCATCACCAGGAACTTCCACTGGTCGAGCGCGACCTGCCCGAAGCCGGTGCTAATGATTTCAAATAGCCTTGCGGAAGAGCTAAATATAGAGGACGGCGGCAGCGTGAAGGTCGCCTCCGACGGTGGAGAAACAGTACTGACGGCCAGGAAGACCGGAAAGCTGGAGGGGAATATCGTCGGCGCGACGATCCATTTCCCCGAGGTTCGAAAGCTGTTCCCGTGGAAGCTCGACGAGCGAAACGGCGAAGTGGTTCTTGGACCCGTTCCGGTGACGATAGGCGCGCATAGCGAGAAGAGCTGAGCATGGAGAAGAGAGTATATATCAACATGAACCTGTGCACCGGTTGCCGGGCATGCGCGGCGGCCTGCTCCGCCGGGCACCGCGATCAGGGCCTTCTGAAGCATGGGGCGGTCGGGGAGAAAGCGCTGATGCCCCTTCACTGCAGGCACTGCGACACACCCCTATGCCTCGAGGTCTGCCCGCAGGAAGCTATCAAGAAGGACGAGAACGGCACCATCGTGAGGATGAGCCAGCTGTGCATAGGCTGCAAGTCCTGCATCATGTCGTGCCCGTTCGGCGTCATGTTCATGTACTCCACGTGGCATGTCTCCCCTAAATGCGATCTATGCCATGATCGCTTGGAGGAAGGCAAGGATCCGCGGTGCGTGTCGACGTGCACGTCGGGAGCCCTCGTTTTCGAGGAGCTCACGGAGCTGGAGAAGAAGAACAAGAAGGTTGCGGAAGGCGGACGGTACTTTACCCGCTGGATGTTGGCGCGATAGCGGAGAGGAACAATGGATATAGCCAGGTATCTGTTCTATTTTCTGATATTCCCCGGTTTCCTTTTTACCGCGGTCGTGGGGCTGCTTACCACGTGGGTCGACAGGAAGGTGACGGCCAGGGTTCACTGGAGGGTCGGACCTCCCTGGTATCAGCCTTTTGCCGATACGGTAAAGCTTCTCGGCAAGGAGGTCGTGATCCCTGCCCAGGCGCGCAAGACGGGATTCCTCCTTATGCCGGTAATCGGGCTGGCGGCCGCCACCCTTGCATCCACTATCCTTTGGGTGGTCAACCTTTCGCCGAATACCTCGTTCGTCGGCGATTCGATAGTAGTTCTTTACATTTTGACGATACCGGCGATCTCGATGATCATAGGGGCCAGCGCTTCGGGCAACCCTCTCGGAATCCTGGGCGCGAGCAGGGAGATGAAGCTCCTTTTCGCCTACGAGCTGCCGCTGGTCATATCGATTCTTACCACCGTCTACAAGGTGGGGTCGTTCTCGTTCGAGAAAATATTGGCGGCGCAGGATGCCCACGGCGTTATGATCGGGTCTTTTTCCGGCGCCATAGCTTTCATAGTGACTATAATGTGCACGCAGGCGAAGCTGACATTCATCCCGTTCGATATACCGGAGGCAGAGACCGAGCTGGCGGGAGGGTCCCATATAGAGTATTCCGGGGCGGCGCTGGCCGTGGTAAGGCTCAACATGGCGATCATGTTCTTCGTCGTGCCGATCTTTCTGATAACGATCTTCTGGGGAGGCATTTCGTTCGCCGGCTGGAGGATCCTCACCTCGATCCTCAAGTATGTGGCGATAGTGGTTATCATAGTGCTGATAAAGAATACGAATCCGAGGGTCCGTATAGATCAGGCCGTCCGGTTTTTCTGGGGGCCGATGTTGATTCTTTCTGTAGTAGCAATGATCCTGGCTGTGCTGGGGCACTAGGCAGCGGAGGAGATTAGATGTCGCTGGCGTTGAAAGCGTTGAAAAAATCACCCTGGGTCTTCCATGTCAATACGGGTGCCTGTAACAACTGTGACATTGAGATCCTGGACGCCCTGACGCCGCGTTTCGACGTGGAGAGGTTCGGCATCGTTCTAGTCGGAAGCATCAGGCACGCCGATGTTCTCCTTATAAGCGGCCCCGTCACCAGGAATGTTCTTCCGCGCCTCAAGAGGCTGTACGATCAGGCGCCGAAACCGGTCAAGGTGATCGTTGTCGGGGCCTGCGGATGCAGGTGCGGTATATTCCGCGACGGGTACAACATCATCGGCCCGGCCGACAAGTATATACCCGTCGACGCATACGTTCCGGGCTGTCCTCCCAAGCCGGAGACGATAATCGCGGGAGTGGTGAAGGTATTGAACACGCTTTAGGGCGCGGGAGTCCGCGGCCGGTACGAGAGAGCAGGGATATGGAGAGGGAAGAAGTAAAGAAGAGGATTTCAGACAGGTTCGGCGACAAGGTTCGCGTGGCCCAGCGTTCAGCCGACAGGATATACGTGTACGCGGAAAACGATATCTGGGTCGATCTCGCGTCCTTTCTTTTCAACGATCTCGATGCCAGGTTCGACACCGGGGTCGGTCTCGACGACAAGGACGGCGTCGAGGTCATGTTCTTCTTCCCCTTCGACAGGGAGCACTATTACGTGACCATCAAGACGTTCGTCAAGAAGCCTTACCCGGAGATCGAGTCGATCTCCAATGTCATCCCGGGGGCAAAGTGGATCGAGAGGGAAATATTCGAGATGTTCGAGGTGAAGTTCAAGAACCACCCCGACCTGCGGCCGGTGTTGAGATCGGATACGAGACCGGCCGATTTCTACCCCCACAAGCGTGAAACCAAGGACGAGCACGAGATGTCGCGTATAAAGCTGGACGGGATAGAGAGGTTCAAGGAAGTGACGGGAAAGCCCCCGAAAGGCGAGAATCCTTAAGATTTTTCCGGCGCAGCAAGCCGTTTTATAACGAGGTGAGAGATGGTTAAAAAGATCCCGATCGGCCCCTTCCACCCGATACTGGAGGAGCCCGAGTTCTTCGAGCTTCATGTCGATGGTGAGAAGGTCGTCGATATAGATATAACGATCGGATGGAGCCACCGTGGGATCGAGCTTCTTTCGGAGAGCAAGACGTGGGACCAGGTTCCCTTCCTCGTAGAGAGGGTATGCGGGATCTGCTCCTGCTCCCACCCTTACGCTTACGTGAAGGCGGTGGAGGATCTGCTTCAGATAGAGGTTCCCAAGAGGGCCCAGTATATCAGGGCGATAATCGCGGAGCTGGAGAGGCTTCATTCCCACCTCCTGTGGACCGGGCTGGCGGGGCATTTCATAGGGTACAACACGGTATTCATGTGGACATGGAAATACAGGGAGCCGGTTCTCGATATTCTCGAGGCGGTGACCGGAAACAGGAACCATTACGCGATGCTGAGGATCGGCGGAGTAAGGCGCGACATTCCCCCGGAGGAGATCCCCGGGATGCGCGAGAAGCTCGACGAGCTCTGGAAGAAAAACGCCCTGCTTACTAATGCTATTCTCGACGATCCCGTAATACATGCCAGAACGAAGGGGATCGGCATCCTTGGAACGGCCAAATGTCGCGAGTACGGCGCCCTCGGACCGACGGCGCGTGCCGGCGGATACGATATCGACGCCAGGAGGGATCATCCGATAGACGCCTACGGGGAGCTCGACTTCGACGTGATAGTATGCAAGAACGGGGATGTCTTCGACAAGGCCGTGGTAAGGCAGCTCGAGAATTTCGAAGCGATCAAGATAATCCGGCAGTGCCTCGATAAGCTCGAGGCGATGGGACCGTTGAAGAGCGAGGACGAGCTCTGCCTCGAGATCGGCGAGGTGCCGCCCGGAGAGGGAATCGGCGTGTACGAGGCACCGAGGGGCGAGGTCCTGCACTATATCCGCTCTAACGGCGGGAACATGCCGATGAGGCACAAGATAAGGGCCCCGAGCTTCAACAACATCCTTACGAACGAATACAGCGTTCCGGGCGATACCGTCGCGGACGCGGGGCTTATAACGGCGGCGGTCGATCCCTGTTATTCGTGCACCGAAAGGGTCGGCAGGGTTGACGCTCAAACGGGCGAGAGGCTGGTCATGACCGAGGGAGACCTGATCCGGTTATCCCAGGAGAAAACGGAGATGATCAGAAAAAGCCTGGAAATTAAGTAGAGATCGAGGGTAGTATTCCCGCTACGGAGTTGAACAGATGAATGACCTTTTGTTTATAATCGTTATGCCGGCCGTCGCAGGAGTGATCCCGCTGTTGATCCCCCGCAAGGGGAAGCTGATCGCGGGCATAGTCGCCCTGGCTGCATCCGCATGGATGCTGGTGGGGGCGATAAAGCTCTTCGGCATAGGGGAGATGACGTTCGATGACGGCCTGTTCTCGATCGGCGGCCTTCTCGAGTTCGACTTCGCGCTGAAGCTCTATCATTTCAGCGCATTCATCCTGCTTTTCGTGGCAGTTATAGGCTTCCTCGTCATTCTCTTCTCTCTCGGCTACCTTTTCAAGAAGGATGTTTCGAGCTCCTATTACACCTTTATGCTCTGGACCCTTGCCGCTGCGGCGGGGGCCGTTCTGGCCGACAACCTCCTTCTCCTTCTCGTCTTCTGGGAAATACTGACCCTTCTCCTCTACGCCCTCGTCAATATGGGCGGCGAGGGACACGAGAAGGCGGCGGCGAAATGCTTCGCCGTTCTCGGATTCAGCGATGCGGCGATGATGCTCGGAGTGCTCATGGTGTGGATCTTCTACGGGACGCTATCGATCTCCGCGCTTTCGATATCTACTGGAAACCCCGTGGGGAGCATAACGTTTCTTCTTCTCTTCGTAGGGGCGATAGCGAAGGCCGGAGCGATGCCGCTTCATTCCTGGGTGCCCGCGATAGCCGTTCCGACACGCGCGCCGGTGATGGCGTTTCTTCCGGCTGCGCTCGACAAGCTGCTCGGGATCTATCTTCTTGCGAGGCTCTGCCTCGACATATTCGCCATAAGGATGGGTTCCGGACTGTCCCTGATGATGA